>DATEDU010000243.1:0-17583 GCA_035281525.1 Pyrinomonadaceae bacterium | reverse complement strand
TTTACCGTTCCGACTACGTTTGAAGGTCGGACGGCTGAGGCAACTTTCGCGGGGAAAGTTACGGGGAACGAGATGCACGGGACGGTTAATGTGGTAGGGCGTGCGCCGGGTTCGTTCACCGGCACCCGCGCCGGCGCCCCGGCCGAACCAACGCCATCCCCAACGCCAGGTTTATAAGCAATCAGTTTACGTTTCACCCCGTTAGGGGTGAGATGTTTATAGCCCTGGACACGATGCGGGTTTTTTCGCACCGTTCGGCGGAGCGGAATCAAGTTGAAAGTTCACTCCGTTCAATACGCTCCGCCGAACGGTGCGTAAGATCTTAATGTTGGACATTTAATCTATAAACATCTCACTCCTACGGAGTGAACAATTTGGTAAAGGCGACCACAATGAAACGGTTAATTATTAATCTAATTGTCTGCTCGCTAATTGCGGGCCTTGCGCTACCCGCAACACACGCACAGGATCGCGGCGATCCGACGGAAACCCTGATACGCAACGCGACTATCCTCACGGTCACGCGCGGCACGCTCACCAACTCAGATGTGCTGATACGTAAAGGCAAAATCGCCGCCGTCGGTAAGAATCTGAAAGCGAGTGCTAACGCGCGAGTCATCGACGGCGCGAACAAGTTTGTGATGCCAGGCATTGTCGACTGCCACTCACACTCGATGCTGGACGCGATTAATGAAGGATCACTCTCTGTTACTTCCATGGTCCACACGCGCGACGCTCTGAATACAAACGACGTCGATCTCTACCGCGCGTTGGCTGGTGGTGTAACGGCTCTGAACCTGCTCCATGGTTCTGCGAACGCGATTGGTGGATTGAACACAGTAGTAAAAATCAAGTACGGCCGCCCGGTTGAAGAATTCATCTTCCCGGGCGCTATGCCGGGCATCAAGTTCGCGCTCGGTGAGAATCCGAAACGCTCGAACTTCAGTCCTCAACCCGGCCAACCGCGTCGCTATCCTGCAACACGCATGGGCGTGGAAGAAGTGATCAGAGACGCTTTTACAAGAGCTCGCGACTATAAGAAAGGCTGGGATGAGTACCGTGCTGCAAGTGGTCGCCGTCAGCAGAATCTCATGCCGCCGCGGCGCGACCTCCAACTCGAGCCGCTGGTCGAAATATTAGAAGGCAAGCGTCTCGTGCACGCTCACTGTTACCGCGCGGACGAGATTCTGATGTTGATCCGCGTCGCGGATGAGTTTGGATTCAAGATCAAAACTTTCCAGCACACGCTCGAAGGCTACAAGGTAGCGAAGGAGATTGCACAGCACGGCGCCGGCGCGTCCATTTTCGCCGACAACTGGGGATACAAAATCGAGGCTTATGACGCGATACCTTACAACGCAGCCATCATGACTCGAGCGGGCGTGAAAGTGTCGATGAACTCTGACTCTGATGAACGCGCTCGTCGTCTGAACATCGAAGCGGCCAAAGCAATGCGGTACGGCGACCTGAGTGAAGAGGAAGCACTCAAGACGATCACGTGGAACCCCGCCTGGCAACTCGGCATTCAGGATCGAGTCGGGTCGATTGAAGTTGGCAAGGACGCTGATCTGGCGATCTGGAATGGTCATCCGCTGAGTGTTTACTCGCGCGTCGAAACGACCTTTGTTGATGGTGAGATTTTCTTCGATCGCCAGCAGGATTTAGCACGGCGAGCGGATTTTCTCAAAGAGCGAGCGCAGCTCGAGCAGGCTGAACCTAACCGTCCGCCGCAAAGTGGTGTATCGCCTCAGGCACCACGCCGTCGCCGGCCAACCAATGCGGACGATGATCAATGGGAAGGAGAGGACCAGCCATGAGACCAAGACGCGGAGACAGGGAGAAACGGAGACAGGGAGATGCGGATCGCGGCTCTGCCGCTCCTCCGTGCGGAAAGCCTTCGGCTTTCCGGAAACTGTTGTCGAGATTTCTGCGCGAGGCTACGCCTCGCGCACCGAGGCGCAGCCTCGGGGAAAAATTATTTGCTTACTCTCGGAAAGCCGGAGGCTTTCCGCACGGGGCGGCGGCGAAGCCGCTAATCCTCTCAGCAATCTTTCTATTGGCTGCATCAACTTCCTTTGCGCAACAGATTGGCGAGCCGACGACACAACACGGCGTCAACTATCCTCGCGGAGTCTACGCGATCCGCAACGCGCACATTGTGACCGTCAGCGGCGCGGACATCGACAACGGCACTGTTGTGATTCGCGACGGCAAAATCGAAGCGGTCGGTGCG
Organism: Pyrinomonadaceae bacterium; assembly: GCA_035281525.1. Taxonomy (GTDB): domain Bacteria; phylum Acidobacteriota; class Blastocatellia; order Pyrinomonadales; family Pyrinomonadaceae; genus PSRF01. Next base: position 15,350 of record DATEDU010000243.1, on the reverse strand, counting down.
TCAGTGAACGTTCCCGCCGGCGCTCAAGTCATCGAAGGCCGAGGTCTATGGGTCTATCCGGGAATGATCGACGCGGGAACCTCGCTTGGCTTGGTTGAGGTGGGCCAGGGAGCTCCCGGTACGGTCGACACTGCCGAGGTTGGCGATCTGAATCCGAATGCGAAAGCGATTTTTGCAATTAACCCCCACAGCGCTCACGTAGGCGTTACGCGAGTCGACGGCGTTACCAACGCCGTGACCTTGCCGGTAGGCGGATTGATCTCAGGCCAAGCGACCGTCATCAACCTCGCCGGCACAAATCAGTTCGAAATGGCCGTCATACCTTACGCGGCGCTGGTCATTAACTATCCTCGCGCTGGCGGAGGCGGCGGCTTTGGTGGATTCTTTGCGCCGCAACAACCGCCAAACCTGGCGGAAGCGCTGGCCACAGCAAATCGCCAGCTCAATCAGATTCGCAAGATGCTGCGCGATGCTGAAGCGTATGGCCGAGCTCAGGACGCATATGCAAAAGACAGAACTCTTCCGCGTCCCGATCAGGACATCGCGCTTGAATCGCTCGTCCCCTACGTTCGCGGCGAGCGGCCGGTAATTCTGCGCGCCGACAGGGAAAGGGACATTCGTGGTGCTATTAGATTTGCCGAAGAGATGAAGTTGAAGCCCATCATTCTCGGCGGCGAGGATGCGTGGAAAATGGCAGCGTTTTTGAAAGAGAAGCAGGTGCCGGTGATCCTCACGAGCATTCTTGATTTACCGTCGAGCGAGGACGAGTTTTACGACACGCTCTACGAAAGCGCTGCGAAGCTGCAACAAGCGGGTGTGCGCTTTGCCATCTCCAGTGGCGACAGCGGCGCGAATGTTCGGAACTTGCCCTTCTATGCCGGGATGGCTGCGGCATTTGGACTGCCTAAGGCTGAGGCCTTGAAAGCAGTCACTCTTTATCCGGCTCAAATCATGAACGTCGCCGATCGGCTTGGGTCAATCGATGTGGGGAAGATGGCGAACCTCGTCGTGACGGACGGCGACCTGCTCGAGACGCGCACACACGTGAGGCATCTGTTCATTGATGGCCGGCGAATTCCGTTAACCAGCCGCCACACAGATTTGTATGACGCATTTAAAAACCGAAGGTAAGTTGAATTAGACTAATCCTTGAAATAGTTCATCAACTGAAACTTTCCAGCCCGGTAACACTCGCGACTGGGCCACATCGCCTGGTGAGAATATCCAGGCCTCCCAAGCTGGTCGCCCTTTGTGCGTCGTCGCGTAGCGCACTTCAATAGTTACAGCGTCTGAATCAACGAGCCACAGCTCGCGAACGCCCAGAGCGAGATAGGTATCAGCCTTTGTGGTGCGATCGTAGACGGCAGTGCTTCTTGATGAGTATTCAAAGACGATGTCGGCGGAGGTACGTTTGCGTTCCATCCGCTCGCGGAGTTCGGCAGAAACGTACATCATGTCAGGCTCCAGATACGTGCCGCCAGATGCTTCTTTATAGATGGCCGCCTGTGGATGATGCACGTCGCCTTTTAAATCATTCGAAATTAGAAAGCGCATCAGTGACTTATTCAAACGCGCATCGATATCATCGTGAGGTGGTTCAGGTGGGGGAACCATAAATAGATATCCTCCAATCAGTTCGTAGTGAGAGGCGTTGTGCGGATCGGGTAGAGCCCAAAACTCTTCCAGAGTGTAACGGCGAAGCAGGGGTGAGAAAATCGCCTCTTCTCTCAGTTCAAGAGTTTGCAATGGATATCCTCCAATTCCGCCATGAAGGTTAACATCGTTTTTTCTTGTCCTCAAACTTCGCTAACTATTGATCATCCTCTTCTGCGGTTGTATCTCTTCGCCGGGGTGGTTCGGCGCGTTCCGTATCCAACGCGTTGTAATTCAGCGCCGCATTAAAGAGCAGGAAGAAGCTCCCCTGCGTCTGATGTCGCCACATGGGATTGTTCGCAAACAACACAACGTGTCCGCGACCGACCGGGACATCAATCACGGCCGGCGCGTTCGCCAACTCTGAGCCGCCCGCCAACATCCCGCTTACCAGCAAATTCTTTTCATCAGACGCGAATCGCAACACCACGCGCGGTCGCTGCGCAGGCGGCGTGTAAAACGCGCCCAACTGGCGTCGCTGTTCCTCCGTTAATTGCTCTTCTCCTGGACGAGGAGATGGACGTGGCGCAGCCGGCGCGGGCTGCGGCATCGCCTGAATGATGTCGGCGTCCGTGAGCGTTCCTCGACCCGAAGGTCTACCTTCAGGTGCCGCACCTTGACCGCCACCGCCGCCTCCGCCACCGGTTTGACTTGCGATCTGAAACAGCGGCGCCTGGTTGAAGTAGATCGGCAACGTCTCATCGTAGCCATATGCGATCGGACTCTTGCGATCGCTGAACTGTGCATTGAAGATCGAACCACGCGCTTGCAACTGCCGAGGCTCTTGAATCGTAACTCCCGACGTGATTCCGTACTCGATTGGAATACGCGAATTGTTCGTGATGACGATAAACAGCCCGCCATCGTTGACGAACTTCTGCAAGTTCAATACACCCTGCAATCCCATTCCACCGCGAATGTCGTCGGTCTGATCGGGCGACAGTCCGATGTTCGGTGTCAGCTCGGAGTTCTTCCAGGGAATCGGGTCGCCGCGCATGGGTACCCCGTTGACGATCGCCTGAGCTGAGCCGTTCAAGGGTGGAAATACGATCACATCGTACTTGTCGCGCAGATTTGGAGTGTTCCGAACCACCTGATCAGAAATATAAGCATAAGGGATTTGCAGCCGATCGAACTCGATGCGGAACCAACCCTCGTTCTGTGTGCTGGTCCACGTGTGCAGGATGGCTATTCGAGGGGCCGCCAAATTGTGCATCTTTACGTCAGGAAGTTTTTCAACGGCGACGGCTGTTAATCCCAAGTCGACGACAGCAGACTCGAGACGCTGCCGTAAATCGCCGGTATTTCCTTCTGTCTTAATCACAAAAGAACCAGCATTAAATTGCCGCTCGCCAAATTTGAATGCATCCTCGGCCGCATTCATGTTCACGTCTTTTAGTTTGTACCGCAGGGTGGCGAGCGTGTTTTCAGTATTGTGATTGATGATGTAGGCGACCGGCGCGGCAGCTCCGGTAATCGCTCCCCGCACGCGAGCGTCTGCCGCAAGCATAGTCATGGGCGACTGTAGAATGGCTTTGTCGGTCACTCGCACAGTCTTCACATTGCGCAGCGCACCCATGGTCCAACCTGTATCGTCGTAAGGTCGTGGGTCGTTGACGTTGTAGTACTGCGTATCCAGCATCATGTCTGCCATACGAGAGTATGGCTGGTCCATGCGCACGACGTACGAGCCGGCCGGAAACTTCTTATCGCCCACGGCTATTTCCTTGTCCGCCTTATGGACTTCAATCCCCATCAATCGCATCAGGTTCACCATATCGCCAGCTTCGACTAGCCGCGACTGATCAGACGGAATGACGTAGGCAGCGGGACCTTCGTTGCTTGCTTTCGCGACCGCTCGTTTGCTCTTCAGATAAAAGTTCTGCAGGAAGCGATCTTTGTTCGTAGCCACAAAATGCATGGCCAGGAGAATTCCCGACTGCTGCATGTTGACGTTGTTGCGCAGCGACCACTTGACTCTTGGGTGAGGTGGATTCGGCCGGTACCAATCGCGTCGCGCTTGCTGGTTGACTGTGCGGTCCATCGTGTCGGCGCCGCCGTTGCCGAATGTTTCATAAAAACGGCCGATGCTGTTGTGACCGTTAGCGACGTAGAACATGTAATTAGGCGCCCAGCCGTCGTAAAAACCGTGCGTCCAGACTCCGGGCACGCCTCTTTTAGTCATCTCCTCAACTTCGTGATAAGCGAGAAGGTTCCACTCGTCGATCGTGATCGGATCGAGCCACGCGTTGTAAGGCCCAGTCCCCGTCGACGTATAAAGGAAAGGTACAGACTCGTGTAGGTCGTGAAGCACCTGCGGATGGTATTCCAGGAAGGTCTTCATCATGTTTCGCGTGAGTGCGAGCGCCATCCCAAGCCCGTCGCGATTGTTGTCGTGCGCAACGTATTTGCCCCAGTACAAAAGTGGCGGAGGGTTCTTGCCCTCGTTAGCTTTGCGGTAGTTGTAAACATCGACCATCCGGTCGCGGCCATCGACTTCGAGCACCGGAGTAATCAACACAATCAGATTCTTTCGGATTGCCTGAATGAAAGGTGTTTCCTGAACGGCGAGTCGATACGCGAGCTCCATTAGCATTTCAGGTGAGCCGGTTTCGGGAGAATGGATCGATCCGGATGCCCAGTAAAAAGCTTTGCCTTCTCCGATTAATTTTTGCGCTTCGGCATCGCTGAGCCCGCGAGGGTCGGCTAATTTCGCGGTCACGTCTTTGTATCGATCGAGTTTCGCCAAGGCACCTTCTTCGCCGACAGCGATCAGAAGTTGTTCCTTACCTTCTTCGGACCGTTCGGGCGCGGTGAAGACTCGGATTCGGGGGGACGCCTTCGCAAGCTCGCGATAGTAACGATAGATGTCCTTTGTATAGGTGAGCTTGTTCGGAGTGCCGATAACGTAGCCGATCACTTTGTCTGGCGAGGGAACCTTGTCTGAGAGAGGGAGGTGATCGACGAGCTCTGTCATGAAGTAGTCTTCGGTGGTGTACTCGCGGATCTTGTTTGTGTAGAGGTTGGCGGTGGCGGTTGTGTCAGCCGTCTTCGCCGCTCCTGATCGCGTACTCGCCTTCGATGACCCCGCATGATTGTCGCCGTTAAGCTTCTTTTGTGCTGCCGGTTGTTTCTGTGGACTGGAATTGTTTTGCGCGCTGCCGGTCGCTCCGAAAAGGGCTAGCAACAAAATGTAGATTGCGACGGAGATGTAAGTTGAGGTTCGCCTCGCAGCCGATAGAGATCTGGGATTCATCTTCCCCTCCCTGAAGAAGTTGATTTGTATGGTTTTAATGGGGTGCCGCCCGCATCTTACGAGGGTTGGGGATGAGAGTAAAGTGTTGCCGTATGTCCGACAAACTTTAGTTTGTCGTTCTGCATCGGCGGCTTACTCATCATGTCTTCGTTCAATCCACCGAACCTACAACGACAAACTTTAGTTTGTCGTTCTGCGTCGGCGGCTTACTCATCATGTCTTCGTTCAATCCACCGAACCTACAACGACAAACTAAAGTTTGTCGGACATTTTCAACTTCTCCTGCGGCAGCATGGCTGGCTTGCCTTTGTGCTGCCAACATCGCACCGGGCCATACACACGACGCGAACATGGCGTGCCCTTCTTTGTTCGGGCGCCGCAGGTGTATTCGATCTCTTCCGCCATTGCCGATTCGGAATCTGGTGAGCGTCCTTGTCCGCTAGTGTCTGAGGAGCCTTCTTTCGTGGACGATATATCTGTATCTTCTGGGTTATCATCAGCATCATCATTGTCAAGAGACGAGTTCGCCTGCCGCTCGATGATCAGAGGCGGCGGCGCTGGACGGCCTGCGCGACCGGCAACCATACCAATGCACAGCAGCACGACTGCGGCCAGGAATGGGGTGGTCCAACGCACTTTGCGCAAGCGCGTTGCACAGTCGTCGCAGAATCGGCGACTGCTCCACACGCGCCAGTGCAGCCGAAGGATCTTAGCTCCGCATTCAGAACAAAAATTTGGCCTATACAGTGAGGCGGCCTCCTTGATTTGAGATGAGGTTCGGGGAGTTTACCACTACCCGTCAAGCAACGACTCACTACACTTCTCGCGTCCGAGTTAACCTGAACCGGACAGCCATGCACCCCAATTGCAAAAAACCGAACCCGGCAGGCATACTTCTCTCTGAAATGCGATTCGAAAGTCCCGTAAACGCTGTCTTTCGTCTGTTTTTAACACGCGCGCTACTCCTCTCCGTCGCGTGCGCGCTGCTGTGTTTCGGTACAGCCACCGCCAGCAAGGCTCAGGACGACGAAACTATCCGTACCACCGTCTCCCTCGTGCAACTCAACATCGGCGTCGTCGACCAACAAGGGCGCGCCGTCACTTCCCTTTCCCGCAATGACTTCGCCGTCTATGAAGACGGGGTCAAACAGTCGATCTCGTCCTTCGAGCCGGCTTTCGCGCCTTTCAGCCTGGTTCTGTTGCTCGACATGTCAGGTTCGACCGTCAGTTTTCGCCAGCAGTTGAAGTTGGCAAGTACTCGCTTTCTCGATGCGCTGGCGCCGGACGATCGCGTGGCGGTGGTTCAGTTCAACGCGAAGATCAAAAAGGTTAGCGATTTCACGACCGATCGGCGACAGTCCGCGTATGCGATCGACATCGCCGATGGCGCCGGCGAAACTTATTTTTACGACGCGCTGAAGTACGCATTAAAGGAGTTGGAAAAGGAAGGCAAGCGACGCAAAGCGATTGTGACGCTGACAGATGGTCTCGATACGGAGATGCGAAATCAGGATCGACGCGTTGTGGCGAGTGCTCAGACTGACGCAGAAGCGCTTGCGGCGATCAAGCCGCAAGCGAGTGCTTCGCTCAACGAGGTTCTCAACCACGCCGACCGTCTGGGAGTAACGATTTATCCTCTGGCGCTGCCGTCCGGAGATCCAAAGCGTCTGCCGCTGCCTGGGCCTGATATCACGGGGATATATGCAGCTGCTCGAAACCGACTTCAGAGTGTTGCCGATCGCACCGGAGGTCGGCTGACGGAGATCAATCGTCTCGACCAGATGGCTCGGCTGTATGCTGAGGTAGCGGCGAATCTGAGGACTCTTTACACGGTGGCCTACCAGGCGCCGGTTGATCGTCCCAAGGATGGTCGATGGCATGAGATACGTGTTGAGGTCACGCACCCTGATTTGATAGCGCGCACCCGCCCCGGCTATTTCGCACGCTAACGGAGGTTGTACTTTTTAACTTTGACCTCGTGTTTTGGTCTTGGGTCTTAGGTCTTTGGTTTTTGGTCTTCGATGTTTAATGACGCCAAAGGATTTATCAAAGACCAAAAACCAAAGACCTAAGACCTAACCTCAGTTTTTGACCATTTACCATTTACCATTTACTATTTACCTCAATTTACCCCGCTTCCATGCACCCGTAGCTCAGCTGGATAGAGTACCTGACTACGAATCAGGGGGTCGCACGTTCGAGTCGTGCCGGGTGCACCAACACATTCGTCGTTCAGCACTACCAAGAGCAGAATTTCAAACTCCGTCATACATATTGCGCAAGAGCACGAAGGGTCGAATGCGAATGTATTCGCGTCTCATGTGAATCTATTCGCGTCTCATGTGAATCTATTTGTCAATCTATTCGCGTCTCATAATACGGTCTGCGGAAGCCACGACCATCACCCACACGAATCCAACTGCGTACCCGGCCACGACATCGCTCGGATAGTGAACTCCCAGATAAACGCGAGAAAGTCCGATAAGTATCACCAGAACAAACGCACCGATCCAGATCGCGATGCGCTTACCTGTTCCTCTAATTCGAGCTGTTATCACAGCAGCGACCACTCCGTAGAAACAGAAAGAGAACAGAGCGTGCCCGCTCGGAAAGCTATAAGACGCGGGCGGCAGAATGCCGAAGAAGGGCTCCGGTCTTGCGCGGCCGAATATCATCTTGAGCGTGGAATTCAATACGGCGGCGCCAGCCATGGTAACCAGAAATGTGACCATCGCTCGTTTCCAACGCACCAGGGCAAAAGCAATAACTACGTACGTGCCTAGGAAAATGAGGAACCCGTTCGAACCCAGATAAGTCATTATGCGCATGAAAAAGGTTAGCCGCGGCGAAGCGAATTGGTTGAGGAGTGCTAATGCCGATTCGTCGAATTGCCGCGTGTTTCCCGCTTTCATTTCGACTGCCAGGTAAAGGAAGAGGAATAGACAACCGGCGGCCGCTACCAAGCCAAGAGATAACAAAAGCCCGAGAGCGGGAAGACCGTGATTCCTGATGTACCCCAGAGCGTCGCGCGCCCAATATTCTCTCAAGCTTTTGTCCTCACACACGAGTTAAGTTGTAAACCTACTACAGGCTCTGATGAGACGCGTAGTGTCGCAAGTGTTAGCCAGTCTCATTCACACCGGGCTTCAGCCCGGTGATTTGCGACTCTTTCCGAAATGAAACCGTTTAAACGGTTTCCGCCCACTTTCACCTAAGGAGCACCGGGCTGAAGCCCGGTGTGAATGAGAATAACTGCATCACTATCGATGACACATATTTTTAAATTACGTATGTTCGGTTGTAGAATAATTGCACTCGAAAGGGGAGTAGGTCGCCTGCCTAAGTGGTCCAGTGAGGCCGTCAACACGGTATCTGATTTAGGTACCCGGCGCACTGGGTAGAGCAAGAACCCCCGCTCAATGACCAAGACCTTTTGCGGCTCATGCGGCGCGCAGAGGGTATCAATGTCGGTCGACTCTGTTACTCAAAAAAAGTTTGACGTTGAGGCGGGCACGCCATGGCACGTGCTGACTGTCGCCGAAGCCTCCGAGAAGCTTAATGCCCCGCTCCTCGGACTAACGACAGACGAAGCCGCTCGACGTCTGCTCGACGTCGGCCCCAATGAACTTCAGGCTTCGAAAGCAGTATCACCATGGAACATCCTGCTTGATCAATTCAAAAACGTTCTCATCGTCATCCTACTCGCCGCTACGACGTTGTCGGCTTTTCTTGGTCACGGGATTGAGGCCATAGCCATCACTGTGATCGTTCTGTTCGCCGTAGTACTCGGTTTCTGGCAGGAATATCGTGCGGAGCGCGCCATCGAAGCACTGCGTGAAATGGCCGCGCCTGTTGCAACTGTTATCCGCGATGGCCGTGAACAGCGACTTCCTGCGCGAGATCTTGTTCCAGGCGACATCATTCTTTTCGCTACCGGAGATAAAGTGGCCGCCGATGCGCGTCTGGCCGAGGCAGTCAATCTGCAAACAGTTGAGGCTGCATTGACTGGTGAGTCGACGCCGGTTGAGAAGCACGCTAACGCTCTCGCAGAGGAACAATTGCCCACGGCAGATCGGATCAACATGGCTTACGCCGGCACGGCTGTGACCTACGGGCGCGGAAAAGGAGTCGTAGTTGCAACTGGAATGGCAACTGAATTCGGTAAGATCGCGCGCATGCTCGAAGCGGTCGAGACCGTGAAGACACCTTTGCAGGAGAATCTCGACCGGATCGGCAAGTCGCTGGCGCGAGCCGCATTCGCGGTCGTACTGGTCATCGTCACTCTCGGATTATTTCGCGGTCAGCCTTTCATCGAAATGCTGATCTTCGGCGTAGCTTTGGCGGTCGCCGTGGTCCCCGAAGCACTTCCCGCAGTCGTCACCATCTCGCTCGCGCTCGGCGTCAAACGGATGGTTCGCCGCAATGCGCTTGTACGCCGCTTGCCGGCCGTCGAGACGCTCGGCAGCACTTCCGTCATCTGCTCAGATAAGACCGGCACATTAACGCGAGACGAGATGACTGTCCGCAAGCTTTTCGTGGACAGAAAAATTCTGGAAGTCTCCGGTGCGGGCTACGAGATGCAGGGTTCGTTCTCGGAAAACGGGTCAATGATCCAGCCGACCGAACCGTTACTCATGATGTTACGCGGTGCGGCGTTGGCCTCCGACGCGCATCTCACACGCGCAGAAGATCGCTGGCGTGTAGAAGGCGACCCCACGGAGGGCGCAATAATCGTGGCGGCTGCCAAAGCCGGCTTAAATAAGGTCGACCTCGATTCACAGTTCCCACGCACTGGCGAAATTCCTTTCACTTCCGAGACTAAGCGCATGACTACGATGCATGAGTCACCGGACGGCGCGGTGGCTTACTCGAAGGGCGCGCCGGAAACCATCGTCGACTCATGCACACGCCGGTTGTGCGAAAGCGGCGTCGTACCGCTGACCGGTGGAGGAAAGGCCGAGATTCTGACAGCCGCACAGGAAATGGCAAGCGAGGCATTGCGAGTACTGGCCGTCGCAACCAAGCCCAACACTGCTATCGAAGACGCGGAACGCGAGATGACCTTTCTGGGTCTGTTGGGGATGATTGATCCGCCGCGACAAGAGGTTCGCGAGGCGGTTGAAAAATGTGAGGAGGCCGGAATCAAAGCTGTAATGATTACCGGCGACCATCCTTTAACGGCGCGCGCCGTGGGTCAGGAGCTCAGAGTGTTGAAAAGTGGTCGCGTCGTTACGGGCGCGGAACTTGAGATAACGGACGAGGAAGAATTTCGAAAGGGTGTCGAAGACATAGAGGTATACGCTCGCGTCTCGCCTGCTCATAAACTGCGCGTGGTTACGGCACTTCAGGAAAAGGGCCACGTCGTCGCTATGACCGGTGACGGAGTGAATGACGCTCCGGCGCTAAAAAAAGCGGATATCGGAATCGCCATGGGAATCACCGGCACGGATGTTTCCAAAGAAGCCGCGGCGATGACGCTCATCGACGACAACTTCGCTTCAATCGTGGCGGCGGTCGAGGAAGGTCGCGGCATTTTTAGCAACATCAAGAAGTATCTTATGTACCTGCTCTCCTCTAACGTCGGCGAGATCGGGTTAATGGCGGGAGCAACACTTGCGGGTCTGCCTCTTCCCTTAAGCGCGGTGCAAATTCTTTACGTCAATTTGGCCACAGACGGCTTGCCGGCGCTGGCCCTGGCTGTCGATCCGCCCGAAAGCGACCTCATGAAACGACCGCCACGCGACCAGCGAAGCGGCATCTTTACGCGGCCCGTAGTTCTACTGATGCTGGTCGGAGGAATTTGGTCGACGATTGTTAACCTGAGTTTGTTCGTCTGGGCATTGAATTCCGGCCGGAGCGTGGACGAGGCAATGACGATGACATTCGTGTCGCTGGTTTTAATACAGTTTTTCAAAGCGTACAACTTCCGCTCTGATCGACACTCAGTGTTACGCGAGCCTTTCGCAAACAAGTGGCTCAACTTAGCGATCGCGTGGGAACTGATTATGCTCGCACTAATTCTGTACGTACCGCTTCTGGAAAGGCTGTTCGGAACTATCGGGCTGCCGGCGAGTGACTGGATACTCATCGTAGCCGCTGCATTTACCGTATCGCCTGTACTAGAGATGGCGAAATGGGCCGAGCGTCGCGGCTGGTTCGGCAAGCTTGAGTAAAGAGCTTCGTCTTTTGACTTGTCCGGCGCGAATTGTTTATCGCAATGGAGGAGGACCACTTGGGTCTAGCGAATGCGACGGGTAGCGTCGCATGATCTTAGCCCGGCCTTTTCAAGGCCGGGTTCGAATCCTCATCAAGATTGTGCATCGCGTGGCGACGCGAGCCTGAGGGAAGAATGAGAGTTGGCGAGTCGGCCTCAGCTCGTGCGGAAGCTAAAACCGACTCGCAACATGCCTAGTAGCACGCGCTACCGGACGAGTAGCTAAAATGTTCAATTGTGGTGGATTTCCAATACCGAAAGAACTTTCATCACGGTAATCACGAAATGGGCATGGAATTCCGCGGATTCAATATGGATTCGGCCAATTGTCGAAAGGAATTCCTTAGATCTCCGTAGGATTGGCCGGATAAGCCCGCAGGGTGATCGTTTATAGAGGGTTGCACCGCAGCTCCTCGGTCCTTCTCAACCCCGTAGGGGTGAAATGTTTATAGAGGCAACACCGCAGCTCCTCTAGCGCCGTTCGGAGGAGCGGAATGAAGCTGGATTTAACCGCCGCAACTCGCGCTCCGCTCCTCCGAACGGCGCCCGGTATCAGTTGTCTGCGCGGTCTATAAACATCTCACTCCTAACGGCGTGAAGAACCGATTTGGTCACGTCTCATCACCCGCGACAGGATTTCATTTCTCTCAATGCTTCGGTCTTTTTCCTGTCCGAGTCCCAGGTGTGAGGTTTGGGTGTTTTGACTAACACAATCGTCTCAAAGATTGTTTCACCCGCATCGACGCGACGGACAGGTGGAGTGCCCGCCTATAACACAATCGGTCTCACATTCTTCTAAAGTTGTGCTGGATTCTACAAAGGAGTAGTGCCTTTTCGTTGCAGGTAATCACATAGTACAAGTTCGCTCGAGCAAAAATCACTCAACCACTGAACCGCTAACGGTAGTCAGCGCTCTCATGACTCAACTGCGCATCAATGAACTTAAGCGGTAAGTAGGGCTTCCAATTTAGTTGAGTGGTGAGAGCGCTGACTACCGTAAGCGGTTCAGTGGTTGAGTGGTACTTGCCTATAATAACGGTTCGCACGAAGACATGTTATGACTCTTATTCTCAGCGCTGTTTCTGGAGATTACGCCGTTCAAGTTTCAGACCGTCGCCTTACGCGAGGCAATGGGGTACTAAGTGATGAGACGAACAAGGCGGTGCTCTTTTGTGGGCGCGCGGCTTTTGCGTATACGGGGTTGGCAAAAATGGGCAACGTGCCAATGGATGAATGGTTGACCCAGGCTCTAGTCACCGCTAGGACCGAATCTCTATCTGATGCTGTTAACTCACTTGCGCAACAGGCTACGACAGAGTTCCAGAAAATACGTTATAGCAGGAGAATAAAAAGACATGCGTTTGCCTGCATCGGATGGACCCGACCGAGCAATGAAACGTTCGTTTCGCCTATTATCTGCTCCGTCTCAAACGCCCTCGACGAAAATGATAATTGGTTGAATGAAGCTGAGGAAGAGTTTTCAGTGAAGTACACAATTGGCCCCCCCCAATCCAGCTTTAACGTGATGAGCTACGGTCAAACATTTACTGCAAAGGAACTTGTCCAATTGCGACGGAAGATCCGCAGATGTTTTGAACGGAAGACTGGACCAGAGCCCGTTGCGAAATACTTACAAAAAGAGATTCTTCGTATCGCCCGGTTCAATTCAAAAGTTGGTCATAGCTTAATGGTTGTGAGTTTGCCAAAGAGCGCTGCGTTTTCAATGCCACAAGTTCTGTTAACAGATATGGCTCAATCTGCACCAATGACACTAAAGGAATCCCCGTCGTTTTATCATGTTGCTCATGCCGGAGCAGCTAAGATTAGGTTCGCTCCCAACACGGCCTGTGCTGGGCAAGGATTTAGAAACGTGAAGCTAGAGAGGTTAAATGACTCGGGAAGTGACGTCAGTATTGAAGGTACAGTGGTTCTTCCGAAGTGACATAACGTGATGTGAGAATGGGGTCCGCTCAGTGGCTAGAGCAACTGGCTGATAAACGAGCGGGAGATTTTATGCGCATCTCAAATCAGTCCGAATAGATTTCAAGATTTCACATACCGCTTGTGATGCTGCCCGGGCGTTCGAGTCGTGCTAGGTGCACCTTCCTCAAACCTTGCTGCTAACGATTAACGATCATTGATAATTTTAGGATTCAATCGCTCGGGTGAGCACGAGCCAGGAGGAGTCACGCTTTTTGAAGAGATTTAGAAGGATTGAAACTGAGTTCGGGACGGGGGCGTTGGTTCGCACACTAGTGTTGCTGATCAGTCTTCCTGCGTTGTCGCTCTTTGACTACCTTGGCTTTTCGAGTATTCGGGCTGGCGTTATTGCAATTGCTGGGTTGGCATTGGGGTGGTTGTTAAGGCACGTAATCGCGGATGGCGTCGAGTACTATCATGGAATTCTGCGTGTTGGCTTAATTGTTTATTCGATCGTTCTATTGGTGGGAGGATTTCTGGGCCTAAGTGGTAGTGCGCAGTTGGCCGTGATTACCGCGACTACTGTTATTATCTTCGACTTGCAGTTCTGGTCGCTTTCGGATCCATCGGTAGTGAATTCGGAGTGAGATCTCCTGCGGTAAATATCGGTCGCTTTCGGGCCCTTCGGTGGTGAGTCGGAGTGAGATTTTCACGATCATCGTTCATTACCAGAGCTTTACATCAAAAATTCTTAGCGTCAGTCCGCGAAGCGGACTGAATGAGAATAGCCCAGCGCTTTAGCGCTGGGGTGAAGCGCAAGGTAATTGAAGTCCGTGAAGCGGACGGCTGAAAACTTTTAAAGGATTCAGTCGTCCGTTTCACGGACTACATGAACGGTTGCATCCCAATCCCCCACCGATGAATCGGTGGGCTATTTTCATTCGTCGGCTTCACCGACTTTCCTGCTGCCCCAATCCCACCGATGAATCGGTGGGCTATTTTCATTCGTCGGCTTCGCCGACTTTCCTGCTGCCAATCGCCACCGATGAATCCATGAATTTCAATCATGGCTTCGCCGACTTTTAAGGCAAAGCATCACCAGACATAAGGCACGAGGCGGTATCTCACCTGTCGCATGTAGTCACTATAGCCGGCGAGCTCATCTCGCAAGACGCGCTCCTCTTGCACCGCGCGCCAGGCGATCATCACATTCAATAGCAGAGCACCAACAACGCCGTAGCCCGAACCGAGTAACAGCGTAGTGCTAAGCGTGAACAGGATGACCCCACCGTATAACGGATGACGCACGTATCGATACGGCCCTGTGCTTATCACCGTCTGACCTCGCTCCTTCTGGACGCGAACGGCAGGAGACAAATACGTGTTCTCACGAAACGTTAGATAAAAGATGTAGAAAGAGGCTATTAAGATCACCGCCCCAACCCACTGAACCCACAGTGGCACATGCGACCATCGAAATCGCACAGCATCAAGCGGCATCAAAACCAACCAAGCGAAGAACACCGGACCCACCAAAGCAATAAACACCTTGTCCCAGGACTTTTGATCAGGCTTACCGATGCCGGTGAGACGTTCGGCAAGCAAGTCAGGATTGAATCGCAGCAACCAGAAAGTCAGACCAATCGTGAAGCCAAGCAGCAACACAAGATATGCCCAACCCGCCCACCAGGTGATCGTGCCCGCCGGCAGGAAAAGCAGCAGCGCGAAGAGAACGGCCGTCGCGATCGTCCTGATAATAAGTTGTGCGACGTCAACTTTCATTTGAAGACCTAAATGACGAGCACATATTGACGATCCACGAAATAACACGAAAACCCACGAATGTCCCTAGCTAATGCTGCGGAGCCGGCGGCGCGGACGCTTGCGCAAATGCTGGAGCCGCAATGGAAAAGAGGAAGAGTAAATTAGCGAGTAATGAAGTCGGCCAAACCGATGCGACCCAACAGATCCTTAAAACGCGGGTCCGAGCGTAAAGAATCAACTCAAAGGCCACCTTCACATGTTCCAGTCGAAAGTCGCGTTCCTCGTAAGCCCTTTCCAGCCAAGCCATCGCTTCGTCCCGCTGACGAAGCGGCGCATCCGATCGGGACTGGCAGCAAGATCAGCCGGTAAGACCTTCAAGGCTACCTGCCGTCGCAGCTGCTCGTCTTCAGCCAGATAGACTTGGCCCATTCCGCCTTCGCCGATCTTTGAGCGGATTTCGTAGCGGCCGAGTTTGGTGCCCATATTAATCACGTCCTCGGAGACTTTCCTCAGGCACTACGTCAAGGCTTAACATCTGTGTGC
>DATEDU010000242.1:0-9675 GCA_035281525.1 Pyrinomonadaceae bacterium | reverse complement strand
AAGAGCAGAAAGGAAATCATATGGCAACAAAACCAACGCACGAACAAGCACAACTACACCTGCAAGTTTACGATTTGCGGCGTGAGGCCAAGCTTCGCGAGGCTCGCGATTGGTTCCAACAGAACTACAGAGCCCAAACATTCGACGAGGCGATGCAAATTGCCCCCTGGGGAACTCAGCAAGGCACTTACGTTGGCATGGTGATCGGCTACTGGGAACAGGCGTGCGCATTGCTCAATTACGGTCTGCTTCATGAAGATCTTTTCTTTGAGACCAGCGGTGAATTTTTCGGCGTGTGGGAGGCGCTGAAGCCCGTGGTCCCGGAATTTCGCAAGCGATTCGTCGAGAAAAACCTCCTGGCGAACCTCGAAAAGGCGGCCCAACGTTACGAAGCGTGGTCTGAGAAGCGCTCGCCGGGCCATATTGCTGCAATGCGCGAGATGATGCAGCAGGAACGAAGTGCGGCAGCAGCGTCTGCGTCTGCCTCGGCAAAGAAGGCGTGATCGGGATCGAGATCGCCGGCGCCGGTAGTGATGCAGTTCCGACTCTCTGCGCTCTCGGCGTCTCTACGGTTGCTAAGTTTTCACTACACATTCACCGCTGAGACGCAGAGAACGCGGAGATAACGCAGAGAACAGACCAAACTGCATCACTACTGCCGGCGCCTCCCTGTGCGTGGCACCAGTCTCACATGGTCCTACAAGCTGGTGTTGTCTGATAACGCGGGCAATTCCACCTTCGTCGGCGGTATTAAGGAAGCAGCCGTGACGATCCTTCCCCGAGACGCCGCTTCGCCAAAGAATCGGAACTGAACTATAATTACCTCCCTTAACGCATAACCTCCCGCTTCCCCCCTCAACAAGCCCTGCCAGAAGGAGCGGTCAAAATGTTCAAAGCAACAAAGAGACTCTTACTATCGATTGTCTGTATTCTGGTTTTGCTTCTGCTCATGTCGAGTGCAGAGAATCCCAGAGTCGCGAGCGCGTCGGGCTTTGTGTCTTACGACTCGAGTTATGCAGGCGACTGCTGGTATTACGATCAACAAATGCAACAGTGGATAGGTGCGGCGCGATATGAATACACGAATTGGCGTCACACGGCCACCGATACCACGGTGCGGTCCTTTTCACCAATGACGATTTCGTATAGCGGCGTTTGTCCGGATGACGTCGCCACGGGATCTCAGTATTCGGCCGATGGTTGGCGCATGGTGATAAACACGCCATACAACGTGACGGTCTTCAACCAGTTCAATCAACAGGTGTATCCGTAGGATTTATTCGATCACGCGGAAGGCGTAAGGCAGTAACAGCTATTGCGAAAAGCTAATTCGCGTCGGTGCCTGAGGAATTCGTGTGTAAGCGGCACCGTAACCAACGCCGCCGAAGTTTGTGTTTTCGATCGGGTTGGGCAACGTCGATGACACCAACGGCGACCAATCCTGTCAAATATTTGGATGGAAGAAACTGTGACGCCGAAGCGTCTTACCTTCGAGACGAAAGGAGATGGGCGTTGAGTTCTGCTATCAAGATACCGGGGACGATTAGCCGCTTTGGACAATTGGCGCTTTTACTAACTGCATCCTGGACGTCGTTCTTCATCGCCTGTCCGCCCGGTAATACGCCTTCAAGTCAATCACAACAGTCATTGTTCGTTAACGCTCCGGGGTCGCCGGTGGCCGTTCAGGGAGGACCGGGTAATGTCCTGGTCGGCGATATGAACAACGATCGGAAGCCCGACCTTGTCGTGGCGCTTGGGCGCGCTCGTTCGATTACCGTCCTCGAGGGCAAAGGCAACGGACAGTTTGGCGCGGCCCTCAGCAACACAACGCTTACAGAAGGTCCGGGCGATATGGCACTCGGCGACTTCAACGGCGACGGCAAACTCGATGTCGCCATCACTTCTCATGACAGTTATGGGGTAACACTACTAACAGGAGACGGCAAGGGCGGTCTGGCGAAGGCGCCGAACTCTCCGATGGTGATGAAGCTGGGCCAACATCCGCATACACACGGCCTGGCAGTCGCCGACATGAACCGAGACAACAAACTCGACCTGATCACTTGCAACAACGCGGATAACGATATTTCAATCGCCTACGGAGATGGCCGCGGTAACTTTACTCGCGCTCCGCAATTGTTTCCCGTTGGTCCAAGCCCGTATCCATTCGGCGTCGGCGACGTCAATAACGACGGTTGGCTGGACATCGTCGCCACGGCTTCCGCGACTGGACCATCACGGAGAGAACAACTACCGTTAAGTCGCGCGTTGACATTGCTCTTAGCCGACGGAAAGGGCGGCTTCTCACCACACCGACTCCCTATCCGTACTGGCGAACCCTGGTTTGCCGCCATTGCGGATCTGAACCGTGATGGTAAGGCGGACATCGTCGCAACTCATCACGAAATAAGTGCATTGACTGTGATGATTGGCGATGGTCGTGGCGGGTTTACCGAAGCGAACGGATCTCCATTCGACTTTGGGGTTTCTCTTTTCGGGCTATTCATCGCCGATGTCGATGGCGATGCCACGATGGATCTCGTTACGACTACCGGCGACAGCATCCGCATACTGTCGGGCGATGGACGCGGCGCGTTTAAGCCGTCTACTTCGATACCGGTGGGACCAGGAGCATGGCGATTCGCCACCGCTGACCTCAACGGCGACGGTTCGCTTGATGTGGTGACGAGTAATTCCGAGGGCAACAACCTTAGTGTGTTGCTGGGTTTGCGCAAACAGCGGTGATCGATCACGAACTGTTGCGCAGTCCGTGATCGATCTGAATCTTCAAAAGGCTACGCCCGGTGTGACTTGGCTGGTTGATAAGTTCCGGGAACGGTTCGGGCGGCGATGTTCAGACGATTCCAGCTATTGATCGCCGTGATCGCGAGCGTTAGATCCGCCAGCTCCTTCTCCGTGAAAGACTTTCGCACGTATTCGAAAACCGAATCAGAAACGTGCCCGTCGTGAATGTTCGTCACTGCTTCGGTCCACGCCAACGCCGCGCGTTCGCGATCCGAGTAATACGGTGATTCCTCCCACGCATCCAATCCGTAAAGCCGTTGCTCTGTCTCACCGGACGCCCGCAGATCCTTCCAGTGCATATCGATACAGTATGCACACCCGTTGATTTGCGACGCGCGTAGCTTGATTAAATCAAGCAGCGTTGGTTCCAGGCCGGATGAATGAACATACTTCTCGACTCCGAGCAATGCATTGATCGCACCCTGACCAACCTTCAGAAAATCAATCCTTGGTTCCATATGACACTCCTCGAAAAATTGGAATGCACATATGTTAACAGAAACGCGCGAGATGCTGCCGTGATCCCGCTATAACTTCTTGTACGTCGAATAAATCGAGAACATACGATCGACGCCAGCGGGATCGCTGCGGGCGAGTAAGGTGATTACGTGATCACGTTCAGCAAGCAGCGGCTTGAGTTTTTCACGTTGTGCGGCAGTGAAGATCGACGAGTCACCCGCGTCTATCTGGTGACGTAAGCTCGTGTAGAAATCGCTGGTGGTCTGACGCGCGCGTTCGTACTCGCCTCGCTGAACATCGACCATCGCGGCTGCAAGACTGTTCTGAAGCTGTCGTAGACGCAGCTCACGCTGCGCGACGTCGCGCTGCTCAACCGCCTTGTTGACCTTCAGCCACATCGGAACGAATCCCAACAGAAAAAAGCCCACCGCGAGAGTGATGTAGAACGCAACGCGCCTCCATGGAACCGGAAAAGCCGCGATCGTTTGCGTGATCGGATTGCTCGTGCCTGGTGTTGACGCGTTCTGTTCTACCACTTTCATGACTGACCTCTCAGTCATGGTAGTGAATCCTGACGACCCACGAATCAGTAGAATCACGCGCATCGTGAGTGATTACACTGATGTCGCGAATCCGCAACACTCTTAACATATGAGGAGAAGTTGAGGAGGTTAGTAAGTTGTTCAGAACAAGGAGCTTCATTTATTCGACATTACTTTTGTTGTCTGCCATCGCGCTTATCGTGATCGCGTCGGTTTCGAACGCAAACACGCAAACACTGCAAACGAACATCCCGGTGTTCAAAGACTACCGTGGCGTACAGATCGGCATGAGCGCTGACGAAGTCAGAAAGAAACTGGAGCGGCTGAAGGATGGTGGCCTGGGTCAGGATTTCTTTGTCTACTCTGAACGCGAGTCGGCGCAGATCTACTACGACAAGGAGCGCAAAGTCATCGCTATCTCGGTCGATTATTTCGGCGGAGACGCTAGTGCGCCATCAGCCAGCGCGGTACTCGGCGAAGAACTGCAAGCGAAGCCCGACGGCTCGATGTACCAGCTCAAACGTTATCCCGACGCGGGCTATTGGGTCTCCTACAATCGCACGGCCGGTGAGAAACCGATCGTCACGATAACGATGCAGAAGATCTAGCAGGCTGCTGAAAAAGTAATTCGTCTTTAGAAGTAAGATTTTCGGTGGTGTCCTATTCTAAAAATCTGTGTGTTTCTATGAACCTCGGAATAGGTGGGTTCCGCGACCAATAAGAACACGGATTAAAAATCTTTTTCAACCAGGAAACTACAAAGGGAAACACGCCTTCCACAACAGCAAGTAGTTCCCCAGACCGACCGATGCCGTTGTCGAAGGCGTGTTGCTTGAGCCACAATCACGTAAATTGAGCTTAGGAGCACAGATACCGCTTCGTTCCTGCGGGTCCGAAACGATATCTGTGGAGCATCTTAACCTCAGCAATCCTTTTCCGAATCAGTAAGATCACGTACTCGGCTGAGTGTTTCCCCCTACGCAGGGTTGCTATACTCTCAACTGTTCTTCTTCAACAACTGAGTCGGCACGACATGGCGCAGTGAAATTAGAGTTGGGCATTCGCGGCAAACTGTTGCTTTTGGTGGCGGGGATAACTGTGCCTCTCGTCCTTGTGGGCGCCCTGGACCTCAGAAACATGTGGCGATTGAGTCGAGCGCAGTTGGACGATTCAGTGAAACAACAAGTGGATCTCGCGTCGGTCGCGCTCGAACGCTGGCTCATCGATCAGAAGCGCGCGCTCGATGCGATCGCAGCTCTCGCCGGCGACAACGACACGCGTACGCCAGCCATTCGTCAATATCTCGAAAACGTCGTGGGCACTCGCCCTTTTTGGCTCGATCTGCGGATAACGAACTCTGCCGGAACGACGATAGTGTCACAGCCGAGTCTCAGAGAAACGCTGCCCTCTGCCCTCACTGATTATCTGGTTTCGGAGATGCGTGAGCGTGGATCATGGACCGTGGTGACGGATCGAACCATAGATGAGTCCCGTCCGATCGTAATCATTGCTGTCCCTATTCAGACCGGCGGAGCTGTTATAGGACGCATCGATGGCGCCGCGTTCAACACACTATTCAGTCGCATTGAACTCTCACCCGAGGCGATCATATCCGTGATGGATTCGGATGGTCAGGTCCTCTATAGACGACTCGGTTCTGCGGGACCGACAGGGGGTTCCGAAGCGCCGAGGGAAATGGACGTGAGTTGGGCGCCGCTTTCGTCAGTACTCGCAAATGTGAAGACAAATGTGGTCGAGCTTACGAGTCCGATTGACGGTATCAAGCGCGTGTATGGAGTCGCGCACGTCAGGGACACGGCTCTGATCGCGTTGATTGGAATTCCGAGTTCGACCCTTTACGAACCCGCACGTGAGCGTTTGACGCGTTACACCATACTTGGACTGCTCGCGTTGTTGCTTGCGATGGGCGCGGCGCTGGTGATTGAGCGAAGTATCGTTGGTCCAATACGGCGGTTGCGCTCCACCGCTCAGCGGCTGGGCGGCGGTGATTTCACAGCACGAGCGGTCATCAGTGGGGGCGGCGAAATCGGCGATCTGGGTTTGGCCTTCAACACAATGGCGCAGCAGATTGCCGAACGTGAGGAACGATTGACCGAGTTAGACCGGTTGAAGTCAGAATTCGTCAGTAGCGTTTCTCATGAATTGAAAACACCTTTGACGACCATCAAGCTACTGGCGCACGTGTTGCAGCAGCGCGGGTTGGCTGAAAGTGAAAGACTCGATTATTCACAGACGATCGCGGTTGAATGCGATCGGCAGATCGACTTCGTCGGCAATCTTCTCGATCTTTCACGCATCGAGTCGGGGGCATACAAACTTCGGCAGGCTAAAGTTGCGGTAGACGAGTTGATCATTTCTTCAGCCAATGCTGAGCGACAAAGAGCGGAGTCACTTGGACTGTCACTTACGACTGACATTGCTCCAAATTTACCGCCGCTCAAGGGCGACTACGAAGCGTTACGAAGAGTGATCCGTGGCTTGATTGATAACGCGATCAAATACACTCCTGAGGGAGGTCACATCGCTGTTTCCGCTCATCGCGCAGGCGACGCGCTGGCGATCTTGGTCCAGGATTCAGGTAAAGGAATCCCCGAGGCTGATTTACCTCACATCTTTGAAAAATTTTATCGCGCGGGCTCGGAGCCAAACGGAGACGGTCTTGCACAATCGCCCGGCACAGCGGCTCCGGGTGTTGGCCTGGGTCTGTATCTAGCGCAGCACATTGTTGAGCAACTGAACGGCACAATCAGCGTTGAGAGCAAAGAGGGAGGTGGTACTACCTTCACCATGTTGTTGCCGCGGTGGAGTGAGGCCGGCAGTTCTGCCGCAGAACAAGAGGAGCATGCGGATGTCAAAGCGGTTGTTAATAGTTGATGATGAGCCAAATCTCCTGCGAGCTGTCGCAGCCTGTCTTAAAGCCGAAAACTACGAAGTCACCACCGCTCGTAGCGGTCGCGAAGCGCTCGTTCATTTGGCTGAGTCAGTTCCCGATTTGATCGTCAGCGACATCAGAATGCCGGGGATGGACGGATATCAACTCGTCCGACAACTGCGAGGCTCGCCCAGAACAGCCCTGGTCCCAATAATCTTTCTCACCGCTAAAGACGAGACGATTGATCGCATCGAGGGTTTCCGCGCCGGAATCGATGCGTACCTCACGAAACCGTTTGAGCCTGAAGAGCTGATTGCAGTCGTAAATGGAATTCTTAATCGCGTGGAACGAACACATTCTCAGATCGCGCGGCTGGTTGGACCCGCGGAACAGGAACCGCCTCTCACCTTTCAGGACGAAGAGTTAACTGACGCTGAAAATCGAGTGGCTCTCGCTGTTTCGCGCGGTTTGAGTAATAAAGAGATAGCAGCAGAACTCGAGATCAGCGTGCGGACGGTGGAGAATCACATCAGCCACATACTCGACAAAAAACGCTTCAGCAATCGGGTGGAGATCGCGCGTTATATTCTTCAGCAAAAAGCCGCCGGTGAATAGTACACGCTTCAAGTTCGAGAGCGTTGCACCCGCACACTAGGTGATTTCACTCACAGAGATCACGTACGGTTTCTTGTATAGTCCTACCTGCCGTAAGCGCGCGTAACGATGTCCACACTTAATATCTCGCAAGATTTAAAGACGTTCCTCAAAGAACACATCCACTCAGTATTCAGCCTGGAGGTGTTGCTTCTCTTGCGTCGGGAGCAGAGTAGATCGTTCACAGCTTCAGAAATCGCCAATGAATTGGGCATTGAAAATGATGTTACGCCACAACTATTGGAACTGACATCGGCCAGGCTAATCTCCACAGCGAATGGCGACGGCGCGAAATATCGTTATGCTCCCGTCGACAAGGAACTCGAATCTCAGGTTGATCATTTGGCAGTTGCTTATGCTAAACAGCGGGTTCCAATACTGAGTTTGATCCTTGCCGAACACGCGGATCGAATCCGTGGCTTCGTCGAAGCGTACAGGTTGAATCGATAAGCTAAACTCTCGACGAGCGCTATTGCGATTGTCTTTTCACTGATCGACGACCGGCCTGGAGGCCACGCATGAAAACGTAAACTGCAAAAACCGGAACATTGAGATTGTTATATCGTGTAAGCTGACGATCGTTCTCAGCTTGCAAGATATATGAAAACCTTAATCCTCCTACTCACCGTCATCACGCTTGCTTCTGTTACTGTTGCACAAAGCAAGAAAGACAAAATCGAGATCGGCGTTCAGTCAACTTCGCTGACGCTCTTTCACCCGGACTTCCCGTTCGACGACACACAGGGTGGAATCGGCGGCAGGGTGACTTATAACTTCAACCGGTCCATTGCCGCCGAAGCTGAGTTTAATTTCTTTCCTCAGAAACAATTCACCCTCAACGCCAATGGCAGCGCAATTCAGGGCCAATTTGGAGTGAAGATCGGTAAGCGGTTTGAGAAGGCTGGACTGTTTGCAAAAGTGCGTCCGGGGTTCCTCAGTGTTGATAAAGTTGTTTCCGTCGTACCGGGTTCTCAGGTGCCCATCTTCCCGGATATCAGGGTCGAGCGGGAGACTTTCTTCTCTCTAGATTTCGGAGGCGTCCTGGAGCTATATCCGTCGCGTCGAGTTGTTGTGAGATTCGACGGAGGCGATACCGCTATCAGACATCCCGCGAGGTTTGGCCAGATTTCTTTCACCGATCCGGTGCAACTCCTGCGTCCCGCAAAATTCAAGCACAACTTCCAGTTCACTGCCGGCGTCGCGTTTCGTTTGGGAGATTTTCCTGATGAAGCGCCGGACACCGATACAACAAACGACGCGCTGGAACGACGATTTGAAGTAGGAGTGCAGTTTACTTCTCTATTTGTGAACCGGGCGATTCCACCGGGCTCACTCACGGTGTCACGCGCACATAATGAACCTGGATTCGGAGGCAGATTCACCTTCAACCTGACTGAAAGCATCGCCTTCGAAGCTGAAGGAAACTATTTCACTCGCGAGCAATTTTCCTTCCTCCGGGAGGGAGGCAAGATGTTTCAGGCACAGTTTGGCGGGAAGGCTGGGAAGAGGTTTGATCGATGGGGTGTATTCGGTAAAGCGCGGCCGGGATTTGTTGGGTTCAGTCGAGTTTTCGAATTTGGTTTTGGCGGCGTACAGATTCCGCCCAATTTGCTTTTTGTAAGGAAACTGTACCCATCCGTCGATGTTGGCGGCGTGGTGGAGTTTTATATCTCTCCTCGTTGGATGGCGCGCTTTGACGTTGGCGACACGGTCATCCGTTACCCCGAGATCCGTTTTCCCGGCTCGACCTTCACAATACCAAGCGCGACGCAGCATAATCTTCAAGTCTCTTCGGGAATCGGTTTGCGTTTTTAGCCCGAAGCATCAAACGACTGGTCATATCCGTGTTATAAGAATCGCATTCCACACGATTAGGAGACGCATCCTCTAATGTCTCTCGAAGAACAAGCAAGCTCATCGGCGCTGTCGCTATTTGATACCCTGGAGTCTAACAATCACAAACGAACACGTGTTTTCATAGCCGTGGCTGCAACTGTCGTTACGCTCGTCGTATGGATGGCGCATCTGCGCAACCCGGAAATATTTACATATTTCCTTCAGTCAAAAGGTTGGGCCAAACTCTTTCTTGGTTTCCTCCTTGCTCCACCCTTCGCCCTCGCTTTCAGCGTCGGTTCCTTCATCTACCCGCAACCGAACGAACCCGACAGCAAAGAAGAGCTTGGACCAATGTCGACTTACTTCTACCAGGAAAGATCGAGCAGGAGATCGAAGCTTCTAATCGCGGCGGGCATAGTCGCGGCGGTGAACTTCGTCGCGATGATCGTAACGACTGGGTTGTAACGACGCGGTAACGGCTTACTG
>DATEDU010000241.1:0-8222 GCA_035281525.1 Pyrinomonadaceae bacterium | reverse complement strand
AAAGACACGTCCATGTTCATCCGTGACTCCGCGCGTTGCGTCAGCCCCAAACTGGTTACCACCGCTCGTATGATCTGAATACAAAATCAGATCGTTGTATGTGAACTTTAGCGATTGGATCTTCTTGAGGTCTGCACGCGTTTCGATTGACGGAGGACGCAGCAATGGCAAAAACACCCGACGCGCTCCGACAGCAAGAAATCCTTCCGCGGCCGCCAGGAAACACTGGCGGAACGACTCAATGTCGCGTCTGCTCTCCTCAAACAACAACTGCGCTCTACCATCCTTCAGAACGATCTGCGACTTCGCCGGATCGTCTTTCACCGTTACTGTCACACTCATTGTGTTGTGAAATTGCTTCATGATGTTGAAGTGTTCATCCGGTCGGAGATTCGAAACGAATGATGCCAGGCTGGCCGGATAAAGAATGCTCGCGAGCCACCAGAAGTGATGCTGCCTCAGAAAGCCGAGAAAATTGTAGATGGCAGGTACGCCATTGTAAGGAATATACTGGCCCGTTTCGATAACTCCTCGTTTGGTCACGGGTTTGTCGAAGAGGGCAAAGATTTGTGCGTGAGGTTGCAGATAGATCTTGCGGCCGATTGATTGCCTGTTCGGAAAGTTTGGGCTGCGCAGCAATATTGAGGATGAAAAAAATGCGCCGGCAGCGACAACAACATTTCTTGCCCGAATCAGCGTCCTCTCTCGCGATCTAAGATCGTCACTCTTAAACGACACCGCGACGCCGTTAGCGCGCCAACCTGACCTAAGCTGTTCCCCGAGAATTCCCTTAACCTCGCAGTCTGTTAACACCGTGAGATTGCCCGTATCGAGCGCGAGGGGAAGAAAGCTGTTGATCATATTTCCCTTCAAATCGACCCCACATCCAAAATTGCACAACCCAACGCCCGCACAGCCACTCGTGTAACGGTTTACTGTTACCAGATCGTCGGGCTTACCAAGAGCGGTGGCCATCTCTCGGACGATCGCGTTGGGTCGATTCTCCAGGTCCTTTGTTTGTCGAGTGACAGACATTACTTCGCCGACGTGACGATAGTGAGGCTCGAGTGTGTCGCTATTAATTGAATCAACACCACTTTGAGTACGCCATTCATCAAACGTAAACTGCTGTGGCTTCATCGCTACCGCCCCGAAGATGGTGCTGCTACCACCCAAAGCATTTCCCTGGTACAACACAGTACGATAGCCACTCGTCGTTTCTACATGACCAAACTTGTTCGACATATCGAGGACACGAAACGTAACGTTTTCCGGCGGCACGAATGGTCCTCGTTCGACAAGGACTACTTTCTTTCCTGACAAAGCTAATGTTGCCGCGGCCACGGCGCCTCCAGGGCCTGATCCGATAACGCACGCGTCGTAGTTATCTCCTACGACACGACGAGCGTGAGCTGACCCGCCGTCTCGACCAGAGAAAATGTGAGACCGATGCTCAGCAGTTAATTTTCGGATCAAGCTTTCACCTCCGGCTCAGTAATCAGCTTGAGTGCACGTTCATCAGCCCAAAAAGCAATCAAACAAAGAGACGACAGTGTTCGCCCCATTTTGCGAACGAGCATAAACCTCGATCCGCGTGCATTAAGTGCGACCTTGTCTCCGCCGTAGAGAATCGCGGCGCGTTGCGACCACGAGAGAAACCGGAGCACCTTCTGCCGGTGCTCGGCGCTTCCTTGTTCCAACAAGTAGGCTACGTTTTCGGCAACGCTGATCCCTGTACTTCGTAATGCATCATCTGGCAGCAGAGTCGCCGCTACTCGATCAAGGAATTTCCTATCGTCGAGTTCCAGCTCAAAGCCAGGTACCGCCATCAGAAATGCCGCGGAGCGGATGAAGCTGCGCCGGCACAACTGGTTCTCAAACGACGTTATCTCTTGCAGTATTTGTTCGAGTGATTCCATAGCGCGTCAGTAAGGCGCAGTAAAACGATGACATGCGTCGGGCAACTGCGCGCATCGCTTTCCAATAACCGAACGTTCATAGTCTGCGTCAGACCTGGCATTCGCTTTGATTAAGTTTTCAATCATGAATAATTTGAACACCCGTCTGATCGCTCTAACTCTGATTTTAAGTCTGTGTGCGGCGCCAGCTTTTTCCCAGGAAGATTTGAGCACCGCAACCGGCCCTCAGCAGCAGCTACAGAAACAGCACATCATTATTTGCGTGGATGGGGTCGGCATCTCAACCATCAGCAAGTTACGGGCCGAGGGCCATTTCAAAATGTTCCGAACGCCTTCGCGAATGATTACGACCTTCCCCTCGCTTACCAACCAGGCGATCAGCACGGTGTTAAGACCCGCCGGAGCAAAGCTGGCGAATGGTCATGAAGACAGCTACTTCGACGTTGGCGCCAACAAAATGCGTGGTGGAGTATTAGATCGATTACGAGGCGGTCGATTCGTTCGCGGAACGTTTCGCTCATTGTTCGATTATCACCCGTCGGCCATCAAGAGCGGGTTGGGTTACGCTGCGCCACCTTTGTCGACCTACTTAGAATCCTTGAGCGATCTTATTCGTCTAAAGCAAAAGGCAAAGAATAACCGTGAGCCAGTTTTCTTTGCGTACACTGGTGCCACCGATTCTCTGGCACATCTTGGAGGGGAAAGACTACTACGCAGTTTTCTGAAGAATTTGGATAGCAGTGTGGAAGGGATTATCAACGATAGTAAAGGCCCCGTCGTTGTAACAATCTTCTCCGATCATGGTAATGACTTTCGAAAGTATAAGCGCGTGAAACTAAAGTCCCGCTTGCGCCGTGCTGGTTTTCACCTCGATAGCAAGATCAAAGATGAAAGAAGCGTGGTCATTCCGCAGTTCGGACTGATTGGTGCGGTGGTCCTGTTCACGAATGAGGCAAATGAACAACGGCTCGCGAGTATGACTGCATCGATCGAGGGTATTGATTTCGCAGCCTATGAAAGAGAAGGAATCGTTCATCTGGTAAGTAGCGACGGTCACGCAACTATTGAACGACGTGGAACGGAGTATCGGTATCGCGCGGCGAAAGGGGATCCGCTACAACTGTTACCAGTGGTCCACGTTTTAGCCGGACAAACCAAAGCCACCGACGGCTTTTTTTCAGACGCAGCCTGGTTTGAAGCGACTCACGAAACAAATCATCCCGACGCTGTTCGCCGCATCTATGAAGGCGTCACCTCTGGTGTGGCGAACCAGGGGAACGTGATCGTCAGTCTCGAAGATGGATACTACTCTGGAAGCGCTTTGCTCGATGTGTTTGCAGTTTTGCAAGCAACACACGGAAATTTGGGGAGGGAGCAGAGTCTCGGGTTTGTTATGAGTACAGAAAAAGAGTTCGCACCGTACGTCCGAGCTGAGGATTTGTGGACCGCAATCGGCTCACCAGTGCTTAAACGCTCGGCCCGGATTGCGTTAGAAAATTGAGGCCACCTTCGCGGCAAAGGAGTAACGAGGGATGAGAAATCATTGCCGTTTATGAGTAACGACGGCAGCTACGAGACTGAGAGTATCAGACGCGCATTCCGAACAGCCTACCCATTGCAACGGTCCGAACTCTCGTCAGCACGTATTCCACCAAGGAGCAAGAATCATACTGGTTATCGTTATAGAACATCTGGTTCTTGTTTTCTCGCAAAGCAGCGGGGAAACTATTCGATTTTTTATGTCGTTCGTGGGTAAGGATTAATAGCTTGTGTGCCAGTTGCGAGCTAACGAAATGAGCTATTTCTTCGCCTGCTCCTTTTGAAGTATCAAGTACGACACACACGTCACAGGCCGCCAGATGCCAAAGCTCCTGCTCCGGAATCGTTAACTGCTCGCCTCCTGCAATGGAGTCACCCAGATTCAGATTCTCGCTAAAAAGAACCTCCGCATTCCGAAAGCACTTTCGAATTTCGTCCTGTATCTTTAACCGCTTTTCACCGTGTTCAGGAACCGACTCAGACGGTCCCCAAACAAGGATATTCAGGTCATACCCTTCCGCGAGCTGCTCGATCCGTTTGAAGCCTTCCTTAAATGACATTAAGAAACAGATTATGAGTAGAGGTCGACACGTGAGTCAGATAATTTCTCAATCTTGTCGAGCATCTCAGTACCAAACCAGGAGCATGAGTATCTTTCTTCGAGCCGCTCAACTAAACCGCAGTCAATCAAGCGCGAAAGGGCCTCTTCCGACTTAGCCAAATCTCGTCCGAGGTGAGAAAAGATGTAAGCAGTCGTGGCCAAAGGATTCGATTTGAGCAGCAGCAATAGTCTTAGCCCTAACCAGTCATCAGCGATTAGCGAGAGAATCAACTCACGATTAGCATTAGCTTCTTTGAGCGGTCGCTCCCAAACATCTCGAGCACTGCCTCGGGCCTTGTCGAGTGAGTTGAGATGTACAGCCGGCGCGTTGGATCTTTTGAACCGTGAACTTACGCGCGAAAAAATTGAGCGCCCTTCCAACTGCTTGTGAGGAATGCCAGAAGCTTTGGTGTCTGAAATATATCGTTTTAGGGTCCTAACAATTTTGACTCTTTGATATTGATGAGGATTCATCAAAAAGCTTTTTTCAAGTTTCTTGCGTTCTTTCGCCGAAATGAGGCCCAAGGCATAACCATCAACTAACTCACCTT
Organism: Pyrinomonadaceae bacterium; assembly: GCA_035281525.1. GTDB lineage: Bacteria > Acidobacteriota > Blastocatellia > Pyrinomonadales > Pyrinomonadaceae > PSRF01. Next base: position 3,612 of record DATEDU010000241.1, on the reverse strand, counting down.
CGATCATCAGCAGAGCTTCGTAAAAATCCGGATCGGTGAAAGCCCGCTCTTGAATTCGATCTTCTTCGCTTTCAGGCAGATCACCAAGAAAGAATTTCCTAATCAGTTGTTCGTCCGACAGATTTCGGGACATCTCAATTACTCTCAACGAGTGAGTCACTGTGCCGTTTCGACTGGGCCTTTCATGCATTTCTGAATGCACGTCTCTAACTTATTCAGGGTCCTGTACACCACCATTCTCAAGGCTGCGGGGCGCAGGTCGAATTTGGCAGCGAGCTCGCGTCTGGCATCAATCTTAGCTCGCTTACTCCCCTGATAATAGGCAAGCAAAAGAGCCCGTCGGTCGGGAGGAAGTTTAAGCATGCATTTGTCAAGACATTCATACAACTGCTCACTGTTTTCGTCTGTTCCAGCGTGAAACCTCATTTCTGCTTCATCTAGTGACCAGTTCCTTGGTTCTTTTCGCGCCTCACGCAGGATGTTTTTTGCAACTCCGAAAAAGTAGAGGCGCGGATCTCCCGAATAGTCATGTCTAATCTCACGTACGCGCCGCATTACTCGGTCAATCGTCTCATCAGCCAAACCGTCCGGATCATGGGATTGGTGCCACGTAAACATTTTGATTAGCTGTTGTCGAACAGTTACATACATTTCCCCAGCGCGCTCCCTGTCTGGATCAAGCCAATTCAAAAGCGCTTCGAAGTTTTCTTCAAAATCCGGCGAGGAAGATTTTCCCACTGTCTTCTATGGTGTTCGGAGCTATTTTGTAACGTACCAATTCTGATAAATCTTCATTCGTTGCGATCGACGGGTAGTCGCGATTTAGAGTGAACCTGGCGGAATCTCGTTGTGAACGACCCACATCGTCCATGAAATCTGCGACGATTGGGAAATCCGCTAAACTTTGTAATAGCTTGAGTGCAAGCGCCGACCTGAAGAACGAGGATAATCACCTTAGTGTTAGGTTGAGGTCGGACGGGACGAACTTTTACTACAAAACGAAGTCGCGCGCAACATGAGGCATATTTACTCATTTATTGTCGATTGCAATGCAAAGTTCAGAACGACGACAGAAATGCTCGTGTCCTAAACAATCACGCGAAGCGCTCGATTCCAGTGAATTGTTCGACCTTGAGACCTTTCCGTCCTACGCCTAATCCTTCACAACAGCAAGGTGGTCCGAGTCTACGATTAAGCCTGTCCGCAAAACTTAATTTGCGCGCTGCTCAGTTTGCATGGTAATGGGGCCAAAAACCTTGGTTACTTCGATCAACCGAAGTAAGATAGAGCCTCAGAAAACCCGGCATTCTACCTTTCCCGAAGGCTCTTCCCCGATGTTTACCACTCTCGAATCTCCATGTTGGTTAGCAGGCGCAAAGAAGCGTTTGCTTCTTCTTACGTCGACCCTGCTTTTGCTTGTCCTCTATTCATCTGGCGGCAGCGCACAAACGCCCAACAAAGCTCCAACTGCATCGATTTCCGGTCGCGTCACAATTGACGGCAAGGGCGTTGGCGGCATAACGGTCGCTGCCACGACGAGCAGTTCGCCATTGGACAATCGAACCGTCGCCAAGATAACAACTGATGACGACGGCAAGTATCAACTAACCGGACTCGCGGCCGGGCAGTTTACGATCATGCCCCTGGCGAAGGCATTCGTGGTTGGCTCGAGTGGCGCTTATAAACAACCGGCACAATCGATAACTGTCGCCGAAGGCGAAACGATCACAAAAATAGATTTTGCTTTGGTCCGCGGGGGAGTAATCACCGGACGCATCACCGATACCGACGGACGTCCGGTGATTGGTGAACGAGTCAACGTTGTTGCCAAAGATGGTCCTGATACTAGTCGACTGGCGACAATGTTTGATGGACCACGAAATATGACCGACGACCGTGGCATCTATCGCGTCTACGGTCTAGGCCCCGGCAATTACAAAGTTAGTATTGGTCAGGCGGCTGCGGCCGGCAACGTGACAATTATGGGAATGGGTGGAAGCCAATACACGAAAACCTTCTATCCCGGCGTCGCAGAAGAAACCAGAGCGACGATTCTTGAAATAAACGAAGGAACTGAAGTCAGCAACATAGACATTGTGGCCCGTAAGACTGCGCGCGGCTCTTCAGTCTCCGGTCGTGTTGTGGATGCAGATTCCGGCCAGCCGGTACCGGATGTTTTCGTAGTGTATTCTCCGTTTAATGAGGGAACCCAACAACTCGGAGGCATGAACTTCACCGGCAGCCAGACCGATGCCAATGGCAAGTTTCGCATAGAGAACGTACAACCAGGACACTATGTTGCTTATATGCTCGCGACCGGGCAAGGTAGTTCCTCGTACAGCGACCAAACGCCCTTCGACGTTTCTGATGGCGATGTCTCGGGCGTCGAGATCAAGGTTCATCACGGTGCAACAATCAGCGGAGTAGCAGTTGTCGAAAACAACTTCGACCCTGCGGTGACCTCCTTGCTCCAAACAGTTTCCCTTGTTGCTTTGAGCAACACCAAGGGCGGCGTTCCTTCGTTCAGCCGCAGCCAGATCAACCGCGATGGGAGTTTCAGTTTCTCCGGGCTGGCTCCTGGGAAAGTGCAATTCAATATGTTCGGGTTTCCGACTCCGCCGAAAGGTCTAACGCTTGTGCGCACTGAGATAGACGGAATAGAACAGCGAGAGGGGATCGAAGTAAACGCCGGTGCGCAAATCACTGGCGTACGTCTCGTCTTTGCTTACGGCGCCGGGTCGATTCGCGGCGAAGTAAGAGCCGAAGGCGGCGGACTACCCGCGGGCCTGACATTACAGGTGATCATTAGCTCCGCGTCCGGTGGCGCACGGCGATTTAGTAGCGGTGTTGATGCACGTGGCCATTTCGTCGCGGAAAACATTCCACCCGGTACCTATGAAATGTCAGTTGTGGCCATAGGCTCGGATCGAACACCTGCGACGTACGCTCCCGTGCCGCGAACCGTCAACGTCGAGAGCGGCCCGGTTCAGATTGTGCTGGTCGTAAACTTCTCCGCTAAGGAAGCAGCACCAGAATGAAAACACTTTCCCCGACAACGGGGGCCGCGGCTCTAACGCAGAACTTTTGTCGTCAGTGCGCGGCTGCCTTTTTGTTTGTGTTGCCACTCGTCTTAACTATGAGCTGTGTTTCCGCGCTGGCTCAGTCACAACCGCCGGCCAAGTCCACCGCGTCGCCCTCCCCAATGCCGGCCGAGAAACGCGGTCCTAACGAGAACGCGCCCGCCACCGGGTCCATCAAAGGCCGCGTAGTCGCTGACGATGGACGGCCGGTTGTCAATGCATCGCTAATGGCCCAGGCGGTCACCGGCCCGGCTTCCGTAAAGCCGGCGCAAGTGGATTCCGAAGGAAAGTTCAGTTTCGATGATCTGCCTCCTGCCAGCTACATAGTTATCGCGATCGCTCCCGGCTACATCGATGAAGCAACGTCAACGAGCGACCCGAGCGAGTGGCCGCGACACTTGATCGGAACGCAGTTGAGGATCAGGATGATTAAGGGCGGAGTGATCACTGGTAAGGTGATAAATTCGAAAGGCGATCCGATTGTCGGCGTTCCAGTCAATGCAGTGGCTTTGAACAGCCCTTCCTTTTCGCC
>DATEDU010000240.1:0-17393 GCA_035281525.1 Pyrinomonadaceae bacterium | reverse complement strand
GTACCTTCTTGCCCCGAGATCTTGGTTCCTTCCTGACCAGAGATCTTAGTTCCTTCCTGGCCGGAGATTTTTGTTCCTTCTTGCCCTGAGATCTTCGTACCTTCCTGACCAGAGATCTTGGTTCCTTCCTGCCCTGAGATCTTGGTCCCTTCTTGTCCTGAAATCTTGGTTCCTTCTTGACCCGAGATCTTGGTCCCTTCCTGGCCAGAGATCTTGGTCCCTTCCTGACCTGAGATCTTCGTGCCTTCCTGGCCCGAGATCTTCGTGCTCGAAGTGCCGTTGCCACCACCAACAGCGTATGCATACGCATCGTCGAGGGGTACTCCTGACGGATACCTCACTTTACTCCCGACCGGAACGTCGGGATTAGTAGGCTCGCATTTGCGCAGGCTGACCTCACGCAAGTACTTCTTGAGAAACCCCGGCCATGCCAACCGTTTCTTTACGGCCTGTTGAGTAAACTCAAGGCTCTCGTAATTCTTCCGCGAAACCTCATACCCCTCACGCGACCACGGGAAAAATACTGAGACACCGTTCGAGTACTGATAGCCGCCCCCACTGAACCCGCTGAGGATCACGGCTTTCTTAAGTTCTTCCAAGACCCATTGGCAGACGTGCTGTATCTCGTTCAAGAGCTGAACGTCTTTACTCTCATCGCCAAGCTCTTCCGCAACCAGACCACATTCCCGTTTGAGCAACTCGCAGAAATCTCCAAGATCCACGTTCTGATCGAACATGTACGATTGGCACTGCCAGCGCACCTCCAGCAGCACTCGTCTCATCTGCCTGTAAATTCGGCTTTCTGGTTTTTTAAAGCATCTAAGCAGCACTTCAGAGAGCGCGTCGAATGCTTCTACGAGCGCCTCGAACTGACTCAGATCCCACGCAGCCATGTCGACCGAAACTCCGCCAACTGTGTAGGAGTCCTGGCTCCGAATGAACTCTTTCACAAACAGTTCTGCCACACGGCATGGGTCGAGGTCCCGATTTTGTTCTCGACCTAAAGAACCGAGTATCTTGGCGTAAGTCCAGCCGGCGCTGGGAACACTGCCCTCGGAAGCTATCATCGTTTTGGCTACATCACTGAATTGGTATCCGACTTCGAGCATGCCCATGACGCAGCTATCAAAACCTAATATGTCAAGTGGTTGACCTAGTTGTTCCTGGGTAAGGCTCGCAAGTTCCTCCTCATCTTCCACTCCATCTTTACGAGCCAGCTCCTCAAACTCTTCCTTTGTAATGGTTACTCCAACAAGCGCAGTGTAAAGATCCTTCATGGTCAGCGCTTTACCTGAGCTCTCATCCTTAAACAAACCGATGTCCTGAAAGCCGAGTGAGTGACCGGAGAATATCAGCGCATATTTGCACGCCCGTCGACCGTAGGTGATCTGGCCATTATTTCCAACTGGAACCCCATTGACACACCAGTCGATGAAATTCAGGATTGACCTCTTGTCAGCGGCATTCTCGTTGTGCTTCGCTAAGGCGGGATAGCGTTTGTTCGGCACATCACAGGAGCGGACATATCTCGGTTTTCGCGGGTCGGAGAAATCACAATACAGGGTCGGAATCGCGGGCGAGTTGCCGTCGTAATAAACGAATAGATTGGGGCTGTCCGCCTTTTCCGTTGCGATTCCCTTTATTTGCTCCATGGCGTAAGCCATGTCCACGGCGAGGTTATTGTCACCCGCCATGTAGATCATGATGGTCCATTCTTTCTGGGTCATTGGGGGGTTCTCCTTTTTGATCACACAGCGGGAGGCTGAGCGAAGTAAGTAGTTTGAAGGCTCTTTATTGGAAGTCCTTGATCAGGACAATGTCTCTCGTCACCGAAACGCGGTAAGCGGCTATCTCTTCTTCGGGCGAGATCGCAAAATTGATTACGAATTCAGACTTGAAATTAGTTAACTGCTTTCTGGCGCTGCTGTCAATGGCTTGGCTCCACACGTTCAGAATCCCAGAGGCATTATCGAGATACGCTACAGACCGGCCGTCAGGCATCCACGCAAACGCAATAGGTTGCACCGACGAAGGAAGATCAAGCGTCTTTACTGGCTCTCCACCTTCGAAAGGTATCATTGCGAGCTTCGGTTGGTTTGCCTGGTCGTCCGTGTAGAAGTACGCGATTAATTTACCATCAGGCGAAATCGACGGGAGCTGAGAAACACGGTCAGTCAATTGCACCGGCGGCCCTCCATCAATACCAACTTTCCAAATAGCCTGCTTGCCGGATCGATCTGACATGAAAACAACAAAGCGGCCGTCGGGAGAACAAACAGGCGCGGCGTCTTCAGTAGCGTTCTCTGTTAGTTGTTTTAGGTTGGTACCGTCGGCGTCCATTCGCCAAATGTTCCGGCCGCCTGATCGATTGGATTGGAACGCGATATAACGGCCGTCCGGAGAGACCGACGGTTGCTGGTCGACAAATACGTCGGATGTCAATTGCTTGCTGTCTGATCCGTCGCGGTTGGCCATCCAAATGTCCCAATTCTCGCCAGTCCGGCTCGCATAAACAATCTTTCCATCCGGTGTCCATACGACGCTCTCAGGAAGATTGGTTTTCACGGCCAGTCGGGCTTGGCGCTCATCCTGATTGGGCTCGGTGATCCAAATGCCGCTGGCAGTTACCTGTTGGATCGTAGCGATGGTGCTCGAGTCTGCTGTCAAACTCAGACTGACGTCTCCATAAGCGCTGAGATCGTTCGTTATTCGTCTCGCCTGCCCGTTGGGATACGGCAGAAACCAAATCTGCGTGCCGGCGGATGAAAGCTCAGGTTGAGCAGTCATGATCAAGCCACTGCCGTCAGCGAGCCAGACTAAGCGGCCGACACTGCCCCATTTCTCAGAACTAATCGGTTTCGGTTCGCCGCCGTCTACCGAGACTTCCACAACGGTGGAATAGCCGGGTGTTCCATTAAACAAGCCGCAAGCGATCCGCTGTCCGTCAGGCGACCATGACGGTCCCCAAATCGAAAATCCATTCGGCGGTTTCTGCACTGCAATCGTCCGCGGCTGCCCGCTGCCATCGGTATTCGCCAACATGAGCACCATGTCTTGCTGATTTCGGCGAACGAAAGCGAACTGCTTGCCGTCTTTGGAGAAACCAATGGCGCCGAAGACGTTGTCCATCACTTTAACTGGAGCTCCGCCTAAGACCGGAATTCGATAGAGAGTAGGTACGAACTTGTTTCGTTCCAACTTGGCTACGTAGTAAATCAATTCTCCGTCAGGGGAGAAAGTTGTGCCTAGGTAATGGCCGTTCTCCGCGGGAACGATACGCACGAGACTATTGGTCGAGATTTGGCGCAGCCACAGGCTCGCTTGTTGTTTGGAATCGTTCGCCGCAAACACTACGTATTTCCCGTCCGGCGAAATCGAGAGTTGACCGTTTATGTCCTCGCCGTTGATTCTGCCACCCGTCGTGAGCGCCGACATCTTTATCGGCCCAAACGTTTTAGGTTGATTAAATAATTTGTAGAGTCCGAAACAGAGAGCACCGATAATGACGACACCGAGCACGAGGCCGCCAATCCACATCTTCTCCTTTGTCGCTTCATCAACGGTTGAGGGTGGTATGATTGCGAGGCCGTCCGTCGCTCTTATAGCTCCATCAGTAGTCGGTTGGTTTGCCGTGCTCCGTGCCGGTGCCTTCAAACTGGTCGCCGCCGTGAGTGATGGAGCCGGCGGACTTGAACGAGTGAACTCGGAGGTCCATGTTGACGGTGGACCAGATTCAATTCGTTGCTTCAACCGCTTCAACTTGCCAACCATTTCCTTAGCCGTTTGACAGCGCTCTTCAAGATCCTTCGTGAGTGCTTCAGCAATAATCCATTCAAGCGGTTCCGGCACCTCGGGTGCGAAGTGACGTATCGGCAGCGGCTCGTTATCGGTGATCGCAACAATGACGTGACTCTTTGACGCGCCTTCGAATGGAGTGCGGGCGGCGATCATTTCGTAGAGCACAACGCCGAGACTCCAGATATCTGACCGAGCATCAACTTCGTGACCAACCGCTTGTTCCGGTGACATGTAAGAAACGGTTCCCAATACAGCTCCGGGCTCGGTGTTAATGAGAGCAACCGTGGTTGACTCGGAACCAGATTCTTGCCTTTGCGTGAGCTTTGCGAGACCGAAGTCGAGCACCTTAACAAGGCCGTCTGAGCGCACCATGATGTTGTCGGGCTTGATGTCGCGGTGAACAATGCCGGCGGAGTGTGCGGCCACCAGAGCAGAACCAACTTGAGTGACTATGTCGAGGATCTCCGTCAGCTTTAGTGACCGGCGCATGTAATCGCGCAGTGTGACGCCTTCGACGAATTCAGTCGCAATGAAGGTGGTGTCTTCGGCGCGGCCAATTTCATAGACAGTAAGAATGTTGGGATGATTGAGTGCCGATGCGGACTTTGCTTCCTGGATGAAGCGCTTAAGACGGCTTTGATGTTCGGCGAGTTCGCCGGAAAGGAATTTCAAAGCGACTTGGCGGCCAAGCTCGGTGTCCTGAGCACGATAGACTTCACCCATACCACCAGCACCGATTTTGCTTATGATGCGATAGTGCGAGAGTGTGGTTCCGGGCGATAGGTCAGCCACTGCACCTCTTTTACGTCACGGGGAAGATTAGCGCAAGAAGAAAGGTCGTCAGCAGGGTTTATTGCAGAATTTGAAACGCCGAAGGCGTGTAGTAACCCAGCCTAGGGTTGCGGCGCTTTGCCGCTACCCTGGGATCAGATGCAATTTTTTCATCCGCGTCGCAACCCTAAAAGGGTTGCGCGTTGTTTTTCTCTGGAGCGAGCACGCAACCCCTTCAGGGCTGCCGCTCGGCGAGGGCGTAAATCGTGTTCTCTCCGCGCACGATCAGTGTGCCCTGCGAGATCGCCGGCGTAGCCATCAGAGGTTGGCCGATCGTGTTCTTCGAAATCAATTCATATTGCCTGCCAGCCTTGACTACGAATACGTCACCATCTTCACTCGATAGATACAACCTTCCATCGGCGGCAACCGGTGACGCACTAAACGAACTCGGCAGCCTTTGCTGATAGATCCGCTCGCCGGTCTTTGCATCATATGCACTGAGCACGCCGTTATCCGCAAGAACGTACAACAAGTCACCATGGAGGATCGGCGTTGGCGTGTAGGGGCTGCCGTTCGGCAAACTCCATGCAATAAAGTCGTTCTTTGCCTCGCCTGCTTTAAGCGAGATGTCACCCACAGCGCCGGGACGAAAGGCATACATGGTACGCCCCGGCGGATAGCCGCCCGTGATGTAAATGAGATCGTGCGCGACAAGTGGCGCCTGCATTTTTACTTGCGTGTCGTTATCTGAGAAGCGCCAGAGTTCCTTGCCGGTCAAAGGATCGTAGCCGCGAATATATCGCCCGCCGTTGGCGATTAGTTCCGTCCGATTCTTTCCTACGTAAATCGTCGGTGTGGTCCACGATGTAATTTCATTACGTTTGACTCGCCACGCCTGTTTACCGTCTTTTAAGTTGAAGGCAGCAATGAACGATTGTTTGTGTCCATCTGCCTGAACGATGACCAGGTCGCCATAGATAATTGGACTGCTTGAGTGTCCCCACGAGGAATCTTTGTCGTCCCAAAGTCCGGGATTCAGAACACCGAGATCCTGTTTCCATAGCAACTTGCCACTTGTGTCGTAACTAGCCAGGCCTTCAGAACCGAAAAGCGCAACGACGTAGCGACCATCGGTGACCGGTGTTGAGTTAGCTTGCGTTGCTTTAACGTGTCGCTTCGCTCTCGGTATGCCTTCATAGGCTTTTCTTTCCCAGTTCACACGCCCGGTCTGCTTGTCGATGCTGTAAATGTGCCAGGTGTGTTTGACGTCGTCGTTAGCCAGTCCGATACCACGGTCCTTCGCGATGAAACTCGCTTTCGCGTCACTACTGATCGCAGTGATCACGAAGATCTGATTACCCCAAACAATCGGACTCGAATGCGAGAGACCCGGAATCGTGGTTTTCCAGAGCACATTCTGACCTTTTTCCACGTCCCAAGTGATCGGCGGATTTGCGCCGTCTGCAATACCTGACGCGTTCGGTCCGCGAAACGACGGCCACTGTTGGGCGGTGGTCGAAATAGGGAAAAGACTCAGAATGGCAATACAGAGAAGTGAAATGGTTATAAGTTTCATAATGGCCGCAGCATAGCGCGATTTTAGGATCCCGTCTTTATTAATTTTAATTGGATTTATTTATAGTTTCTTGGCATCGATGATCATCCCTTGCCACGCGCTGTAGGAGTACAATGCCTCATCATGGACAACTCCTCTGAACCACTAGATTTCTCTCAGCTACCGGACGTATCTGATGAGTATCCCGATCCTGATCCTGAAGAGCAATTGATTGCTGTTTCTGCTGCCCACGGGCTTGCTCGATACAACGCTTTACAGCATATCTTCGGCAAGACACATCCTGAAGATTCGGTGTTGGAGCCCAAGGATCAAGATCTCTTTTTGAATTGGATCGGCGGCGCAGCTTTGTGCTTTCCACCTCAACGCGATCGTAAAAGTTGGTACTACGTGACCCACGGCTTGGCTCAGCCCATTGAAGAAGATGACTACATGCCGGCGCTCCTCGAGGATTATCTGGATTATCGCGATATGAACAACGAAGAACCTATCTCGGGTTGGGGCATCGAGTTGGTTATATCAACCCAGGATTTCTATGGCTGGGCTCCTGACCTTCTAATGAGCCTCGTTAAGTACCTGTTGTTCAATGAAAACTCTGAAATGATTCTGACTGGGCATCGTTTGCCGTTGGGTAGCCCAATCGCTTCCGCAGCTGAACCTGGGTTGAATCATCTTCTTGCTGTCACAAGTCCAGAATATCCGACGAATATTCGGTTACCGGGAGGCCTTTGCTCGTTGATTCATGTGGTTGGAGTTACGGAGGCCGAGGTCGAGCGTGCTCGTACACTCGAGGGTCCGCGAGGAAGTCTGGCATTGCAGCGCGTGTTGGAGAAGTTAGGAGTGGGGTGTGTGACGGATCCTGATCGGTCTTGCGTGACCACACATCCGCAATTCGATCAAGCCTGGCAGGAAGCTGAAAGTAATGTTTAGGTCTACGAATGTTTTTTCAAACGGGAAGGCGTTTAGTCTCCCAGCCTAGGGTTGCCGCGCTTCGTTAATCTCGTTCACAGGCTTGAACGTTTTTTTAAAACGCCGAAGGCGTTTAGGAATTCAGCCCAGGGTTGCGGCGCTTCGCCGCTACCCTGGGATCAGAGGGAACGTTCGTCCTAGTTTCCAACCCTGAAAGGGTTGTGTCTCTTGGCGCGAAGACGCAACCCCTTCAGGGTTGCGAATATTTTTGTTGATCCGATTTCCCAGGGTAGCGGCGAAGCGCCGCAACCAGGGCTGAATTCCTAAACGCCTTCAGCGTTTCAAAAAAATGTTCCACGGCCTGAACGGGATCGGCGAAGCACGACATGCTGAACTTAGCAACCGCTTCTGCGTTTACGCAGGATGCCTCGTAGGCCACATTTTGGTATGCTGTGCGCGATTTAGCTTCCTTAGGTTTTGCAAATGCCTGCTTTATCCAAACTGTCAAAGGCTGTCGCTACAAGGTGCAATCTCCACAAATTACGCGGATTAAGACCATTGAAGCGTCTAACCTTATTCTGCTGGCTAATACTGATTTTGTGTTCTGTCGCGCCGAGCACTTTTGGCCAGTCGCAGGATATTAGTTTCCCCTCGCCCGTTCGCACGAGTGAAGTAGTAGGCTCCATCGCCGCACTCGACATCGGCGACGCTCGCCGCACCAATCATTTCTACACCTTCGTAGGTAACCCTGGCGACGTACTCGTCACCGTTCAAAGCAACAATCTGAACGGCGACATCGATGTCTTCACCGCAGGCAGCTTGCGACCGCTGATGAAGTTCGCACTTTATGCGGAAAGCACGGCGCCGATCACGAAATCCGTTTACCTGCGAAGACGCCAGGAGCTCGTGCTGCGAGTCGAAGCACGTACCCCGAACGATGATGAAGGGACTTATCAGATCCGTTTCGGTGGTTCGTTCGAGCCGTTAATCGGCGAAGCTTTGGTGGCTGCCAACGAGAGTCCAACTCCAGAACCCTCACCGGAACCAACGCTCGGGAGAAATACAAAACGCGTCTCGTCTGTCGGCGCGCGCCTTCCCGAACCACCGCGTCCAGTGGAAGACATCGCTGCGGCAACTCCAACGCCCGAGCCAACACCTGAAGAACCAAAGCCAATAGAGTCTCCGGCTTCAGTTCGCGAAGAACGTGCGGCAGAAACGGAATCACGAGCAACGCGCCGAACCAGAGGAGGGCGCATCGCTCCCACTCGGCGTACGGCGCGACCTTCAACGAGAACTGAAGATCCAGCAGCCAAGCCTGACGAACCGACCACGGTAACCGAGACCAAGACGGAGACGACTACCAGTGAACGACCAACAGCCCGCAGAGGTGCCAGGAAACAAGCCGAGCCACAGCAGCCCGAACCTCTAAGTGGCCCACGTTTAATTATTGAGATGCAGGACGGCACACGCATCGAACGTTACATGAGTACTGTCAAGCGGGTGACTGTGGAGAACAATCAAATAGTGGTCGTGAATAAGCTTGGCAGGATTGAACGAGTGAGGTTGTCTGAGGTTACGAGAATGTCGATCGAGCCTTAACACCCGCGGCCCGCATTCGTGTCATTTCGTGTCTTTTCGTGGATCGTCTGCTGCTTCTATTACAAGAACGATCCACTAAATAACACGAAAAATGCGAATTAGGATTTAAGTTTTGAAAGCTTATCCCGGAACTCCGCCAAATTTTGGTTCTTTGGATCAACCTTTTCCAACGTCGCAATCGCTCTCTCAGCAGCGGCTTTGTCGCCTTTCTCAAGCAACGCAAACGTCAAACTCTGGAGCACACCCACATCCTCAGGCTTCTTGAGCAGCGCCGCTTTCAACCACTTCTCAGCCTGATCCCAATGTTGGGCATCAATGTTCACCTGGCCTAACGCGACCACCGCCTCATAACTGTCCGGCTTGAGCTGGTTAGCCTTCAGCAAAAACTCGATCGCCTGATCGTAGCGTTGGATTTGATAGAAACGCTCTGCCGCTTTCATTTGCGCGTCAAAGTTGTTTGGTTCACTGCGCGCGAGTTTGATGTCGGCCTGAACGTCGGCAAACACCTTCTGTGGGTCGGGCGTGCTACCGGATTGCACCTGTGGATGGTTGGCGGGAAGATTCTGACTGGCGGTTGCCACGGGTTGGCGCTGGCTCAAGTTGCTCGCGAACATGAAGCCGATGATGAAGCCAAGGAGTACGCCAATGATTCCTATTAAGAGATTCTCTCTTGTCATTTATTTATAACCACGAAACCACACGAAATAAGAACAAGAAAATACACGAATCAAAAACACGTAACAAAGCGAAATCATTTAGCGCCACTAGCACCCGCGCGGAGTTTGGCCTCGTCAATTTTCTTCGACACTGAATCCGCTACCTCTGACCCCGCCGGCACTTCCTTCATCAACCGTTCCCAGTACTCAATAGCGCGTTTGTAGTTCTTTGCCTCGAACGCAGCATTCCCGGCCAGCTCAAGCGCCTTTAAGTTCTTCGGGTCGAGCTCCAGCGCCTTCTCGATTAACTCAACTGGTCGTCCCTCGAGTCTTTGTCCCTGGGCCATCGCCAGCGCGATCGCGTAATCGGCCCAGACGTCTGCATCGTCTGACTTCAGCTCGGCCAGCTTCGCGTATGCATTACTAGCTTCGTCGAATTTTCCTAACGACAGATAGGAACGCGCGAGCATCGTCCAACCCTGAACGTCATTCGGACTCTGTTCGAGTCGCTTAGCCAGCGCAGCGACGTTTGCCTCTATTTGTTGTTGAGATCTTTCGCCGGCCGTCGCAGGCACCGCGGCCGGGGGCGCCGCTGAAGATGCATTTTGATTTCCGATTGATAGGTACAAAACGACAGCGTGAACCGGCAAACCAAAGGCTATGAAATAAACAGCGACCCGCGTGGCGAGACGCGAAGACTTTGTGTTTTTGCGTTCGGAGCCTGACGAAACATCCTCCAGGAGACGGCGCTCGAGATCAGCTTTGTCCTGTTCATATTGTTCGGCACTCACAATCCCGTTCTTTAAATCGCTGTCCAGTTCTTTGAGTTGGTCCTGATAAACCGCAATGTTTGCTGCCTTGATATCTCGACTATGTCCCGCGGTCGACTTCTTATTCGTCCGTTCCAGCAAAGGCGGCAGCACGAAAGCCAGTGCGATGGCCACCATGATTGCGCACACCAACCAAAACGTGATCACGCAATCTCCTTTTCCGAACTTGTTTTCAGAAGGTGTTCGGCGCGCGCTCGCTCCTGGGGTGATAGAGGCGCAGTTGGAATTAGGTCGCGACGCTGCTTCACATAGCGGTACAACAGGAAAAGTCCGCCGATTAAGAGAATGAATGGACCAAACCAAAGAAGGTAAGTGGTGGGCGTGACTGGCGGTTCATAGAGTACGAAATCGCCGTAGCGAGCAGTCAGGTAAGCGATGATTTCTTCCTCGCTCTTGCCGGCTTTCATCTGCTCGCGTATCTGATTTCGCAGATCGACAGCGACTCCAGCTGGAGAATCGGCGAGGGTCTCGTTCTGGCACATCGGGCAGCGCAACTTCTGAGACAAAGCCCTGACCCGCTTTTCGAGCTCCGGATCGTCGGCCATTGGTCTGGCCTCCTGAGCCGGCACGTTTCCGGCGAGACAGCAAATGAGCAGAAGATAAAAAAGAAACTGCTTCATCTGTTTAGTTCCTGCGCAAGCGGGAGAATCTGCTCCGTTAACACGGCGCGTGTGAGTGGGCCGACGTACTTGAACCGGATCGTGCCGTGCTTATCAATCAAAAACGTCTCGGGAGCACCGTACACTCCATAATCAACTGCAACACGCCCTTCGATATCGGCCGCACTAAGAACGTAAGGATCGCCTAATTCATCTAGCCAAGCTAGAGCTTCTTCTCGCTTGTTCTTTGTGTTGAGACCGTAAATCGGTAGCGAGCCAGAGCGATGAAGCTCGAGCAGCAGAGGGTGTTCTTCTCGGCACGAAAAACACCAGGAGGCCCATACGTTCAGCAGCCAGACTTTGCCGCGCATTTCCTGCGGAGAAAAAGTCTGGTCGGGTTCGTGGAGCTGTGCAAGTTTAAAGTCCGGCGCGGGCTTGCCGATGAGTGGTGATGGAAGTGTCTTTGGGTCATGTCCCATTCCGACGCGAGCCAAGCCAATCGCCAGGAAGGCAACTAAAATAACAAATAGACCCAGCGGGATAGCGAAACGACTCATATTTGCTTTGTGTAATTTCGTGTCTTTCTTTTCGTGTTATTTCGTGGCTCGACAAATAAACGATCCACTAAATCACACGAAAAGAAAGACGCGAAATCACGCGAAAAACTCCTACTCTAAGACATCACTTGATCGGATTTGATTTCCGTAGAAACCGGCGCCAGGTTCGGCACGGGCTGCTTAGCCTCTCGTGCTTCGCGTTCTTTGCGCGCGGCCAACGCGTAGCGCCTGTCACTTACCGCCAGGCCTCCTCCCAAAGCCATCAACAGCGCGCCGCCCCAAATCCAACTGACAAAAGGCTTGTAGTGAACCCGCACGCTCCAGGCGCCATCGGGGAGTGCCTCACCTAACGAAATGTAAAGATCCCTGAACAAGCCCGTATCGATTGCGGTTTCGGTCATTGCGTTTTCCTGAACCAGATACGCACGCTTTTCAGGGTACATCGTCCGGAACGGCTCTCCATTTCGCGACACTTCGATCTCGGCGCGGGCAGCACGATAGTTCGGACCAGTGACGTCCATTACGCGATTCATCCGAAAGTCATAGCCGCCGACGTTGACGGTCTCGCCATTCGCCATTCGCACATCTTTCTCGGACTGGTATCCCGTGACCATCGTTACGCCGACGATAAAGACTGCGACTCCGACGTGTGCCAGTTGCATCCCATAGTAGCTACGAGTTTGGGTCCGGAGTTTCTGCCAAATCCCAAGCTGGCCCGAAGTAACCTTCACGCGGTCCCAAATGTTCAAGAGCGCCGTAGTAACGATCCACAACGCCAAGAGTATTCCGAGAGTTACAAGTGGCTTCCATCCACCACCCATTACCAACGGTAAGAGCAGCGCGGTGACAGCACTCGCGATAAATGCCCAGCGCAATCTCACCGCCAATTCAGGCAGGCTGGCTTTCTTCCAACGCGCAATTGGCCCAAC
The DNA here is from genome assembly GCA_035281525.1 of Pyrinomonadaceae bacterium. Classification (GTDB taxonomy): domain Bacteria; phylum Acidobacteriota; class Blastocatellia; order Pyrinomonadales; family Pyrinomonadaceae; genus PSRF01. The sequence goes on along the minus strand of DATEDU010000240.1, from coordinate 5,169 downwards.
GCCCATCAGAAAAGCCGCCGGCACCATCAGTGGGACAAAAACCGCATTGAAGTAAGGTGGCCCAACTGAGAGCTTGCCCATTCCCAAGGTCTCGATGATCAGAGGATACAGAGTCCCGAGCAGCACTGAAGCGGCAGCAACAGTCAGCAGGACGTTATTCGAAAGCAGTAACGACTCGCGTGAGACGAGATCGAACTTGCTTCCTAATCCGACTTGCTTGGCGCGCCACGCATAGAGCAGCAACGAGCCTCCGATCACCACCGACAAGAAGGCCAGAATGAAAACTCCGCGTTTGGGATCAGTGGCGAAAGCATGCACGGACGTGAGCACGCCGGAACGTACCAAGAACGTGCCGAGCAGGCTGAGCGAGAATGCGGAGATGGCGAGCAGGACCGTCCAGCTCTTGAAGCCGCCCCGCTTCTCAGTCACAGCCAACGAATGTATGAGCGCAGTTCCGACCAGCCACGGCATGAACGACGCATTCTCAACCGGATCCCAAAACCACCATCCACCCCAACCCAGTTCGTAATAAGCCCACCAACTTCCAAGCGCGATGCCGCAAGTCAAAAACATCCACGCGACGGTAGTCCACGGTCGTGACCAACGTGCCCACGTCGCGTCGAGCCGCCCACTGATTAATGCTGCTATGGCAAAAGCAAACGCCACCGAGAAACCGACGTAACCCATGTAGAGCATCGGCGGGTGCGCAACCATCGCAGGATCCTGGAGCAGGGGATTGAGGTCTCGGCCGTCGGGTGCCGCCGGTACAAGGCGGGCAAACGGGTTAGAGGTTAAAAGCATGAACAGCAGGAAACCGACGCTGATGATGCCCATCACGCTCAACACTCGCGCGACCATGTCGTCAGGCAGATGCCGGCTAAACAGTGTCACTGCCACTGTCCACAGGCTGAGCATCAACGCCCACAAAAGCAACGATCCTTCGTGAGAACCCCACGTCGCCGCGAGTCGATAATGAAGAGGCAGTTGTGAATTGGAGTTCGTCGCGACGTTTAGGACTGAGAAGTCGTTCGTGATGAATGAATAGGCTAAACAGGAGAAGGCGATTGCTACAAAGATGAACTGCGCTTGTCCAGCAGGAATTGCGACTGCGATAAAAGACTGATTGCCACGAAACGCACCAATCATCGGCAAAATAGCCTGCGTTAGTGCGATCATCAGCGCGATGACCAGTGCGAACTGTCCGATCTCAGGAATCATTCAAGCGAGCTCCGTCTGTTCCCCTCTCAGCGTGCGGAGAGGGGTTAGGGGAGAGGTGAATCAGCACGCGCGAACCCCACCCCAACCCCTCCCCACGATGTGGGGAGGGGCTTCAAGACTACCCCACCGCCTCCGCACAATCGTCGGGAGGGGCTTCAAGACTTCACTGTGCAACTACCGTTTTTGCCGCCTCCTTCGCGTGCTTAGCCTTATCAATTGCCTGGCCTGCTTCGGGAGGCATGTAGTTCTCATCGTGCTTGGCCAAAACTTCGTCTGCATAAAAAACGCCATCGCCGCCGAGTCTTCCCTGTGCCACGCAGCCTTTGCCTTCCTTAAATAAGTCCGGAAGGATGCCTTTGTAGACCACCGGAACACTCTCCGCAGTATCAGTTACAACGAACCGCACGGTAAGCCCGTCGGTATCGCGTTTAACCGTTCCTTCTTTGACGAGACCGCCGACTCTGAACGTTCTACTGGTAGGTGCCTCTTTAGCAACGATTTGTGATGGACTGAAAAAGAAGACGAGGTTTTCCTGGAAAGCGCTCAGCACCAATGTGACTGCGATTCCGAGCGCAGCCAGCCCTGCCACTATAAAGCCAATTCTTCTATGCCTGCGTTTCATTGATTTGTTTGTCTATGAGATGAATTTTTCAGTTCGGTTGCAGACTTTTTTCGTCGCACTAGAAGCAAAACTTCGCCGCCAATTGCCAAAAGTGTAACTAGATACGAGCCCCAAACGTAAAGCGCATAGCCGCCCATCGATAAAAAGTCTGCCCAGCTTCTGTCTGTCATGCGTGTGCCTCGGCTGCTAAGGCCGCAGTCTGATCTCGCTCAACTATGATGCAACGCAAACGAATCAAAACGACTGCGATTGAATAAAGCCAGCACGCAGCCAACATCACCAGCATTGCCGTCAGCATTGATCCGGCCATGGTTGGCTTGCCAAGAATCCTGATCGTTGCGCCTTGATGCAAAGTGTTCCACCAGTATACCGAGAAGTAGATGATGGGAACGTTGATAACACCGACTATCGCCAGCACTGCACCAGCCTTATCGGCGCGACGCGGGTCGTCGATGGCTGCTTGTAAAGAAATGAATCCAATATATAAAAAGAACAAAATCAGGGTGGACGTGAGTCGCGCGTCCCACACCCAGTAGGTACCCCAGGTTGGTTTTCCCCACAACGCACCTGTGACCAGTGACACAAAAGTAAACATCGCACCCGTGATGGAGATTGACGAGGCCATCATCGATGCAAGTCGCGCGTTGAATGCCCAGCCTACCGCCGCGTAAATGGCCATGATCACGTAGAGGAACATGCCCATCCAAGCCGCCGGCACGTGAATGAAGATTATGCGATAGGCGTCGCCTTGCTGAAAATCAGTTGGAGCGATGAAGAACCCGATGTAGAGACCTGCGACGAACAAGATGGCAGCAGGAATAGCGAACCAGGGAATCAGCTTGCCCGCGAGCGGGTAAAAATTCACAGGAGATGCGTATTTATACAGGTTCACGATACTGAATTCCTTCGCCCTCCGTCTTGGGTCTTGGGCCTTGTGCCTTTGGTCTTTGAAATTAATATAGTGGAATCTGCTAAGACCAAAGACCCAAGACCAAAGACCTTTATTCCAGCGATATTCGTAGCGCAGCCGCGCTCGCCCAGGGTGCAAACACAAAGGACAAGGCAAGTAGCGCTCCGATCAGATACAGGTTTGCTTGTGCGCTCGCTCCTGTAATGCTCGCGTCCACCGCTCCGGCACCGAATATTAGGACCGGAATATAGAGTGGCAGTATCAGCAGCGAGATTAAAACGCCTCCTGCTCGCAAGCCCAATGTCAGCGCAGCCCCAATCGATCCGATCAGGGCAAGAATAGGAGTACCCAGTAAGAGCGAAACAACCAGAACGAACAGCGTATCCTGCGACAAACCAAACTGCAAACCCAGAATAGGAGCGATCAATGCCAACGGCACTCCAGATACAATCCAGAGCGCCAGCACCTTTCCCATGACGATGAGATACAGGGGTTGAGGCGTGAGCAACAGTTGCTCGAGCGTCCCATCTTCATAGTCATTTGCAAAGAGCCTGCCGAGCGAAAGCATGGATGCCAGCAACGCTGCTACCCAAACAACGCCCGGTGCAATCAGCCGCAACAACCGCATGTCCGGTCCGATCCCGAGAGGGAAAAGACTGACGACTATTACAAAAAAGAACAGTGTCGATAAGACATCCGCTCGGCGCCTCCAAGCCAGCGTCAGATCGCGCCATACGATCCAACGAAACATCGACCAGGAAGAGGGAGCGGTCACGACGCAAGTTCGATCCGCATAAACGAACTGGCGGAGAGATTCAATTCCTGATGGGTCGCAATTATTGCCAACCCACCGTTGTTTAAGTGTGACTCGATTAAATTCTTGACGAGCGCTACTGCGGATTTATCGAGTGCTGTGAATACTTCATCGAGAAGCCACAACCGGGTTTTTGTAATCATTAGCCGCGCCAGGGCCGCGCGACGTTTTTGTCCTTCGGATAACAACCGCACCGGAAGGTGATCGCGTCCTGCGAGGCCGATCGCTTTTAAAGCTTCTTTTCTGGTCGTCACATCAGGGTCAAGGCCCGACAACCCGGTGGTGATCCGAAGATTTTCAAGCGCGCTCAGCTCTTCTTTCAGACCATTCCGATGACCTAAATAAGTGAGCAAGGCGCGGTAGTCCTCGCCGAGTGAGCGAATGTTCGTTCCGTCCCATCGTATCTGGCCTTCGGTGGGCTGCAATAAGCCGGAAATCATGCGGAGCAAGCTGGTCTTGCCGCTACCGTTTGGTCCCATCAGTTGGACCAGTGTGCCGGACTGAACTGAGAAATCGAGGTGCCGGAATAGTTTTCTATCGCCACGCGTGCATTCGAGATTTTCAGCTTCCAACATTGGGGCGCATAATAACTGACTGCGATGCCAAATTTGTAGGGGCGGCTTAACGCCGAAGGCGTTGCGGAATCCAGCCCAGGGTTGCGGCGCTTCGCCGCTACCCTGGGAAACGGCGTTAATAACGATGAATGACGCAACCCTGACAGGGTTGCGTGTTAAAACAAAAACTAACCGCTAAACCGAGGGTTGCCAAAGCGCAACCCTGGGCTAAGCTCCCCAACGCCTTCGGCGTTGTAACTATCTTGGCAGGCGGGGACGCGGTTCCAATTGCCCCTTGGCTTGCAGCCACCCTTGCCATCCGTCTTTCAAAGCACGCACACGCTTGAACCCGGCTTCGGAAAGAATTTGGGCTGCGCGCATCGCCGCATCATCGCTCGGGCAAGCACAATAGGTAATCACCTCACTATCTCGAGGCACATTTTTCAACGGCGGTATCGCCAGCCGCGATTTCAGTTTTCTTAATTTCACGCGGATGGCGCCCTTGATCTTGTCTTGGCTTTCCGAGAACGCAGTGCTCGATCGTACGTCGATGACCGTGACAGGCTCATTTCTCGATAATTTTTTCTTCAGCTCGTCAGCGCTGATGAATGAGATGGACTGTGCCGAGCCGCCTTGTGCCCAGGCGTGTCCAGTAGCCACAGCACAACTCACGAGAAGAACAACGAGCATTGCCCAATGTCTGAAGTTCATTGTCATTCCGCAAAAGTTTCTTTGCGTCAGTCCGCAAAGCGGACTGAATGAGAATAGCCCAGCGCTTTAGCGGTGGGGTGAAGCGCGTAAGGCAACGTAAGTCCGTGAAGCGGACGACTGAAAACCTGTAGTTTTTAGGATCCAGCCGTCCGTTTCACGGACTGCATCACTGCTGCATAGCACCCCCGCCGATGAATCGGTGGGCTACTTTCATTCGTCGGCTTCCCCGACTTTTAACGCAAAGCCTCATCATTCTCACCAACCTACGGTTTTGGAGTCGGCAGCGCCGGCACTACCCGCGCAGACTTGGAGGTCTGCGGCATGTGGGCCATACGTCTCG
>DATEDU010000239.1:0-5833 GCA_035281525.1 Pyrinomonadaceae bacterium | reverse complement strand
ATGCCGACCTGATTTTCGAAAATGACGGATACTCAGCGATGCAGACTAAGAGGCGCGGGCTTTCTGCTCTAACGGTTTCAACGTCTCATAGATGAGCGCGTGGGTCGGAACGTCGATGCCGCTTTCGCTAGCCATGCGCACAACAGCTCCGTTCTGCGACTCGAGTTCCGAAGGTCTTCCGGCGGCGATGTCACGTTGCATTGAGCTTGTTCCGTCTTCAGGCAAAGCATTAATGGCGGCCATCGCGTTATCGATCGACTCTGCCGGCAGTTTAATTCCGCGGGCGTGGGCCAGCAGGTAGATCTCCCTCATCGCCGCGAGCATTTGTTCTCGCCATTTCGGATCTGTTCGCAGGACTCCGGCGGGTGCATTAGCGATGGCGCCAACGCCACTGAACGATGCGATGAAGAGAAACTTGGTCCAAAGGGCGACCTGAATGTCCGTTGCGATGGTTATTTGGACACCCGCATGCTGGAATACGCGCTCGAGCTCCGCGATGCGCTCGCTCCGTTGATTATCGAGCTCGCCGATGATGATCGAAGGCGTAAAACCAGCGTGTCGAATATGCCCGGGACCTACGACAAAGCTGACAATCCGGCATAGCCCACCGATAACGCTATCAGCGCCCAGCTCGTGCACAAGTTGCGACACTGCTTCAACGCCGTTCTGCAAAGGCAGAACTGATGTATCTGGGCCAACCCGTAGTTTGAGCGCTCGCGCAGCCTCCGGCACTTGCCACGCTTTAACGCCTACAATCACCAGATCAACTTCGCGAATTTCGTTGACGTCATCCGTAGCCTTTGCGGGAAGCACAACGAAATCGCCTAGCTGACTATCAACCCGCAATCCATTGGCCCTGATCGCACGCAAATGCTCTCCCCGGGCAATAAACGTAACGTCCTCACCCGCATCCGCTAAGCGACCGCCAAAGTAACCACCTACTCCTCCAGTTCCAAAGATTGCTATTCGCATGTGACTCTGCCAATCTTGGGTGGCTCGGCGGCGGAGCCGTAAGACTCGGCAGCGGAGCTGTAAGACAACCGACTTTTAGGACAAAGCAAATCCTAGTCGATAAAAAATGACTGACGACGACCGCAAATCTACAGCGTGTAGTGCTAGCAATCCACCAAAAACGAAGCCGACCTTGATAAAAATGACTAGCCGACGCTCTGCAAGCGCGCTGGTTAATTCAGGATTATTCTCATCAATCCTACTGTTTCTGATGCTCCGACTTATGTTAGTGCCCTAATTTCAAATAATTGTTTTTTTCGCCTCACCGCCCGCTTCACGTCTCTCGTTTTGTTAGTGTCTTAATTCCAGCAATCTTAATAGTTTTAATCAGCGTAATCGGTGTCCGCCATCACGGTTTTTTGCAGAACAATCTCGTCCAGTGGAACGTCCTCACCGATGTTGAGAAGCGAACGCATACTGTAGGGCTTGCCCTTCGGAAGTCGATAAAGTTCATACGCAAATCGCGTCTGATGGTGGCCCTCAAATCCGCTGAACTGGTAGTCAACGCAACCGACAAGGTAAATCATTACGTACCGCGATTCAGGGAAGTGTCCGCGCTCAATATCTTTTGGCCCCAGAGTAAAAGCATGGTTCGCTTCATGGGCTCTGCCGGGAAAGGTTGAATACGACAAAAACTCGGTGACGATATTTTGGCAAGCCCGCTTTTGCTCACTGAGCACGTAGCTCTGGAGACTAAACGTTCCTTCACTTATTTTGTTACTAAGAGGCGGAATTATTACCCTAACACTAAAGATGGAATTCAGCGCGACCGATCGCCCGATATTTGTGGCGCGCAAGTGAAACGACAGGTTAAGTTTCTGCTCGGTAAAAGTAATTGGCGCAATCGGAATAATGTCCACTACGAGCCACGGTCTATCGGTGATCTCGAATTGTCGCAGCGCCGTAATCGCCAATCGTTCCGATATTTCTGTTTGAGCATCCAGCGCCTTTGTCTGTCTGAATACAATACGGTTTGGACCACTACTATAATTACCAGCGCGAGACTGAACATCGACTCAATACCAATCTTGATATATTCCGATTGAACAGGAATCTGATCGCGCTCATTAGTTTTTTCTTGGGGGGCGCGGGTTGGGTTGCGATCCCCCTTGCGGGCATAGCCTTTTTCGCTACGGTTGCGTTGATCTTTTTCTGGCATTGGATTAGCGCGGCTGGTGAGTTTTCCGCACATTGGAAGCGAGAAGCAGAAGCAAAGTCATCATTACTTGAATCCAGCGATGCTAAAAAATGCCGACGCGAGTTTCTCGCGCAACGTCTTAGCCAGCTATTAAAAGAGGCGGCAGAAGTCGATTTCGGAGCAGTGGAGCTAGGAGGCGGCAGAGGCATTGCTAAACTGACTCGTTCAGCGAACCATCACGGACGAGTACGGCGTTTTCTGGAAGCGCATTGGGATGAGGCAATAGTGAAACGCTACGAGGAAGATGGAAACGGGATCTTAGAGCACTTACTAGCAGAAGTCCTGAACGACGATCAGAACGCCACACCCAAACTTGCTATTGCATTTCCGAAACTGGAGATAAAGATTATCGAAATCACTTACGCGTGGTCTCAGGATACAAAACCCGGCAGACTGGTTGACCCGCCGTGTTTCATCACGATGTTGCTTGAGATCAAGAATCCACGTCCTGTACCGATTGCTATTGAGATGTTCAAACTCTCACTGAGACTCGGCACCACAGACTACGTGTCGTATGCTGAGGATGATGTTTACGGCAGACGACTGATAAGCGAAATAGGCGACGAGTACGGGGAGTGCTTGTATACCAACAATCTCAACTCAAAGGCGACCAGACCGTTGATGCTCATTCAGGATCAACCAAAACGAGGCACCCTCCAGTTTGTGTTCAGAGAACTGCAATACATGAAAGCAATCATTGACGGCACAGATAAAGAGTTAAAGGGCGCTCCATTCACGTTATTTTTGCAGGACACAAATTGGGAACTGCACAGACAAGAAGATAATCTACCAAACGAAAGCGGAGGCCGTTACGTAAACAGGTGATACAACAATGATTGACGAAACAGATATTTCGTAATACAACTATCTCCAAGTTAGGGAGATAAAGATTCGATGCCAAACCACCTGAAAAGAGAAAAGCAGATAACGATTATCAGTGGCCTTGCCGAAGGCATGAGCATGAGAGAGCGTTATCCCGCGTGACAGGCGTTCACCAAGACACGATCTGCCGCCTTGCCGTTCGTGTTGGACAGGGCTGCTCTCAACTGCTGGATGAAAAAATGCGGAATCTGCAATGCAACTATCTGGAGTTTGATGAGATTTGGGGATTCATCGGCAAGAAGGAAAAGCACCGTAGACACGGCGCTCTTAAATGCACTCCCGCGATGGCCGCAGGAGTTGAGAGAATCTTCTGGACGGTCGGAGATTTTGGTTGAGGCGGCTTTGTGACGTACATCGAAGAATTACAGGATGCGATCCGAAACTTTACAACACAGAGCCTGTGTACGTTGAGACTGTGCCCGTTTAAAGAAATTTTTCAAGGTCAGACAGTGTGGGAAGGTGAGGTTAAAGTTTTCGATCTCCCTGATCTGACGGCGCGAATCGGATTTATGCGTGGTCTTATGAAACCGATCAGGTAGACCAACCGAGACGCACGATCACGGTCTTGCATGTTCCCCGCGTAACATCGACCGAACTGGCAGTCACTGCAGCAATCATAAAGGACTATCGTGAGCGAGAAGAAAACCACTAAAAAACGCGGACGCCCGAAATTAGCGAAGGGCGAAGTTAAAGGCCGGATCGTGCCTGTTCGCTTTACTGATGCGGAACTGAAACTATTTGCTAAAGCTGTAAAGCACAGCGATCAGAATACGCTATCGGGTTGGATACGTTATACGCTCAGAGAAGCGGCAGAGAGACGAACGAACACCGTCAGTTCAACGTGAAGAAGGTCCGTTATCAGGGTAATAGTCCGGCGTCTTCTCAACGTACAACGCACATGATTGAGACTAAGCAACCCGACTTAATACCATTACGGACACCCGTTCGCCGTAGACCACCGCGCAAAAACAGGCAGAGCAAACATCGCTAGGGACCAAACACCGTGCGATAGACTACAATTTCGCGTGACCTCCGATTTTCAAATTAGGGCACTACCCGATTTATCTAAAGCTTGCTTAAGATCCTGCTGGTTACATTAGTTTGATTCTTTGCAACCTCCTTCAAGTACGGGTTGGCCTGCTTGGCACCGATGGCGTGTTCCGTCAAACTCAGGCAAGCTCTGGGAAGAAAACCTGTGAGTAGCGCCGCATCGGACCATATATGCGAGATGATGCTTTCGCAACCTGGCTATCGCAAAAGCACCGGACGAGAACCGGCACTCGTCTCGGCACGCGTCCCCAGGCCGACGCGAGATCGCGATGCAGGCGCGTCGAATCTTACGAAGGCGATCTTGATGAACATTTTCGACGCGATCAGATGGCTACGGTGATTGCCCGATTGACATATTCCCGCGCTGACGAAGGCGGCGGCCTTGCACCGCGCCATGACATTCCAATCGACGGCGATGTGGTTAACGGAACGGCATCTTTACGAAACGCTGCCAATTTGTATCGGTTGTTTTGTACCGATTGTCCGCCGTGAGCTGGCCGTGATTCTTCCGTCTGTTATGGTAAGCGAAGACCGTCATGCAGCCACGTCGATGTACGAAGAGTAGCTTGAGGGTTCGGGAACTTCGTAGCCTTCTTCGCGCAAGCCTTCAATATGAAACTGAATCGCCTCCTGAATGTTGCGCTCAACCTCCTCTTTGGTGCGACCTGTCGAACCGCAGCCCGGAACATCTGGTGAGTACGCTGAATAACCGGTCTCCGTTTGTTCCACGATAATTAAGTATTTCTTCATTGTTTTAATCCCGCTTGCTTCAGGATGTTGTTTAAGGTTCCGACGGCTACATCATCGCCGGATCGACCCGGTATTGTCACTAGTCCAGACTTTGTTGGATGTTTGTATTGATGATGACTTCCTTTCGTTCGCACCCAATACCATCCGTCCTTCTCGATCAGCTTCACGAGGTCGCGTACTTTCACCGGCTGTTACGATAATTCTTTCAAACCATGCGGTCAACAGAGTAGTCGGTCTGGTCCAAATTCATTTCTCGCAAAGTTCTGATACCTCAACGGTACTCTTACCGACGAATTGCCTTGAAAACTCTTGTAAGGATTTGTCCGCATCCCCGACCAACAGTCAGTTACGAATTCTGACCAGAGGAGATTCCATAGTCATGTCGAATAGATTGAAGGTCACCTTGCTTGCTCTATTTATATTTGGCGGTGCAGCCTGGTACGCATTCCGTCCGGAGCGGCTCTTCATCAATCAAAAAGTCAACGAACAGTTTCCGACTGCCTCCGCTGCTGCCAGCAACAAGCTCGCCAGCGGGCAATTTCGAAGTGCGGCCCATGAGACCAAGGGCACGGCTACAGTCTTTCAGCTCGCCGACGGAAAGAAGACGCTGCGGCTCACGGATTTTGCAACGTCGAATGGTCCGGATGTCCATGTCTATCTCGTCGCTTCGGATGACGCCAAAGACAACGACACAGTAACGAAAGCGGGTTTCATCGACGTCGGTTCCTTGAAAGGGAACATCGGCGACCAGAATTATGACCTGCCCGCAAATACTGATCTCGCGAAATACCGTGCTGTGACTATCTGGTGTAAGCGCTTCAGCGTGAACTTCGGCACGGCACCGCTGATGAACGATTCGATGCAGTCAATGAACCAGTAACTAAGCCTCCAAACAACCGGCGGAGGATACGCCATGACGAACAATAACCACTACGACGTAAT
>DATEDU010000238.1:0-4338 GCA_035281525.1 Pyrinomonadaceae bacterium | reverse complement strand
CTTCAGGAGATTCTGACCAACGTCTTGCGACACGCGCAGGCTACAAATCTATACGTGAAGTTAAGTCGCACCAGGCACCATTTAGAGTTGGAAGTTAAAGACGACGGTTGCGGCATAACTCAAGGTCAAACGGTAAACTCTCAATCACTCGGACTGTTAGGAATGAAGGAACGGGCGCTGCTGGTTGGCGGTGAAGTTCACATCAGTGGAAAAGAAAAACAAGGCACGACTGTGATCGTGCGAGTGCCGCTGCGTGCTTAAACTATGTTGAGGATCCTGACAATCGACGATCATGAAGTCGTCCGGCGCGGACTGAAAGAGATGTTCGCTCAGTTGAGTGTGACCTTTGGCGAGGCTCGTTCCGGAGCGGAAGCTCTAAACCTGGTTCGCGAACAGCATTGGGATATCGCAGTGCTCGACATCTCTCTCGGCGGCCGCAGCGGTCTCGAAGTGCTTGCCGATCTAAAGCAGCTTCGGCCCAAAATGCCGGTACTCATTCTCAGCATGCATGCGGAAGAGCAATACGCGGTGCGGGCGTTCAGGGCTGGAGCCGCGGGCTACATCAATAAGGCCAGTTCGGCAGAAGAGTTGCGCCGCGCCATCATGACGGTCATCAAGGATGGACAGTACGTTAATCCCTCACTCGCCGAGAAAATCGTGCTCCAGCTCGCGCGATCGGAAAAGATGCCACATGAATGTCTTTCGGATCGTGAACTTGAAGTATTGTGCTCAATCGCTTCCGGCAAGACGGTGGGCGAGATCGCTTTGCAGCTATCACTCAGCGACAAAACCATCAGCACCTATCGACGCCGTATTCTCGACAAAATGGAAATGAAGACCAACGCCGAATTGACCCACTACGCCATCCGCAACGGATTAGTCGAATAGACACCTTTGTAGGGCAAACACTGACACGGCCCTTAATCAAGATTACAAATCAATCAGACTTCGACTGATACCCACTGAAAGCCTTCCTTTATATAGTGCGCCATTCAGATCGTCGATCGGAGCGGCAAACGTGTGGGGACGATCGACGACGGCGCACAATGGGAGAACAGACCCAGACCCGAGTTGGGCTGTGTGCGCTGAAGGGCGCGGTGTTCAGACGGGACAACTTGGACTCCGCGCCTCATCTGTTTGTGCCGTTTGTGCCTGCCGGAGGTTTACCATGACCACGAACGAGAGCGAATCGCGATATCGCGACTGTTTTGAGAACACCAAAGACGCGATCTACGTGCATGATCTGAATGGCCGTTACACGATGGTCAACAAAGCTGGGGAAGCGCTGATTGGTTATACGCGCGAAGAAATTCTCCAGATGAACATCTCAGATATAGTTCCGCAGAGTTGTCTCGATCGAATTCAAGCAAAACTAAATCAGCTTGCCGATGATTCTCCGGTAATCTACGAAGTTGAAGCAGTCAGAAAGGACGGCAGCCGTGTTGCGGTAGAGGTTAGCAGCCACCTGATCTACGAGAACGGTGTGCCGGTTGCGGTACAAGATAGCGCAAGGGATATTACCGAGCAGAAGCGCGCAGAAGAGGCATTGCGCGCCTGCAAGTTGCAGCTTCAGCAGTCGCAAAAACTGGAGATTATCGGGCAACTTGCGGGTGGAGTGGCCCATGACTTCAACGATCTGCTAACAGCAATTCTCGGTTACACCGATCTGTCGCTCAGAGGAAGCAACGTAGAAAATCCCATCCACCATAATCTCGAAGAGACTAAAAAAGCTGCCGAACGCGCGGCGTCCCTGATCCGTCAACTCCTCTCTTTAATCCGCCAATTACTCGCCATCAGCCGCAAACAAATACTGGAATCGAAAGTGCTCGACCTGGACGTTGTCGTCAGAGATATGCATAAAGGTGCTGACGTGCTCGATCGGTAGTGGCCGGAGTCGATACTTGACGGCGATTCATGCTGAACTTATGCTGTGACGGCGATCACATATCTCACCGGAAGGCAAATTTCTTCACGCGTGGCTCCCTGGTGACCTCTGATCGCTTTTGATCTAGCGGCGCAAACAAATACCTGTCTTCCGGGCGACACCGTGTATTCGCCACTTTCGAATTCCCATTCAGAAACCGACCGGGATTGATGAGTAAGAGAGAGCCCACTCGCGAAAGCTTTGAGAAACTATTGCTCTGGCTCGAGGCTGATCCCGAGAAAGCGGGGGAAAAGTATGAGAAGATTCGACTTCGCATAATCAGAATCTTCGCTTGTCAGGAATGTTGTGATGCGGAAGATCTCGCGGATCAGACCATCAACGTGGTCACGTCGAAGATCGATTGGCTTAGCGAGCATTATGAAGGTGAACCAGCATTATATTTTTATGGTGTTGCCAAGAACATCCAGAGGGAGCAACTCAAACGTAAACGTCGTCCGCCTCCACCGCCCCCCGACCCCACACCGAATGACGAAGTGTGTAGTTTCCTTGACGACTGTTTGGACGAGCTAACCGCCGCAGACCGAGAATTAATACTGCAATATCACGAAGGACAAAAACGGGAGAAGATCAACAATCGAAAGAACATGGCCGCGATCCGTCAGATTTCTCTCAATGCGTTGAGATTAAAGGCGTATCATATTCATTCGCGTCTCAAAGAATGTGTCGAACGGCGTATTCGGCATGCATGATGAAACGCTTTGGCGGTCGCGGCCATATTTTATAGAAGCTCTCCTCGACGGCGGAAAGTAAGTCTTAATGGCACAAAGTAACAATGATCAGGGGCAAATCCGCGACTATCTTCTGGGGCATCTCAGCGAGGAGGAGCAGCAGCGGATTGAAGAACGGTTGATGGTTGAGGATGATCTCTTTGAAGAGTTCGAAATATCAAAAGGCGAATTGGTTGAAGAGTATCGCGCCGGTGAACTGAGCGGAACGGAGAATCAGTGGTTTGAGAGACATTATCTGGCCTCGACGGAAGGAAAGAAGACCTACACTTTCACCGTTGCGCTCAATTGCCTAAAGCGCCCGGAGCCGCAGCCCCAACCACAACCACCGCCACAGCAACTCAATTGGTTTGGACGACTCGGATCCCTTTTCACGCAACAGCGCTGGGCGGTCGCCACGGTCAGTGCAGTTCTCGTCGCGGCGATAGCCCTCGTCGTGTTTTTCCCGCTATTTGATCGTTCCGGGCAAAGGACTCTGGCTGTTAATTTAGAGACAAGCACCTCCAACCGCGCGCCTTCTGAGCCGAAGTATCGAAGAATCCAGGTGACACCCGATGTAGGCGAAGTAAAGATTGATCTAATGCTTCCCGAATCGGTTCCGCCCACCTCGAACTATCGCGTCGTTTTTGACAATCGCTCGGGAACTACTAAAACTCTGAACGTATCGGCCCACGACGCACGCTCTGTTTCAGTTATTATTCCCGCTACGGAACTGCCACCAGGTCTATACGCTTTAACGCTCTCGGCAATTAACGGTGATGGGGCGGAACAAAGAATCGGTGGGTACTTCTTCGAGGTAATTAATTAAACCTTTCTCATCCGCCGGCGGCCATACCACAAACTTCCTGCTGCCAACGTCAAGATCCCAACAACAATCACTACGATCCAAACTGTCGCCAGCCCGCGTACTTGCGGTTTGATGGTCTGACGATACTCACCCTGCAACGTAAACCCCGCCCAATAATAAGGTGCGCTCCATTTGGATTGCTGCCGAATACTGTTTTGTGCCTCGCGCAGCGCCTCGCTGGGCCTCATACCCTTTTCCAACATATTGCTGTAAAAAAATTTCATCAACTCGGCGGTTGCTTCGTCGTCGACTTGCCACAAACTCGCTACAACGCCGGAGGCGCCGGCATACATAAACCCACGAGTAACACCCAACAGTCCTTCGCCGCGAACATCCTTGCCGAGTGCGGTTTGGCAAGCACTCAGTACCACCAACAGAACAGGCGCGCGCAGTTCATAAATATCCTGTAGCCCAATAAAGCCGTTCAGTTGTTTCTCTTCGCGACTAACGTTTGTCAACAAAAGGCCTGAAGCCTCAGGGCGCTTCGGATTAAAGAGACCATGAGTAACGACGTGCAGAATGGCATATTGCGTTAAGTCAGTACTCAAAAACTTTTCACGAGTCGCAGCATAGTCAGTAACGATCAGCGACTTTTCACCGGCGACTTCCCGCAGTCTGTCCAATTCATGCTTAGCAAAAAACAGACGGCCAAGCTTGGTCGGATCGAAGGCGCCATCGTTGAGTTCGGTGTCACGCAAAGCTGAACGCAAGCGCGCAGTGGCTACGGCTTCCTGGCCGTTGAAGTTCGAATCTTTGGTTTGGCTTGTTTCAGTGGCGAAAACGGGATCGCCGAAAGCTGCCAGTAAGTTCGCCGGCATTTG
>DATEDU010000237.1:0-41794 GCA_035281525.1 Pyrinomonadaceae bacterium | reverse complement strand
GTGAACCTTGACGATCCCGCTACAACAGTTGCCTTACTCAAGCTAAATGCTGTAGTCGGTGTCCAGGGCTTTTTCCAGGGTGATAACTTGAATTCAATCGGCATCACGTGCGCGTTTTGCCATTCAACGGTGGACAATTCTTTCACTTTTGGTGTTGGTCACCGGCTTGACGGTTGGGCCAATCGAGACCTGGATGTGGGAAAGATTGTCGCCGCAGCACCCGATCTCAGTCCGTTCGCGAATCTACTAGGCGTTAGCCAAGACACGGTAAGAGCTGTCCTAAATAGTTGGGGCCCAGGCAAGTTTGATGCAGAGTTGATCCTGGATGGCAAGGCATTCAATCCACAGCAAGTAACGGATGGCGTTGTCACGGGAACTAACGTTCCTGGTGCGACTTTGATTCCAAACGCGTTTGGACTCGCGGGATACAATGAGCATACATGGACCGGCTCCTGGGGCAGCGTTAGTTATTGGAACGCCTTTGTAGCGAACCTTGAAATGCATGGTATTGGTCGATTCTTCGATCCGCGATTAAACAATGCA
Organism: Pyrinomonadaceae bacterium; assembly: GCA_035281525.1. Taxonomy (GTDB): domain Bacteria; phylum Acidobacteriota; class Blastocatellia; order Pyrinomonadales; family Pyrinomonadaceae; genus PSRF01. The sequence goes on along the minus strand of DATEDU010000237.1, from coordinate 41,251 downwards.
GCCAAGTTTCCCATAGCGGCCGCGAATGGTTTTGGCGATCTGCCTCACATTCCGCCTGAACAAGATCGCATAACGAAGCAATTGCCGGAGCTGCATTTTTATCAACTTGCGATACCTGCTCCTGCGCCAGAACCGGGCGTTGATTTTAATGTTGCCGCAGCCGAGCGAGGAGACGAACTCTTCACTGGAAAAGCTGGCTGCAATAACTGCCACGTGAAGCCACTATGGACTGAACCGGGCTGGAACTTGCACACGCCTGCTGAGATTGGCATCGATAGTTTCCAGGCAGACCGGTCACCCGATGGTGTTTACAAGACCATGAATCTGGCCGGCATCTTCGTGCGCGAGAATGGCGTTTTCATGAATCCTGCAAATAAGGGACGGTACTATCACGACGGACGATTTGCGACGTTATTGGATGTGGTCAATCACTACAACACGCACTTTAGTTTGGGATTGACGACGCAGGAAAAACTTGACGTGGTCGAGTATCTGAAGTCGCTTCCGGAATCTGAAGTAGAGGTTCTGCCTAGTTCGCAGGTAAGCGGGCCTTCTGCCGGCATGTTAGAGACACCGTCGCTTGGCGGTCGTGAGAACATCCGCCAGCAGGAAAAAAACAACTATCAGAAAAAGGCAAAGCCAAAATAGATAGGAATTGGCAGAGCGTCTCATTCACACCGGGCTTAAGCCCGGTGATTTGCGGTGTCTTGCATGAGGAAACCGTTTAAACGGTTTCCTCGCTACTTTGACCTAAGGATCACCGCGCTGAAGCGCGGTGAGAATGAGAAGATTTACCACAGTGCGCGAAGCGAACCTGGTGGCTACGCCCTTCTCTCAGGTGTATGATCTCTGTCCCCATGAGGTCTGAATCGGTTAAGGGCAGTGCAGAGGCGTGCACATCGGACGTTCGTGACGATCCGGTGTGCGAGTTCTACACCAGCAATCCGTACCCACCTCCGATAGAAGATCTGGATCACGCTCGTGACATGTACCGCGACGAGAATGTCCGTCGTGCTGAGTACCATCTGATGTGGCCTCACAAAAAATACTGCGAGGATCTGGATGTCCTCGTAGCTGGATGCGGCACGTGGCAATCAGCAAAGGAGGCAATCTCTCATCCCGGTGCCCGCGTGGTTGGTATTGATGTCTCTCCGACAAGTCTCGAACACACTGAAAAGCTGAAGCGGAAGTACGACTTGACGCATCTCGAAACGCGGCAATTGCCTGTCGAGAACATCGGTGAGTTGGACCAAAGCTTTGACCTGATTATTTGTACTGGCGTGCTGCATCACCTGGTTGATCCGGATGCGGGTTTGCGCGCGCTACGGTCCGTGCTGAAACCCGAAGGCGCGATGTTCTTGATGGTCTACGCGCCTTACGGTCGAGCGGGGGTTTACATGATTCGGGAATACTGCAACAGGCTGGGCATCGGAACCTCGCAACAAGAGATCAACGATCTCACGTCGGTGCTGAAGGAGATGCCGGCACATAATCTATTGTTGTCGACACTGCGCGGATCAATGGATTCCCTAACTGCGGATTTTCTGGTCGATGCGGTGATGAATCCGCGCGATAAGGCGTACTCAGTGCCACAGCTGTTCGACTTTATCGAGCGGAATGACTTGAAATTTGACCGTTGGTACTGGCAGGCGCCTTACTTACCTCAATGCGGTGCGATTGCGACTACAGCTCATGCGGATAGACTCACCAGGCTACCTGAACGAGAGCAGTATACGCTGATGGAACTCTGGCGAGGCTTGATGACTAACCATTATGTACTCGTCCAACGAGACGGCGGTTTAGAGGTTCGCTTCGATGACGAGCGTTATTTCCGTTATGTTCCGATTAGACGCTCATGGACCGTAGTCATCGGGCAAGGACTTCCTGATGGTGTCGCGGCTGCGTTGTTGAACCAGACACATCCGTTTGAGGACCTCATTCTTTTCATCGACGCGCAAGAGAAGCGGATGTTTGAGGCAATCGACGGGCGCCGTAGCATTTCAGAGATTGTTGACAAAGTAAAAGAAGAGGGACCCTCGCCACTTCTTAAACAGAGACAAGCACCGCGCGCATATGGGAGAGATGTCTCACTTCACGCACGAGAGTTTTTCGAAAAACTCTGGTTGTATGACCAGGTCGTCTTTGATACCTCAAAAGCTCAGTGATGACAGCAGTTTTCAACGCTTGAGCGAAGGCGTTCACGGATTTGGGTAATATTCCTCTGTTTTCCCCGCTGTCTGTTTGCCATTTGTCCCTTCTTGATGCAACATTTGCGCAGCCATCCCGACTTGTAAAATTTCGGAGTTCGCCTTGTCCTCACAACCACATGAAACTCTAGCTCTCCAGAAGATCGCTCCCCTAATTTATGAAATTCGCAGCGAGCGAGTGATTCTGGACTCCGATCTGGCTGCCATTTATGGGGTACCGGTAAAGGCTCTGAATCAAGCGGTGAAACGAAATAGTGACCGTTTTCCTAAAGACTTTGCATTTCGTCTCACGCGCTCTGAATTCATTTCTTTGAGATCACAGGTTGCGAACTCCGCCTCTACGACATTGAACCGGTCACAAATTGTGACCGGTTCGCAGAAACACCGTAATCCGCGTTACCCGCCTTATGCTTTCAGCGAACATGGTGCCATCATGGCGGCGAATGTGCTGAACAGCAAACAAGCAGTGCAGATGAGCGTTTTTGTTGTGCGTGCGTTCGTGAAGTTGCGAGAAATGCTGGCAACTCACAAAGAATTGGCCAACAAGCTAAACGAGTTAGAGCGTAAAATCGGCAAGCATGACAACACTATCGCATCGATTGTTGTTGCCATTCGACAACTAGCAGAACCGACTAAACGAGAGTCCCGCGCGATTGGGTTTCGAGCAACCCGCGAACGCGATCATAAGACAGAGACGAAACAGATTGCATTGAGGCTTGCAAGGGACAAGTAGCAGCGACTAATCACCAGCTAAACGACTAAGCTAATCTTCACCTACATCTTCTTCAATAAGTGGGACTCGATTCCTCAAGTCGAAGTGATAGCCTTCGGAGAGAATATGAATTTTGACGCCACAAAGCGTGATGAGCTCGTGCTCTTTCAGAGAGGTAAGATTGGTGTAAGTTATACCACCCGCATCAACGACCGTTACTGAACCGTTCCCTAAAACTTCAAACTCCTGATCGCGCACGACGATGGCTGTGTTTTCGTCAATGCCCAAACCGATCTCGTGCGGATGCTGCGCTACCGCAAGAAGCAGGCGGCGAAGACGTCCACGCTCCTCGAAGTGTTGGTCTATCAGCACGCCATTGATGAAACCCATTCCGGAACCAAGCTCGACGATGCCCAGCCGAAAGGCAGTTTCAGCCCGACCTCCAGTCACCATGACAGTTGACATCATCGCTGCGCCCGCACTCGTTCCGGCGAGCACTAAACCCTCTTCGTGTTTGTGGTGAAGGGCCGTATCGAGTTTGGTCCCGCCTAGCAGCCTGGTGATTCGAAGTTGATTTCCCCCCGTAAAGAACACGCCAGTCGCATTCTCGATCGCCTCGACAGCGACTCGAGTGTTTGCGTCTCCGCGTTTTTTAATGCTCAGTGCACGAACTTTATTGCTGCCCAGCCGCTTGAAAACTTCGACGTACCTGCTGCCTACCTCTTCCTGTAATTCCGATGCAACCGTGATGATCACGATGGAAGCATCGGGACCACCGGAAAGATTAACGAACTCATGAAGTATTTTGCGATCTTCCCTTTGATCTTCGGAGCCGCCAATAATCACGAGTGGTCCTGCGTTCCCGGCCTGTGTCACTGATCCAGTATTTCCTTATCTCTGGCTGTAAAGAATCATTTCCTGAAGTTTATCATTGACGACAATTCCGCCGCGGTCGTAGTTTGATAACACGGCAAACGCGTAATTACCGGAGTCTGGATACCATCGGACGCCGGCGCTGATGCCGAGATCGCCACCACCATGCCCTACGACGCGCTTCCCGTTTACATCTTCCAACTCGAAGCCGTATCCATAATAGATATCGCCTGCCGCATACTTGCGAAAGAAGAACTTCCTGGTAGTCATCAACTCGAATGACTTCGCGCTCAACAGCTTGTTTCCACGCAGCGCAACACTAAGTCGCAACAAGTCTTCGGCAGTGGAAAATGCCCCGCCTTGAGAACTGCCTTTGGCGCCGCTTGAAAGCGAAGTATTTCGTCGCTGGCCTAAGTGAAATTCAAAATAGTCGTCACCTTTGTCGACAAAGTTCGTATAACCAGTGGCAAGATTAGGCGTATCAATGTCGGTGTCGTAGAAACCTGTGTTTCTCATTCCTGCCGGCTTGAAGATGTGATCACGAACATAATCGAAGTAATTCTCACCCGAAACTTTCTCAATAATCGCGCCAAGTATGACGTATCCAGAGTTGCTATATTGCATGCGTTTGCCCGGCTCGAAAGATGGGGACTCCTCCGCGAACAAAGGGAAATAATCTCGAACCTCTCTGAGAATGCCTTTGCGGCAAATGTACTTCGCGCCGTGATAGTCGGCTAAACCGGAGGAGTGCGAGAGCAAGTGATGAACGGTAACTTTCGCAGCGACTTCTTTATTCGGATAGTCCGTTAGAATTTTGCCGACATTATCGGTGAGAGACAGCTTGCCTTGTTCAATCAATTGAAGTATCGCGACGGCGGTGAAGATTTTTGTTGTCGAAGCGATGTTTAGCTTTGTATCGATTCGATTGGGTACGTGATGGGCTTTGCTTGCCAATCCGTATGCTTTTAAGAAGATCGGCCGGCCGTCTTTTGCAATCAGCAGCGTGCCAGAAAACGCATCTACAGTCGCTAGTTTGTTCATGAACACGGTGATCTGAGTCACAAGCTCGCGTTCACTTAACCTTTTTTGAGTACCCGGCGGTGGCGGAATGCGTTGCGACGAATACTCTGTGATGCGATGCGGTGAGACCGGTTCGACTTTCATTGTCAGCCGATACCACAGATCTGTGAGTGTCGCTTGCGCTAAAACCACAACCTCCTGAGGTGTGGATTTTTCAACTGCGCGAACATCGAAGCTACGCGCATCGAGATAAAGTCTGCCCTGCCGGTCTGCACGGTCATGGGCTTTATCCTGGTCAAGAAGAGCCTGGGTGTAACGCTCAGCGATAAAGCTGGTGAATTGTTTTTGATTTCCGCCTGCGAAGACGCGCAGCCACTCGCCTAATTGTTTTCCGGCAGGTGTGTCTGGAAGTACAGCGTTTCGCTTCTGTTGGGCAGCTGCGGAATCAAATGAAATGAACAGAAGACACAGCAGGCTTAGTACGTAAGTTGTCAATCTCGACTGGTGCATAGCAAATTCCCTCGCACCGTCGTTTTATCAAACTCATTGGGCCCTGTCTTGCACGATATTGCTGCAGGACGCATATCGACCAGGCGACACGCCGGTGATTCGCTTAAAGTTTCGCGAGAAGTGACTTTGATCGAAAAAGCCGGCTTGTAGTGCGGCTTGCGAAATCGGAAAGCCCTTGCAAATTAATCTTTTGGCATGAGTGACACGTAATTGGGTTTGATATTCGTGAGGCGGCACTCCAATTCGTTCACGAAAAATGCGAAGCAGGTAAAAAGGACTTAAGTCCGCAATCGAGGCGAGTCGATTTAATGACACGTTGTCGGTGTAGTGAGATTTCAGATAATCCAGAACCAGTTTCAGACGGTCAGGCTCCTTCCCGACCGGTGAAAAGGTTGAATGAACTTTACTATGCCGGTTGAGCAGTAATCCCATCGCCGAAAGAAGCTCGGATTCTTGTTCAAGAGGAGAGACGTTTTGTTCAAGTTTTAAATGCAGGAGCAACAGCACTCGGTAAAGTGATGGGTCGGTAACTACAGGATCTGAAAAGTAAGGCGGTAGCAGATTCCGCCCGCTCACCTCAGCGGCAATTCGGCTGAGTGCTTCCGGATGAATATGGAAAACTCTGTATTCGGTCCCGAGGGATTTGCTCGAGTGTGCTTCGTCTGCATTCAGCAGCATCAAATCCCCGGGAAATGCCTGGTAACTCTTCCCGCGACAAATGTGAGTCTCTAGTCCTTGAAGGACGATTCCAAAACAGTATTCTTCGTGGACATGACGCGGGTAGTCGTGCGTGATGTTAGAAGCGTGCAGCAATTCCAGATTGTACAACTGCGGCAATCGCCAGAATTTCAACCGCCAGGAGTACTCCTTGATCGCCTCCATCTCTTTCACCCGCCGCCCAGGTTATTATGCCGCGCAGATGGGTTTCCCCAAAACGCCCTTCCACATTAGAATCACCAGGTATCTTGAATGCTTCAGTTTAACCGTGGAGAACGATCCACGAAATATCACGAAAATCCACGAAAAAAATTGGTGTTGCTTCGTGTAATTAGTGGATCGTTTTGTTGTGTTTGGAAGCAACCATGCGAGTAGTTGTTTTTGGCACTGGCGGCGTGGGCGGATATTTTGGAGGCCGCGTAGCTCAAGCGGGCGAGGACGTTACGTTTATTGCTCGCGGCGAACACCTGCGGGCAATCCAAAACACAGGTTTGAAGGTAGATAGTTTGAATGGCGATTTTAGTATTTATCCGGCGAAAGCCACGAATAACGTTAATGAAGTTGGTGAAGCAGATCTGGTGATTGTCGGCGTGAAAGCGTGGCAGGTTCCTGAAGCAGCGCGCGAGATGAAACCACTCGTCGGTTCGAACACTTTGGTACTTCCCTTACAGAACGGAGTCGATGCTGTGCCGCAGCTTGCCTCGGAATTAGGAGCGGAGCACGTCATCGGTGGACTCTGCAGGATCGTGTGCTTCGTAGTCGAGCCCGGACATATTCGGCACGCCGGTTTCACGCCGTCGATCGTGATTGGAGAGCTAGACAATCGACGAACCGAAAGAATCACGAGGATCGAACAGCTCTTCAAACGGGCTGGTTTGGAGATAACGATTGCGCCAGATATCCACGTCGCACTGTGGATGAAGTTCCTCTTCATCGCTTCCTTTAGTGGCGTTGGGGCAGTTGCGAATACACCTGCGGGAAAGCTGCGCACAGATCCTGAATTGCGCGCGCAAATTGTCAAGGCGATGGAGGAAATCTATGCGCTGGGTCACGCGCGCGGGATCAGCCTTCCTCCTAATGCTATTGAAACTGCGATGGGTGCGGTGGATGCTCTGCCAGAAGATGCAACAAGCTCAATGCAACGAGACATCGCAGCTGGAAAACCGTCGGAACTCGAATCGCAAAACGGGGCGGTGGTTCGCATGGCGCGCGAGAGCGGCGTTGAAGTTCCCACACACGAATTCATCTACCAGAGTTTGCGGCCATCCGAAGAGAGTGCTCGAGCAACTCAACTCTCACGAGCTTGAGATTCGGGCTCGCAATATCAGCACTATTAGCCAGCCGAACAGAAAATTTGAAGTCGCTGTTTCAACCAGGTGGGCCATCCGTACCTCAGCCGGCATCAATGGATTCGGTAACAACAATAACGAATTCATAAACACCCCGAACAATAGCGCAACTGCTAATCCGGCTTCCCACCATTTGCCCTTTGTCATTTGTATAACAGGCACCGCTATGACAGTCCAAAGTAAAGCACGCCCTGCTTGAAGAAGAAAAAGAAGTGGCTCACTGCGCAGGAGGTTTGTTATGTGGCTGATGAAGCTCCCGGGATCGGTCCCGCCGTAGTAGGCCTGCACTGCTGGATTTCTCCAGGCAATAAAATAGCCGAATGTGAAATAGAGGAAGACGTAAACGATGACGATCAAACATAACTTCACAATCCATGCTCGTACGGGCATGCTGAGCCTTGACTCCCGGACCTTTTCGTTTGGCTGAGATTTGAATTTTCCATGAAACAACACAGCTAAGGGAGCAAAAAGTACTGACGTGAGCATTCCTGCCAGGAAAAGACGCGCCAGCACGCCGGGCGGCAAACGTGTTACGAAGTAGGCAGTCTCGATCTGAGACATAACCGTGCTCACGCCGTAGGACACTAAGAAGACCGTCATGACAAGCTTCCAACCACTCCAGCGGGAACGCAGGATCACGTAAGTCCAAACAGCCGCATTGATCAAGCTGACGATGAGCAGAGGGAGGAGAGTTGCACTGGCGTCAGCCGGCGCGGGTTGCTCAATCGCGGTTGAAAGCAGTGCTCCCGAGACGAAAGCAAAACAGATGAAGTAAAGAATGGTTACTGCTAAGAATCGAATGGCAGTTACTATCGCGACCTTCACACCGTGAACCTTACGGTGTAGTACTGCCTTTTCAACGGATTAGTTCCCGGCTCATTTGATTTTCCGCGCCTTATATTCGCGACCGCCGCGAAAAATATTAACCTGAACGACTTTACCTTGTTCATCTTTCACAAAGGTGAACTTTGCATCTGCGTCTTTGATGAAGAATATAGTTTCCGACTCGGGAAACATTTCTGACCACGGCTGCCCGGTTGCACTTGGCGGCACCGGTACCGGCATCGCCCGGCTCATCAATTTGTCGCCTTCTCGAATCACGGTAAGAATGAAACCCGGAGCAATCTCATACTCACCAACGTAGGCGTCATAAACTCGCGGGTCCACTTTGGCAATGACTTTCTCTTTCGGATGAAAGTCCGGCCAACCATATTCAGCCGCGACGCTGCGAAGAATCTCGGCTATTAGTTGCGCACCATTCTCGGAATTAGTCATCACCACGACGCCCTGCTCCCGATTCATGTAACCCTCCATTCGGCATTTGAATCCGACATTGGCGCCTGCGAAACCAAAACGTTGCCCTTCTACGAATAGACCCAGGCCATTGTTCTCAAACTGCGGAGTCAACATTTGTTTGGTCATTGCAGTAGAGAGCACCTTGTTGGATTTCCCGACTCTTGATTTTTGCAGTTCAATTACGAATCGAGCCAGATCCGTCGGCGTGGTCCAGAGACCGGCCGGTGCCTGCTCGGGATATACAAACCACTTTCCTTTCATTTCTTTACCGTCGGGCAGGTGCCCGGCAGCTGCGACTACCGCACGCTGTGGCGAAAGCGGTTGTTCGAAAGTACTGTGCGTCATCCCGAGCTTTTGCAAGACCATCTTCTGCATGAACTCCGGAAAAGAGTTTCCGGTGACGTCCATCAACAGTTGTTGCAAGACAACATAGCCGCCTCCCGCATAACGCCATTTGCTTCCCGGAAGAATGTCCACGCGAATCGGCGCCGAGTTGGCTGGAGGTTGACCGTCGAGTATTTGTCGCAAGTTCGGCAATGGTTCACCCGCTGGGTAGCCAAGAAAGCCCGGCACTGTTACGCCCGCAGAGTGTGTGAGAAGACGTCTAAGAGTTACCTTTTGCTCTTTTGTGAACTCGTTTTCAGGAATCTTCCATGAGAGAAGCGTGTCGTTGACATCGCCGTCAAGACTCAGTTTTCGTTGCTGCACCAGACGCAATATAGCCATCGCCGTAACAGGTTTACTGATGGATGCCGCTTGAAACAGCGTTTCCGTCGTCACCGGTTCGCTGCCTCCCGCCGCCAGAAAGCCATAGCCACGCGCCCATTCGATCCGGCCATCATTAATTACGGCGATGCTGACACCCGGCGTCTTGTAATGCTGCATGCGATCGGCAAGCCGCATGCGAACTGGCGTCTCGCCCTTGAGTACTGCCGGCGGAAGCAGCCCGTTTTCAATTCTTTCAATTCTTTGCGCGAGATTAACTCCGCCGGCCGTTTGCTCGTGCCCGCGTACGCTGAGAACAGTTTTCAGCTCTGCCGTAGGTGATTGCTGCAGATTAGTTTTTAGCTCCGCGCGAGTTTTCAGATTCGCGGCGTCCGTCTCTACTTTCTTGGGCAAATTGGATGTTTGCACCGGCGATGTGAGAGTAAGAACCAGCGAAACAACTATTGTCCACGCAACCACGGCGCAGCGACCGACCACGACCGCACGGAACGACGAGCGCAGCAAGCGGGTTGTCCAAGCCGAGAAAAGCAACACTAATCCCCTCTGCAATGCAGACTTCCGTCTCATAGCAACCTCCGAACTAAGCTAGGTTTGAATAATCCTTGCGGAGAGTTCCAACGCCTAAAAACTATATCGACTCCCGATATAGTAAAGCCCAGACGAAAATCCGTCAATAGTTTTGTTCGCTCAGCTTTTCGATCAACTATTTTGGATCACTCCGCGCTAGCTTGTTTTGGCTGTCAGCGGATATCTGTTAGTTGGAAGTTTGTCTTAAGCCTGCGAAGACTCTTCACTCCGTTAGGAGTGAGATGTTTGTAGACCTAACACCCAAAAGACATTAACCGCCGTTCGGAGCGGAATGAAGCTGGGCAAATATCGGTCAAGTTGAGTTCCGCTCCGAACGGCGGTGGAGTTGTTGTTGGTTTGCGTCGTCTATAAACATTCAACCCCTATCGGGGTTTTAATGGACGCCTCCAAAACGGCGGCTACCGCAGATGGTACTGACGCCTTATTCGTGGCTAGCACCTTCTTGTCGTTGGCGACGAAGGCTGTAATATTCACGGCATGACTCTTTCTGATAACTACGAAGCGTTGCAAGGGCGCGTGGCTTACGATGGCGATGCATTGCGGGGGCGGGTGGCTGTGGTTACTGGTGCCACTCGAGGCGCGGGTAGAGGAATCGCCGCAGCGCTTGGCGAAGCAGGTGCTACTGTTATCTGCACCGGACGAACCAGCACTCAAAAAGCCATCAGGTCCGACTACAATCGCAGCGAAACAATCGAGGAAACTGCGGAGTTAGTGACGAAGCTCGGCGGGAAGGGAATCGCAATACCTGTCGACCACCTTGTGACCGATGATGTGCACGTGCTTGCCGAACGACTTCGGAATGATTTCGGAAGAATCGACATACTCGTGAACGATATCTGGGGGGCCGAAATGTTGAAAGGTGGCCCATCTGAGTGGAACACACCCGTTTGGGAACTCGACTTGGATAAAGGTCTTCGCATCCTGCGTCTTGCGATCGACACTCACATCATCACTTCAAAGTATCTGCTGCCATTACTCATTTCTCGGCCTGGCGGACTCGTCGTCGAAGTCACGGATGGCACGATGAAGTACAACGCTTCACACTACCGCATCTCTGTCTACTACGATCTCGCCAAAGTCGCAGTGAACCGGCTTGCCTTTTCCCAAGGACACGAACTTGCTCCGTATGGGACAACGGCGGTGGCGATAACTCCCGGATGGCTTCGTTCAGAAATGATGCTCGAGAACTTTGGTGTTACCGAGAAGAACTGGCGTGATGCTCTAGATCCAGCGCGTGGTGAGACTGGGCAACCTATGGCGCCGCCGGGTTTTGCGATGTCCGAGACGCCTCGGTACGTTGGGCGCGCAATCGTTTGTCTGGCGTTGGATCCGGATCTCGCGCGTTGGAACCAGCAGTCGGTCAGCTCAGGTGAGCTAGCACGAGTGTATGGCTTCACCGACGTTGACGGTACCAGCCCGAACATTTGGCAACATATGGAAGCGGAGGGCGAGTCCGCGAAGCGGACGAAAGCGTAAAGCCTGGGGCGTCAGCCCCAGGACACGTCACGCAGAATTCAAAAAGCCTGCGGAGCAGGCGACAGCGGAACCATGACATTTGTGAAGCTATTCAATCGCAACGGCTGCCGCCCGCTCTGCGGGCTTAATCTTTGTACGAAACGCTGGATCCTGGGGCTGACGCCCCAGGCTTTACGCTTTCGTCCGCTCCGCGGACTCTACGGCCACTGAATTACTTTAGGTTTCGGATTCTTGCCCTCCGTGGCTGAGGGCACCTGTTGATCACTCCTGCCACGCACGCGTCTTGGACGTTGCGATTTAATTCTCGATGGACTCGAGAATGTGCGAGGCGATGCTTTTGCAGCAGGAGGAGGAGGAGCAGAAGCAGCAGCAGGGGACTCTTCTTGGTCCGCGCGAACGACATTCGTTGACGGCAAACTTGTCGCTGACCCGCTCGGATATTCAGTGCTCCGAGCAGCGCGGTCACCCGTCGCAGTTTCTTGTTTCCTGGGCGGCACCTCTATTTGATCCGGCCCATCAGCAGTGCCGGATGACTTTGCCACCGGTTTGACGACAGGTAAACGCTTAGACTGTTCAATGCTATCTAGTCGTGAACCAGTCTGCTCAAGATTAGAGGAAGCATCTCTTGTCTCGGCTGGAGAGGGACTCTGCTGAGCCTGTGTGTCGGACTCGAGATCATTCTGAGGACTGAAAGAGGAGTCGTTGGGCAGCGAGACCTCACCGTTAATCGCTGGCTCTGTGACGCGCGAGCCTAACAAGTTGAAGACAGCACGCGCGCCCAGACCACAAACCAAAACTACGATCACGGTGAAGCCTGTTAATCGTCGCAAATCAGACGTGACGTAAGCGAACCACCTAACAAGCCTTCCGGATCTACGCTTATGATGGTACCTCGGCTTGGGTACGTAAGTACTTTCCACCTCAGAGCTCTCAACAGGCGGCCAGCCGAACGTCGTTAACTTTTTCCGTAGCTTACGTGATACTGACACCGGAACCCCCTAAGCTTCAGTGGATCGTAATTCGGTCACCTGGAAGGATTTGAGGGTCAGCGACCCGACCGGAATATATGTGCTTGAGTTTGTACTTTGTCGTCTCTAACAGCGATCCGGAATTTTCGCGCGCCAACTCGGCTTCTTTGTCCTTTTTGACCCCGCCGGCAGAGAGAATGGCTTGCGTCAGTGTCATGCCCGGGCGGAACAATTTTTCCCCAGGAACTTTCACATCACCGCCGACATAAAAAAACTGCTGAGGGGCACGTTCGACAGTAATCACATCTCCGGAGCGAGTCAGTAACTCCATAGCGCTCGCGTTTGCGAGATCCACAATCATCGTTTCGCTTCTTTGCGGTGATTTGACGATGGCTCGACCTGCTTCGGGCAGCGGGTGCGCATCGGCGAGTACGACGTAAAGCGGTATCGCTTCTCGTTGCAACACCTTCGTTCCCGGATCCTTAACGAGCCCGCTTACAAGGATCGTGTGACTGGTGTATTCCCGCACTCCCACCGAGACTTGCGGTTGTTCACCGACGGCACGACTCTTCAGATCTGACTCAAGCAGCCGGCTGATTTCGTCGCTGGTTAGACCACTCACCTTGAGCGGTGCGGAAAGCTTCGGGTGGTCCAGCAACCCAGTTGAACTGACGGTGTAAAACGTTTGCTGGTCGGCGGACGCGTTCTGAAGCCTCACATCGAGTACATCACCAGCACCTACGCGGTAGATCGTGGTGAGTTCTCGATCATCGGATTTCTCCGATGAAGTTTTTGAATGGTTGGAAACGGTTCGAGACACCCTTACCGCCAAAGGCGCCTGATCGTTTTCCTGCTCGCTCGCACTCTTATCGCGACGCAGGTTTGAATAAGCATGACCCATCATCGCATACGCTTCCATGTCCTTTGGATTGAGCTCGACTGCTCGTTCCAAAGCCTTGATCGACTCCTGCCACCTCTTTAAATCGAAATATGCGTGTCCAAGGCCATAGTGTGCATCTGCGAAGTTTGGATTTAGACGAATGGCCTCGAGGAAACTAGCGGCCGCTTGCTCAAATAATCCGGCGCGTCCGAACTTGACTCCAGTGTTGTAATAACGTTTTGCCTCTTTCCTTGCCTGTGAATTGGCCTTGCGGTCTGCATCATTGCTTTTGCTGGAGGGGACGTTGGAATCGTAGATCGCAGCGGATGACGCACTATCATTGCGTGCTTGAGCAAACGATTCCTGCGTAACGGACGTTAGAAAGGTTAGAAAAACGACGGAATGAAAGATCGTTTTACACACAGCGACCTCCTGAAGCAGGACCGTTAATTTTGGGCTTGACGCGAGGCGATTATTAGAGGAGAGTTCGACACCCGTCTGTTCCGATACGTCTGCATACTACATCGTAACTTTACCCTCAGCAACCCAGCAGGATTGGTGCAATTGGGATTCAAAAAGGTTGCGTATCTGTCATAATCTGTGCGCCGTAGTTCAGTTGATATTCGGATTAGGATTGAAACCCTAGAACTGTCGGGTCCGTATCGTCGTATTCTTGTCCAACGATACGCTTCAGGAGCATTCGTATGTTTTGTCCCAGATGTGGTTCTACCCAAGACGGTGAGTTGAAGTTCTGCAAAGCGTGCGGGGCTAATCTTTTTGCTGTTCGGCAGGCGGTCGATAGCCGAGAAATGGAGAAAAAGTTCGATTGGGGCAATACCTGGGTTGCCGAGATGTTTATGTCCGGTGAAGAGGCCGCACGCCGTAAGGCCGAAATGGAACGGCAACAGGGGATCACCCCCGAGGTAAAGCGTTACAACGAAATAAAAGCTGGAGTGATAACTGCGTCCGCCGGATTAGGCCTTGCGATTCTGCTCTTTGTTCTCATGGGTGGAATCATTGCCGGAGGAAATGTATCCGACGCCGCCGCGGAAATCCTCAGTCGACTTTGGGTAGCGGGCATCATACCGGTGTTCGTGGGCCTGGCCTTGATCATAAATGGTGCATTCGTGAGTAAGAAAATGATTGAGGTCGCGAGACGAAGTGCGCAAATCGAAGGTAGACCACGGCCGCCGCAGCCAGACCCTCAGATGTTAAAGTCGGGAGATACCACCGAGTTTGTTCCTTCAAACTTTAGCGTTACTGAAGGCACGACCAAGCACCTCCGAACTTCAAATCAGAAGTAGAACATTCTTCGCGAGTCCACTTTCCACCCAAACCTTATGATTCTTGAAACAATGACTCGAGCTCTTTGCGTGCCTTCTCAACTGCACGATTGGCGTCATTAACAGCTTGTGTGGCTTCTTTTGCCTCGGCCGCCGTGCGGTGCGCATGAACGGCCGCATCTTCCGACGCCACGCTTGCCTTCTTAAAGCGTTCCTGTGCCTGACGCAAATCTTTCTCTGCCTCCTTCACCCTAGCCTGCGCTTCCTTCGTTTCTACCTGCGCATTCTTCTGAGACGACTCCAGACGCTGTGCCCTGGCGCGCGCTTCAGTCAGAGTTGTCTTCGCATCCTGCAATGTGACTTTGGCTGCAGCTATTTTTGCGCGACGCATCTGTTCAACGTCACGAGCTCCGGCGGGCTTCTTTGTGCCAGCAGCGGCCGGCTTTTGCGACGCTGTGACCCGCGGCTGAGTTACTTTCGCACCACCAGGGAACAACGAGGCGAGTGACTCGAAACCCGGTGGATCCACGTCTTGAGTCAGCCGCCCAAGGGTTGGACCGTCAGAAAGCGATGCGAGGGCTGACAGCGCCTCGAGAGTAGTAGTGATACGGCGCAGCGTATCCGGCGCTGGGTTGTGACCTGCGTCGGTCAGCACTGAATCTGCGAGATCAGAAAGGTGCGAGAGCGTCTCACGTCGTGCGTCGAGCGCGCCGCGCATGTTCGCAACCTTGCCGGCAAGGCGGGACGCCTGTCGAACGCGCTCACCCGCGGCGAGCAACTTATCGAAAGCCTCGCGATGTTTCCAGTAGAGTTGGTTGACCGCCCACGCTGAGATGGAAGGCTTGGCCAAAGTCTTTACGAGATTCGCTTCGTTACGCTGCCCGCTCTGCTTCAGCTGCGCTGCGAGTGCATTGCGAGCAGCGGTGAACTCTGCCAACGGAAGCTTGAACAGGGCATCCACCTCAGCGTCGAGCTTTTTCATCTGACGCTCCTCTTACCTCGAGCTTTTCATGCGAAGGTCCATTTTAACTCGCGTAATTCTCCTCGACGGTCGCCGAAAAAACGAACGTACCGATCACTCCAATAACTCCCGCGACAATGAACGGCACTTCCGGAGCAATCGTCCAAAGCAGTCCGCCAATTGCAGCGGCGGGAGTGATCGAGAGACTCCGTACAAGGTAATACAGACCTACTGAACGCGCGCGAACGTTGTCTTGAGCAAAGTCGACAATCATTGCTTTGCGCGAAGGCTCACCAATTTCACGCAGCCCACCAATAATGAATGCAATTACTAAGAATGCGAAGCTCGACGCGAAAATGACTGCCAGCGGAAATAATGCGAAGCTCAAAAACGTGGCGATTACAAAGGGCTTGCGCCCGATGCGATCCGCTATCTTGCCTGCTGGAATATAAACAATAATCGAAGTAATCATTTGTATGGCTATGAGCGTGCCATACCGGGCGACGCTGATGTGCTGAACATTCGTAACATAAAGAATTGTGAGCACACCTGTCATGCCTTCGCACGTTCGTATGATTACGTCGGAAACGAGCAATCGCTTTAGCGCGCTATGAAATGACTGCCAAACTCCAACAATTCCCGTGGTTCGCAATGGATTGATGCTCACGTTGATCCGTGAAACGAGAAGCATTGTTAATATCGCGAGCACGAGTGTGATTAGAAGGGCAGCGTGAATGCCGCTAATGACTCCGAGCGAAGCAATCAGAACGCCGCCGGCTAAAGGCGCGATGACGATTGGCACACGCTTCAGAATAGATTGCAGTGTGAAGCCCATGGCCCGGCGTTCACGTGGCAATGCATCGCCGATGACGGCAAAGATTGCGGGTGAGGCCATGCTCTGCCACGCCATCACTAAGGCAAGACCTACGAAGACAAACGGCCAGGATGGACTGAGTAGGTAAACGAGATAGCCTGCGGAAGCAAGCGTCACAAAGATCAAAAATGCGCGTCGACGACCGAGGTGATCGGCGAGCCAGCCGCCGGGATATTGGTAAATGGCGTCGAAGAAGGTCTCTGCTGTTCCATAAAATCCGATAACGAGTGTATTGGCGCCAAGTGCTTCGAGGTATTTTGGAACGAACTTCTTCCACAACTCCTCGCCGAGACCGAGGATGAATACCGCGGCCGATGCGAGGGAAACGTTCCGCTCCAGACTGAGATAATCTACGAGCTTAGTGCGCCAAGCCGGTGTAATGATCTGAGATCTCAAATGTGAGACCTCAGATCTCAAATCTGAGATCTGAGGTCGATTGTTTGTGACGGAGTCGTCCATTAAAACTAATGGCGTTGTCTCCGCTTTTTGAAACGCAGAAGCTTCCTCAGCCTGCACTTCCTCCCTACGTCGTCGTCGAAACAACGCGGATGTGACGGGGTTCCACCTTCATCCGGACGGTATTACCGTTTACTTCCATAAAGTCATCCAACGAACTCTGTTCGAAAGTAATCAGGTTGTCCGCTCGTTCCCCCTTCGCCTCGATAAATTCAAGAAAGCCATCCAGACCTTGATTGTTTCTGAGCCACTCTTCCAGGCGGCGCCACAACTTCGGCCATATGGGCGGTATTTCGTCAAGCTCATCACGGTTCACAATCGTGACGCCCGTCATTGTTGCGTCGGTTGGCCAGTAGCCTCTACCCGCCGCCTCCGCCTCATCCAGGCCTTCGTTGAAGGTTTCACGGAGTACACGAAACAATGTGTTGTAATACAGCGGATACGCGAAGCCCGCCTGGACCTGACGAAAATTTACAGACTCTCGCAACCGATCCGGTTCGAGGAAAATGCTGGCCCCGTCGTCTTCTGGGGCGTCTCCCGCAAATGCGAAAACGATGGGCCGGCCATTTGGATCGACGCTCCTGGACAAGACGTAACCTGGCGGCGTGTCTTGCAGGTCAGCAGCACCAATCAGATTCAACATGCTGTCACGCGAATCGTTAGCGAGGGGTTGGATGGCCTGCTTTTCAATAGAATCAATGCCCTCGAATCGTGTCTGCACAGTATCGTTAAGACCAGGATCGTCGATGTTTCCAGCCAGACGCTCCCAGAGGGAGATGTCATCGGCAGCAAATCGAACAGAATCACCATCCGGAATTCCGACACCCGGAAAAAAGGTACCCTTGATTAAAGTGAACGGCATGGTAGCACCTCCGTTAAGCCGCGTAGTTTTACCTACTGCGGTCGCATCATTATCGTTGCAATCCGTAGACTCATGGGGATGAACCTGGATTCGCACCCAGCCCCGTTACCGTGGCAAATTCTTGCGAGGAAATCTTTATCGAACCGTTATTACTTAGCCAGAAGTCCCGCTCGATGGGCTATACCGAATTGACTGTGAGCGACACGTTAGGCGATCAGGCACTTTCAGTTGACTGGTCGATCTTATGCTTCATTACCTGATAATGGAAGCACAAATCATGACGATGCAAGGACTTTTTCCGACATCCGGTTTACTCTTCCTTGATCAAGTCTGCAGCCTTTTCAGCAATCATAATCACGGCGGCATTCGGGTTACCACCTATAATTTCAGGCATCACTGAAGCATCGACAACACGGAGATTCTTTATTTCATGGACACGCAGACGTGCATCAACAACTGCCATCGCGTCGGTGCCCATCTTGCATGTACCAACAGGGTGGTAAATTGTCTCGACGGTATTGCGGACGTAGTCAGCAATTTCATTATTGCCGCACATCTGTAGGCCGTCACAGACAGCCGGACCGCGATATGCAGAAAATGCTTTCGTCTGGGCTAACTCGCACGCCATTTTTACGCCGTTCACAAGAACTTGCATATCAGTCTCACTCTCGAGATAGCGAGGCTGTATGGATGGCGCTTCAAACGGATCGCTCGAACGTAAAGTAAGGTAGCCGCGACTCAGCGGGCGAATCAGTGTTGGCCCAATGGTGAAGCCGTGACCTTCCGGCCGCGTAAACCCGTGATTGAGGTAATACACCGGACCGAAGTGAAACTGTAGATCGGGCGCCGGCAGACTCGCGTCGGTTTTGGTGAATGCTCCCGCTTCAGCAACATTCGATGTGAGCGGTCCTTTCTTAAAAAGCAAATAATTGGCGATGTTCTTTTTCGCCTCTGCATTCGCCAGCGTAACGGGTTGTGTGCAGGCATAGGCGACTGAGACGAACAGATGATCCTGGAGGTTCTCACCAACACCGGGCAGGTCAACCATTGTCGAAATTCCCGCCTCATGCAGCTGGGCGCCTGGACCGATTCCGGAAAGCATGAGCAGTTGCGGGGAATTGATTGTGCCTCCGCTCAAGATAATTTCCCGGTTGGCAATCGCCTTCTCCGAACGACCGTCCTTTCGATACTCAACGCCGACTGCCTTCTTACCCTCGATCACCAGGCGCGTCGCTTGTGCATGCGTGAGCACGGTGAGATTGGTGCGGCGTAAGATCGGCTTGAGATACGCTGCCGCAGTGCTGCAGCGTTTGCCGCCCTTCTGCGTTACCTGATAAAACCCGAATCCCTCCTGTTGCGCGCCGTTGAAATCGGCGTTTATCGTAAAGCCGAGGTCCTGGCCAGCTTCGACGAACGCGCGAGAAAGCGGGTTGATCGAGCGCAGGTCAGACACGTTGAGCGGTCCATCTGTGCCGTGATATTCGGAAGCTCCACGTTCCTGATGCTCTGCCTTTTTGAAATACGGCAGCACGTCGCTAAAGGCCCACCCCTCATTTCCCAAGTCGTGCCACTTATCGTAATCGTTGCGGTGACCCCGAATGTAGATCATCGCGTTCATTGAACTAGACCCGCCAAGCATCTTCCCGCGTGGCCAATACAGTCGACGGTCATTAAGGTTTTGTTGGGGCTCAGTGTAGTAAGCCCAATCACAAGGGCTCTTGAAGAGTTTGGCAAACGCCGCGGGGATGTGGATTTCCTGCTTCTTGTCTGGACCTCCGGCTTCAAGTAGGAGAACTCGCGTGCGAGGATCTTCCGTCAAACGATTGGCGAGCACACAACCAGCAGAGCCCGCACCAACGATGATGTAGTCATACATCATGTCTCACTCCATGTGGACCGCCGCGCCAAGACGGCAATGACCGTTGACCGACTGCCACTTCGAAGGCGGCGCGGGCAAGCAGCCGCGTCGAATCCAACGTCGGCAAGGGAGAATCCGATGGTGTGACAAGCAATGGGATCTCCGTACAGACTAGCGCTACACCATCACAACCACGATCTTGCAGCCAATCGATAGCTCGAATGTACTCCCGACGTGATGCATCCGAGAACACGCCGTTTACGAGCTCGTGAAAGATGACGTTGTTAAGGATTAGCCTATCGTCAGGCGGCGGTACTTCATACTGAATTCCGTGTGCGGTGAGCGCTCGCGGATATATCGAACTCTCCATCGTGTACTTAGTTCCGAGCAGCCCAATTCGCCGCAGACCGTCGGTGGCTGCGCGCTCCGAAACTACGTCGGCGATATGCAACCCCGGCAGCGCGAAGTCTTCCCCTGGCTGCTCGAGCGCGATGTGCGCCGTGTTGTCGGGACAAAAGAAGAAATCAGCACCCGCCTTTGCCAGTCGCGAGACGCTTTCGGCTAGCGTAGATCGAATTGAACCGTAGTCGCCCGCGTCCCAAGCTGCAATGCTCCGGCTCATAGCGATGCAATCCAGCGTGACATCGGGATGGGTATGAGGACCAAGCTCGCGGAACCCGTTCTGGCAGAACTCAAGTAGAGACAATGACGCTCCTTCGATGCTATGCGCTAAGATGCCGGCATGTTTCATCTGCATGGCCATATCATACCCGCGTTCAGTTTTCTTGTGATTAGTCGCGATATTTTGGGAACCATTGGGCGATCATGGAGTTAACCATCGAATATGAAGCGAATGAAGAATAGCCATTTCCGTTTAGCTGCCTTCCTTTGGTTCACCGCATTCTTTTTTATTTATCCTGTCCGAGTCTCATGTCAGTCGGTTCAAGGCGACAAGAAACCGGTCGTTGATGCGCATCTGCGGAAACGGCTGGTTGAACAGATCATACGAGAATTGAAAGCCAAATACGTCGCGCCTGAAAAAGTTAAGGAAATAGAATCACAGCTGCGTAAGAGACTGCAAAGCGGGGTGTACGACAAGATTGATAATGCAAGGGAGATGGCCTCGAGTTTGACGGACGACCTTCGAGCGGCTGGTAAGGATTTGCATTTATTCGTCGCCTACGACCCAGATTTAGAACGTGCGCTGCTGGCCACGCCGTCCACGCCGAGCGTCGACTTAAAAGAACTTCCGCCAACCGCAGAGCGTCTCGCCGGACTACGTAATTCGAACTATAACTTTCGCAAAGTCGAGATAATGCGTGGCAATGTTGGGTATTTGGAGTTGAGAAGTTTCGTCGATTTGACCTATTCGAAAGAAACTGCCGTGGCGTCGATGAGCTTTCTTGCTAACACAGACGCAATCATCATTGATTTACGCAAAAACCCGGGCGGGTTCATCAATCTGGAAATTTTTCTCGCCAGCTATTTTTACGCGGCGGAACCGGTGGAATGGCTTTCCCGCTATCACCATGACACCAATGTGACTGTCAAGGACTGGACCTTACGTGAAGTTCCTGGAAAAAGAGTTCCGGACGTTGATCTTTACATATTAACCAGCGGCGAGACAGGTTCCGCTGCTGAAGGCTTTTCCTTCATGCTGCAACAGCGAAAACGCGCGACGATTATCGGAGAAAAAACTTCCGGTGCAGGTTACGGCAACAAGGAAATGCCTATTGGAGACGGGTTTGTTTTCTTCCTCTCCATCTTTCGACAATTCGACCCGCGCACGGGCCGTGGCTGGCAGGAGGTCGGCGTTGAACCCGACATAGTTGTTAAGGCCGAACGAGCTCTAAGCGTGGCTCATACGGAAGCCGTCAAGAACTTGTCTGCTAAATCCACCGATGCACACCGTAGACAACAGTTGAGCTGGCTGGCAACGCTCCTGGAGCTCGAGGCATACGGGCCAAAACAGATTTCCAGTTCACTCTTGGAGAGTTACGCGGGAAAGTATGACCAAGGCAAAATCGAGATTTCTTTGGAGCAAGGACAACTTTACTTTTTAGGTGCGAGCGGCGTGCGGCGTCCGCTACAGGCGCTTTCAGATGATTCTTTTTTGATCGTGGATGCGTCGGTGCCACCTGAGAATCAAGCCCGCGTGCGGTTTGTCAAGAATGCTGAAGGGATCGTGACGGAGCTACGGCTAATGGTGGCGGATGGCCGCACTTTCCCACGCGCAAAAGTACAAGAGTCGAAAGAGTCAGGCGCGATCAGGAAACTCATTGATGATTTTGTGTCGGCAGACTGGCAACGGATACATCCAGCGGAATCTGCACTGGAGTCTCTTCAGGCTGAGTCACTGCCGGCGCTGGTCAAACTCCTCGACCGGGATGAACGAGTCGAGTTACACAACACATGGATTTGATCCATCCGGGCGCAAAAACGTTTTCTGGCCATGGTTGGATCCTCGACTACGACGTTGATTGGATTTCAGTAAGGGCCGGCTGGGCCCTGGAGGAGCTTACGTTTCAGAATTTTGGATTTCGCGAAGGCGTTATTAATAATGATGATTTGCTCAAGGCAGTTATCAGTCAACGAACCGTGCGGCTAACCGACCCTTCAAGAACTCCAGACATGAAGAAACAGATCCGGGCCGAAGCCGTATCAAAAGCAAAGGCTTGGTGGCAAAAGGCTGAGCAATCATGGAATCGTTTTGATGCGCTGCTCGAGGCGTTGCGTAGCGATGATGCGGTCCGTCAGCATTGGACGCTCGATTGGCTAATTCACGGCAAGACGAAATGCGACGGTCTGACAAGGGAGAGCTTTAAGAAGTTCATCGCACCTGAAGTTAAGAGATTGTTGAATTCAAGCAACGAAAGAGTGCGTGGGCAAGCGAAATATCTCCTGAACGACAACGGAGCATCGGGGCTCGAATACAAAAACTGAGTTGGGCGCAAGCCACTTGCATTGAAAAGGATCTGCGGGCCGCGGGTGAGACTGAGCACGCGCTTTACGGGTTGGATGCGTGGGAGGAATCTCCGCACTACTTGTCTTTACCTAAACAGAACAAACACTGTAGCGAGTAACACGAGGGACAACGCGAATATGCTGACGAATATTCCTCCTTCGTGCTTAGGCTGCCTTTCTCGTATCACGTTTGAATGAGCCTGCATTTCATCCAGGCGCCACGTTACTGGATAGTTGAATCTGTTCTTGAAGGGGTTATGGAGTACATCGTTTGTTAGGTCCGGTTTCATGCTTCTGCTCCTTACAAATAGCTGAGAGAGGTTCAACTGTAGCTGACCGGGTACGGGCAAGAGGCATGCCGACGACAATGGCGTCGGAATTTGCTGACATTCGCCTCGCGTTGACCGCAATTGGGTTGAGCCCTACACCAAGTGGGGCCGCCGCTGAGGCGTGGGCCAGACTATTCCGTTGCTTCCTTCGGAGCCGGGTAGAAAAGAAGCTCGTGCACCTGGAGTTACGTCACAACGGCGTCACAGGAAAATGGACCAGGGCGAGATAAACTCCCACGACGGGAACGTGGTCTTTCGGTTCAACACCGGTCACCAAAATCATCACGCCTTAACGAAAGTCACGGATTAGGATCACGTCACTGGTTTCAAAGCCGCGTGACACGGCGAGCTGCTTGCCGTCGCGCGAGAAGTCGAACCAGAAGATCTGATCAGTCTTGAAATCGGTGAACTGTTTCGGCGGTGCGCCGTCCAGCGACAGCGTCCAGACGTTGGAGATGCCGTTTATGGTGTCGATGTAGGTCAGGGCGCGCCCGTCCGGCGTCCAGCGCAGACCGGCGGTGATGTTGACGCTGCCCGGGACGTCGAACACTTTCACGGGATCGCCGCCGGCGAATGGGATGATGGCAGCCTTCGTGGGCGTGTTCGGGTGTTGATCGTCGTCGCGGTACCAGCAGGCGACGAGGCTGCCGTCGGGCGAGACGGTCGGATTAGATGTGATTTTGTCGGTCAGTCGCACAGGTTCGCCGCCGTCGATCGAGACCTTCCAGAGACTGATTGTCGAGCCGGAGTACTCGGTATGGAAAATCACCCAACGGCCATCTGGAGAAGATCGCGGAAACCTGCCACCTTGCGTCAGTTCTCTGAGATTGCCGCCGTCCGGGTCCATGCGCCAGATACTCCTTAAACTTGTTGAGGCGCCTCTTCGTGTGGACGAGAAGATGATGTAGCGACCGTCGGGCGTCGCCCACGGGTCCAGGTTAGTCGCCGCGTGGGCCGTCAACTGCTTCTGATCCTTTCCGTCATGGCCCATGGTCCAGATGTCCGTCAATCCACTCTCTCGTGAGGTGTAAGCTATTCTGCCACCGGGCATCCATGACAGACCTAACTGCCCGTCATACCTAGCCGAAGAGATCTGCGTGGCACGGCTCGCGTCTCCTTGTGGCGCGATCCAGATAGATGAAGAGCTCTCGGTCTGGACGGTGACGATCGCACTCGAATCCGCGGTCAGGCTTAGTCGGCTATAGTTATTCAGGTCGTTGGTGACCTTGCGCGTCTCGTCGCCGGCAAAAGAGATTTGCCAGATTTGGACCGAACGCGGTCCCGGGTCGAGCACAAGTGCGAGGAGGCCGCTTCCATCTGAAAGCCACGTGACCTGCCCCACGCAGCCGATACACCACTTTTGAGAAGTGATCGGTCTCTCCGCGCCGGTTTCGACCTCCACGGCGATCACTGTCGAATACGCTCTGCCAGTGCTCGGGTCATAATTCATCCCAGCTGATGCGATCAGTTTCCCGTCAGGAGACCACGACGGCCCGCGGTCACCGAAACTGTTTGGCGATTTCCGCACAGCGATCTGCCTCTCGCCCGTGCCGTCGGCGTTCGCCACGAACAGCGAGGTCTCGCCAAGGAGTACGTTATTGCGCCGGAAGGCGAGGCGCGTCCCATCGGGCGAAAGAGTGATGGGTGATCCGACGTTTTCGATTATTTTCCGCGAGGCGCCGCCGAGCTTCGGAACCTGATAGAGCGTGCGCGCGGAAAGAGTAGGCTCCCCTAGACGGTAATAGATGTAGTCGCCGTCTTTCGAGAAGGTGATTCCGGAATAGCTCTGTGTGGAGGGCGGGACGATCTGCGTGTCGCTGGTGGTCGCCACCTGCCTGAGCCACAGGCTCTGCTGTCCGGCGTCGCTCTTGACGTGCGCGACGAATTCCCCGTTCGGCGAGATGGCCGCGTCCGACGCCCTGCCCGAAGTCGTCAGCCGCTGAAGCTTCGCCGCGGGCTTCGAAGCGGCAGATTTTTTACCGGTCGACCATTTGTAAAACCCGATTCCTATCGCCGCAGTAACCAAGACGAGCACACCGCCGACGATTCCAGCGGCGACGCGATGCTGTTTAATTCCGCTGATTATGTACTCGGCGCTAGATACTTGAGTTGAAGGAGTGGCAGATGGAACACTCGTTGATGCGACAGCTACCCCTGAACCATCAGGGTCAACTGCAGTCGACATTGGAACTGTCGTTTCCATTCGGGCGCCCGACAGTAACTCCCGCCGCACCTCTTTTAACTCAATCGATACGTCCTTGATCGTCTGATATCTCTCTTCTGGATCTTTTGCGAGACAGCGACGCACCACCCGCTGCAAATCGGACGGCACATCGCGATTAAAGATTGTGATCGACGGCGGTTCCTCGCGGATGGTCTTGTTGAGCGACTCGATCGGATCCTTTCCGTCAAACGGCTTGTGGTGAGTAATCGCTTCGTAAAGAACGCAACCAAAAGAAAAAATATCAGACCGATGATCGATTTCGTTTGCTTTGCCTTGTGCTTGTTCGGGCGACATGTAACCGACTGTACCCATGACTGCGCCTGGTGTTGAGTATGGTTGCATTACGGCAGTGGCAAGTTGGCTTAAGCCCTCTGTCACTCGGAATGACTGCTCTGACTCAATCAACTTCGCAAGTCCAAAGTCGAGGATCTTCACATGCCCGTCGCGTGTCACCATGATGTTCTCAGGCTTCAAATCCCGGTGAACAACTCCGGCTGCGTGAGCTTTGGCCAATCCGTCAGCCACGTGTTGCAAGTTGCGCAAGAGCTTTGCGAGATCGGTTTCTCTTCCGTGAATTAATTCCCGTAGTGTCAAGCCATCGACGAATTCCATGGCAATAAAGTGCGTGCCGGCGCTTTCGCCAATCTCGTAGATATGTGCAATGTTCGGATGGTTGAGAGCCGCCGCCGCTGTTGCTTCCTGCTTGAATCTACGCATCCGATCGTTTTTGGTGACAACATCGGCGGGCAAAACCTTTAAAGCAATTTTGCGATGAAGCTCAGTATCTTCCGCCAGGTACACCTCACCCATTCCGCCTGCACCAAGCTTGGAACGGATTTCATAACGTCCAAGTTTTGTATCGCCGTTAATCGTCATTTCCGGAACTCACGTTAGAATATCCACGCCTCTGCCCACTTCCAATTCGGTGCGTTGCGCTCGCGCTATAGATAAAAAGCGGTCCTCCCGGACATGCGGAAGAGTTCCGCGGTGATCATTAGAGACGCTTCGAATATACACGCCGGAGTTTTCCGTGAACAGTTAACGGCTCATGAGACGGTTTTAAAAGTAGACGGTTTGCGGCGTTGGTCCAACCCTCAAGTCTTTACAGCCGTGGCGTTGCATCGGGATCTTATGGGAGATCGATTCTGAATCGAATCAGGACCTCCACATTGCACCGCGGCGACCACGCGGCGTACGGTTCTAAATTATGCCATATGATAAGTTATCAAAGTTCGTCACGGCGGCACGGTATTCACAGTTTGTAGCTACGTCACAACGGCGTCACAAAAGATTACTCCTCTTTGAATAACGCTCGGGTCCCGATAAGTTGTGACACTTCGGATTACTTTGGCGTTGAGTGATAACTCCTATGCACCCCAGGTATTATCACTTTTTTGATTAGTCGAGAGATCTCATAATGTAAGAACCGTGCGATAAGTAGATGCGTAATCTATGTTGCCATTTGAGAGCTTTGGAAGGACTCACGATGTCTGAAACCAGCGACAGAAAACGTCTTACGCAGAAAATGCTTGAGAGATGGGAGAACGAGGGTGGAAAAATTGAAGTTGCGCAACTGGCAAGCGAGCATGTGAGCTATCCGACCAGAAACCGCAGGAAATTAAGCCATCTGTCGTCGCCCAGTTCCCGTGAAAACTCAAACGTCAGGACTCTTAGTGGTCCCAGCGGGGAGCCCAAGCCCAACTGCTAGGGGAGACAATTACTAATAAGCCTAACACGTACTTCGCCTAATACTTTTCGTATTCTAAGAAATGCCGGTCATCCTTTCTCTTCCTTTTTCACTTTCCAATAATTTCGAAACGGCACCGTGGAGAACCGTTACGGTCGCAACGCTCCCGCACATCCTCCCCGATTATCTCGGACAGGAGTGTTTCGGCGAGTCTGCAAACCTCAGGGTGTTCGGCCACGGCTGAGGCCAACGGGCAACTCTCGCTGCGAATGAAAAACTTTTCTTTCTCCCTCTCAATCCGCGCGGCTCCGCCTATTGACTCTAGGGCCGTAAGCCCCCGCGCAACACGGCTCTCCAAATCCCCCTTCTTTTGACTAGCAGCTTGAGCTCCAGCTAGAGACCGGCCAACGTCTTGGAGGATTTGCTCAAGTGTCGCGGGTGCGAGTCGTCCCTTAAGGACGGTAATAAGTTGATTAAGTAAGGCGTCGTAGGCTTTTGGAAAAAGATTGTCGGCCTCCGCAGTCAACTCGTATGCGAAGTGTGGCTTGCGCGTACCACGTTGTAGGCCGCTCTGCTTAATAAGGCCGTCCCGTTCCAGGGAGAGCAGATGAGCCCTCACTGCGTTATCAGTCAATTCAAGTTCTTCCGCTAATTCGTTGACGGTTTTCGTCGTTCCCCGCAACAGCGTGACTATGCGTCCCCGCGTACTGTCGAAAAACCGTTTGTCTAACTTGGTTCCCTTCATTTTGCTCGAAGTATTGCACACTGTTGAAATAAACACAATAAGTCCAGTGAGTCCTTGACTTATTGTAATAAAGGAGTATGCTTCGCTCAAAGGGCAATCGCTTTAACGAAATTCTAATTCTTACAGCCTTGGAGGACACGAAGAAGATGGAACACATAGTCGACAATCGAAACCGAATTGCTTCTCTACCCAAGACCGACATCGAGGCCGAAGAATCCGGACCCGCTGTTGAGGCTTACCAAATACTGCGCGTGGGATTTACGGTCGCGCCGATCGTCGCCGGACTCGATAAGTTCTTCAATCTCCTTGTTAATTGGGAACAGTACTTACCTCCATTTGTTAACAACTTGGTCGGGGGCTACGGTCACGATTTGATGCTCGTCGTCGGCCTCATCGAGATTATCGCGGGACTCGGAGTTTTCTTTAAGCCGAAGATTTTCGCTTACGTCGTTTCGGCTTGGCTTCTACTTATTGTCGTTAACCTCCTGATGATCCCTGGTTACTACGACGTTGCATTGCGCGACTTCGGTCTGGCATTAGGCGCTCTCGCTCTCGCACGTCTGAGTAGCAAGCTTGACCGGTGACCTTCGGCAGGAAGCGGGAGGCGGAGAAAGCCTCTGCAAATTGTCGGCAAAAGGAGATGGTCATGATTGCTGAAGGTGAATTACAAACCAATACGCACAACATGGTCTTCAGCGACCTCGTCGCAAGCCCTTCCGAAAGTTCCGAACCAAGAGCCTCGCTAAGTGACGCGCTACGCCCATGCTTGTCAGCGGGGACGGAACTTGTTTCGGTACTGCCGGAGTGGGTTGAGCTTCGCGTTCCGTGCGACCTCGCAGCCGTCTCGCCACTTCAGAAGTTAGTCACGCAGCTTGAGGCTGACCTCCCGTCAGAGGTCGGCGAAGCGATCAGTCACGCCTTCCGGGAGATGCTGAGCAATGCCGTCGAATACGGCGGCCAGCTCGATCCGACGAAGCGAGTTGAGGTCAGATTCGTGCGCCTCAAGCGCGCGATTATTTGTCGTATCAAAGATCCTGGCCACGGTTTCGATCCCACGCGGTTGGACCATGCCGCGATCAGTAACCCGAGCCACGATCCCATACGCCACGCCTCCGTGCGTGACAAAAAAGGATTGCGTCCCGGCGGCTTTGGGATCCTGCTAACCAGCCAACTCGTTGATGAGTTGGTTTACAACGAGCGGCATAACGAAGTGCTTTTCGTCAAATACCTGTCTTGAATTGAAAGGCTAGATGATGTCAACGAATGCGCAGCAAGTGACTTCAATCATAACAAGCTTTAGGGATTGTCGGTCACCTTACAGTCGACGAGGCAGAGACCTAAGCGTTGTGCAAGAGAATCCACGCCGGGTTACCAATCCGAGAACAGTCGAGCGTGTGGCTGAGGCGCGCTTGCCTACGGAATTCGGCCAGTTCCGCATCATTGGCTACCGATCACTCAATTCCAATGAAGAGTTTGTCGTGCTCGCCCGAGGCGAGCTGCGTAAAGACCGAGCAACCCTTGTCCGTATTCATTCGCAGTGTCTGACAGGTGACGCGTTTGGATCACTCAAGTGCGACTGTGGCCAGCAGCTTCGCACCGCGATGGAGCTGATCGAGCGGGAAGGCAGCGGTGCAATTGTCTATCAACAGCAGGAGGGTCGGGGTATTGGCATTATCAATAAGATTCGTGCGTACGCGCTACAAGATGAGGGCGCGGACACAATCGAGGCAAATAAAAAGTTGGGACTGGCAGTTGACCTGCGCTGCTATGAACAATGCGCAGAGATCTTACGGGACTTGGGACTGAAGCGTGTGCGATTGATGTCAAACAATCCGGAGAAGATGCGAGCGCTAGAAGAAATGGAATTCAAAGTTGTCGAGCGCGTATCTCTACTGATTTCCCCGACTGACGCAGCCAGGGATTATCTTCGTACGAAAAAGGAAAGAATGGGCCACCTCTTGGAGGTCGTTTGAACGAAAGATGAGCCATTCACCGCAATCAAGTGGAAACACTCGCGCAGACACGTGGTAACACGGTCGTTAGTTGTTAGGGATGCGGGTACGCTTTCAGGCGCTTGATAGGACTTGGAAAAGTAGACGGTTTAGGTCGTACTTATGGACTACAAAGACGTAACGGTTGCCAAGACCAGCGAACTTGCAAACGGTGAAATGAAACAGGTGTCCGCGAATGGCGCAGAGATCCTGCTGTCGTGTGTCGGTGGAAACTTTCATGCCCTCGGCGCGCATTGCCCGCACTACGGAGCGCCACTCGTGGAAGGCGTACTCAGCGGTGAACGCATTATTTGCCCCTGGCATCACGCTTGTTTCAACGTCAGAACAGGCGATTTGGTCGAGCCTCCTGCGTTCGACGCGCTGCCGCGCTACGAAGTGAAGATTGAAAACGATCAAGTCATAGTGCGCGTGCCTGACGTCGCTTCCGATCGCAGAACGCCATGGATGACCAAGCGAGATAAGAAGGATGAAAGAGTGTTCGTGATTGCTGGCGGCGGTGCGGCCGGTTACGCGGCAGCTCAAACTCTGCGCGAAGACGGGTTCACTGGCCGCCTCTTGTTAATTACGCGCGAAAACCATTTGCCTTACGACCGCCCAAATCTTAGCAAGGAGTATCTGCAAGGAAACGCCGAACCCGCCTGGTTGCCACTCAGGTCCGACGACTTTTTTCCCGAGCATGACATCGAGGTCATAAAGGGCAAAGAGATCAAGCGCATTGACGCGACTAAGAAGACAGTGACATTTGCCGGCGGTGAGGCCCTTCATTGTGATGCGTTGTTGGTGGCGACCGGCGGTGAACCACGTAAGCTGCCTTTTCAACTTGAAAGCCAGGAGAATGTTTTTCTGCTACGCAGCTACGACGACTCGGGTGCGATCATTGCCACTGCCGAAAAAGAAAAACGCGCAATCGTGATCGGCGCAAGTTTTATTGGCATGGAAGTGGCCAGTAGCTTGATGGCGCGCGGGTGCGACGTGACTATCGTCGCGCCTGATGATGTGCCGTTTGAGAAGATTCTGGGCGCGGAGATCGGTCGGCTGTTCCAGGACGTTCACGAAGAAAAAGGGGTTAAGTTCAAACTTGGAGTGTCGGTCGCCGGTTTCATCGGCTCAGAGAAGGTCGCTGCGGTCATCCTGGAAAACGCAGAGCGATTGACTGCTGATCTAGTGGTGGTTGGTGTCGGCGTCAAGCCGGCGACGGACTTCCTCGAAGGAGTCACTCTGCACCGAGACGGCGGTGTCATTGTTGATGAACACATGCGCGCCGCCGACGGAGTATATGCAGCAGGAGACATAGCCTACTTTCCAAATCCGATCACGGGCGAAAGGCAGCGCATAGAACACTGGCGCACGGCGATGCAGCAGGGTCGCGTAGCGGCCCACAACATGGCGGGTAAAGAAATCTCGTATGACGGTGTGGCGTTCTTCTGGACGCGGCAATTCGATGTCGGATTGCTCTACGTCGGGCATGCCGAGCAATGGGACGAGATTATCTATCAGGGCGACGTGTCAGCGCGCGATTTCCTTGCGTTTTACACGAAGGAAAACCGAGTACTGGCGGTCGCTGGAATGAATCGCGATCCGGAGATGGCCGCGATCGAAGAGTTGATGCGGTTGGATCGAATGCCAAGGGCCGATCAGCTTAAGGTTGGTTCTACGAATTTTCTGGAACTACTCAAAGCGGCTGGGTCCGACGACAACACACCAGCAAGAGAAATTGTTACTGATGAAGTTGTACCTGGAGCTATGCCTCAACTTCAGTCGGGAACAGAAATTGATCAACACTCAGAGCAAAGAGTGAAACACCTATCGGTGAGATAGGAATGAGGAAGAAAGGGTGACATGAAGTTTTTTCTCGACACGGCAAACTTGAATGAGATTCGTGAAGGCGCGGCGCTCGGCTTAGTAGATGGCGTTACCACCAATCCATCTCTCGTGGCAAAAGAGGGAGGAGTTGATTTTAAGCAGCACTTTGCAGCCATTTGCGAAATCGTCGAGGGAGACGTCTCTGCCGAAGTCACCAGTCTCGACACCGAAGGCGCCAGCATTCGCCATCCCATTCACGTTATCGAAGCAGCGCGTATTGGTGCCGACGTGGCGACACTGCCATTCAAGGTGATGGCCCAACTCATTAATCATCCGCTTACAGACAAGGGGCTCGAACAATTTCTGGCCGATTGGCGGAAGGCGGCCTGAAAAGTAGGACCACAAGACCAATCTCTCAAAGGAGGTCGTTATGTCAGACGGTAGCCATCACGGAAAAGACCTGGTGAAGGACACCACGCGAAAAGGAAGTGCGGCCAATAACGAAAAGGGGAGACTTATGACGCTAATCAAGGTGCTGGTATTGGCGGCAAGCCTTACCTTCGCGGTCGGTTATCTTTCTAATCGAGGCCGCGCTCAGCAAGGCGATGATCGGAATCGCGGTCAAAATCAAAAAGGATACGATCAGCAGATCAGCGACAACGCACAACGGATGATGGAGCAAGGAAAACAGATCTTCCGGTACGACACATTTGGCTCCGAGGATTTCTGGGGTGGCAAGCTGCGCCTGCACGAGGCAATTGCCGGCGAGAAGCTGGGCGGAGTGGGGAATGGAGTAAGTCCCAAGACAGCGCTGGCACTGGGTCTAAAAGTTGATGCCGAGGCACTACCGGCAGACTTGGTAGCGCAGATCAAGGCCGGCAAGGTCGATCTCGACGATCCAGCCACAACGGTTGCACTGCTAAAACTAAACGCCGTTGTCGGTGTGACCGGGTTTTTCAATTCGGCAGGGCAAATCCGATCGCTCGGCATCCAATGCGCTATGTGTCATTCCACCGTTGACGACTCATTCGCGCCTGGAATCGGCAAGCGACTCGACGGCTGGGGTAATCGCGACCTGAATGTCGGCGCGATCGTGGCGACGTCGCCGAATCTTAAGCCCTTTAGCGATCTGCTAGGTGTGAACGTGGAGACGGTTAAGACCGTGCTGAATAGTTGGGGTCCAGGTCGGTACGACGCCGAACTGAATATGGATGGACAGGTCAAGAGTCCCGATGGCAAGAGCGCTGCGACGATGATGCCCTCAGCATTTGGGTTGGCGGGTGTTAACGAGCACACGTGGACCGGCGGATGGGGCACTGTTACTTATTGGAACGCCTATGTCGCAAATACGCAGATGTATGGCCAGGGCACTTTCATTGATTCGCGGTTGGAGGACGCCAAACAGTACCCAGTCGCGGCAAAGGCCGGCTGGGGACATAAGCGTGACGCAAAGGACTTGATCACGGCTAAGTTGCCCGCATTGCATTTCTATCAACTTGCAATGCCTGCGCCCAAAGCGCCTGCAGGCAGTTACGACGCGGCGGCCGCGCAACGAGGAGAGGCTCTATTCAACAGCAAGGCGAAGTGCTCTACCTGCCACGTGCCTCCGATTTTCACGGAGCCCGGACAGAACCTTCACAAGGCTGAAGATATTGGCATCGACAGCTTCCAGGCCAACCGCGGCCCAGCGAGAATGTATGTAACGACGCCATTGCGAGCACTGTTCGACACCCAGAAGATTCACAAGGGCGGTTTCTACCACGACGGACGCTTTGCGACTCTGCTCGACGTCGTCAACCACTACAACGGTTTCAAAAAACTGAACTTGACCGAGCAGGAGAAGAAAGACTTAGTCGAGTACTTGAAGGCTTTGTAGGTTCGTTCGGAAGATGCTGCGCGCTGGTGCAATTGACGCGGGCTCAGTGCTGGCATCGAGCGAAGAAGGATGACGGTGCCCGCAAATGAGCATTAGGAGATGAAGTCGTGTTGGAACGAGTTGGTAATTTCAAATGATGTCCCGTTCGTTCGCGCTTGGTGCAAGTCGAGGGCGAGGATCTGCTGGTTGAGGTGTGATGAGTGGCTCCAGATCGCGGGTTGGCGTCTGTCTGAGCAAAGGAGACGCGAAGTGACTTTGAAGATGGAAATGCTAGGTTGGGCCGGGACAGCACTCGTCATAGTTGCTTATGTCCCTCAGATACGCCACCTCTATGTTGAAAAATGCGCCTGGGGAATCAGCATTTCAACGTGGCTGATCTGGCTGGTTGCCGGCGCACTGCTCTTGAGCTATTGCATACTTACAAACGACACGCTGTTCACATTCGTTCAAGTCGTTAACATCACGGCCATTATGGCCACCATCGTTCTGGCACGCAGGAGTAGTCGGATTTGCCCCTACCACTTTAAGGACAACTTTGGCGCCAGCGCAGAGCTAGAAGACAAGACGGGACAGCTTGAAAATGAGTATTCGCACGCGGTTGTTGGCCCTGGCAATCGGGGGAGGTCTTCCCATTCTGGTGATTGGGCTCATATTGTTGTGGCTGGTCTGGAGCGGTGACTCCGGGTGGCATCAACTCACGAGATCCGCGGTGATTGGTGCGGTAATTATGTTGTGCACCGTAGCCGGAGCTCTCCTAATGGCCCGTAGTATCGGTCGGCCGGTACGACTTCTGAATCTTGTTGCCGAGGAATTTGGCAAAGGAAACTTTTCTGCTCGTGCGCCGACCGAGGGACCTGAGGAGATTGCGCGGCTCGGAGTGAACTTTAACTCCATGGCTGAGCGATTAGAAAAACGAGAGGCGCGACTTGATGAATTGGACCGACTCAAATCAGAGTTTGTCTCACGCGTGTCGCACGAATTGCGCACGCCGTTAACTACAATCAAAGCGTTAACTCGGCTCTTAATGCGCGATGAGATTGAAGAGGAGAAACGGCGCGAGTACGTCGAAACGATATCGCTGGAGTGCGATCGGCAAATCGATCTTGTACTCAATCTACTTGACTTGTCGCGCATCGAAGGTGGGGTGCTTCGCGTAACGCACGAGCGAGTTGACGTCGGAGAAGTCATCTCGTCCGTTGTGAAATCAGTGGCCGGATTTGCTGAGAAGAGAAGCCATGAACTTCGCATCGAACAGGGGATAGAAGTCGCGCAGGTATGTGCCGACCCCAAGGCACTGCGACGCGTACTTTCGAACGTGATCGAGAACGCTATTAAATATACACCGGACGGCGGGCGCATTATTGTTTCAGCGCATGAAGAAGAGGCTACGGTTGGTATTACCGTGAAGGACAACGGGCGAGGTATCCCGCAGGAGGACATGCCCATTCTGTTTGACAAATTTCATCGAGGCCGACCTGCCCCTGATTCCGCTGCCGTTCGTAACGCTACCACAGACGCCGAATTTTTAGAGGACGCTGATATGTCTGGCGTTGGACTTGGGTTGTATCTTGGGCGAAATGTGATGGAACAAATGGGAGGGCGCATCAGTGTAAAAAGCGAAGTTGGAATCGGCAGCACGTTTACACTGCACCTGCCTGTCTGGCGCAACGGAGGATGTACGCCATCCACAAACGAGGAAAATACCAATGGCCAGACAGTTGTTGGTCGTTGATGACGATCCAAGTCTCTTGCTCGCAGTATCGGAGACGCTGCGCGCGGAGGGCTACGAGGTGGTGACAGCTCGCCGTGGAGCGGAGGCGATGGTGCGCGTTGCCGAAACACTGCCTGACCTGATTATCAGCGACATCCGTATGCCCGGCATGGATGGCTACGCGTTGGTGCGCAATCTTCGAGCGTCGCCGCGCAGCCGACTTGTACCTATTATCTTCCTGACGGCCAAGGACGAGACCGCTGACCGTATAGCGGGATTTCGCACCGGCGTAGACGCATACGTCACCAAGCCCTTCGAGACCGAAGAACTGGTAGCAATCGTCAAGAGCATCCTCGAACGAGTACAACGCACTCATTCCGACCTTGCGCGCATGTTTGGAGATCAAGAGAGCCACGACTCGGATATGATACGAGATGAGGACTTGACAGACGCGGAATGGCGCGTCGCCGAAGCCGTTGCGCGAGGACTCTCAAACAAAGAGATCGCGGCTGAGCTTAAGCTTAGTCTAAGAACTATAGAGGGTCACATCAGTCGGATTCTCGACAAGAAGAATCTGAGCAACCGGGTCGAATTGGCGCTGCACGTTCGAGAGCGCCGGCAACCCGAGTGAGAGATTCATTCCCTACCATCATCCGCATCAGCCCTCCCACTCTTGTTTTCATCTTCGTGTTTCGCCTCAACTAAGAGCATCGCGGCACACACGATGTCTCAGGTGTAAATACGCTTACAATTTAGGTGTTAATACGCTATTTCGCACTCGTGATCCTGGCTAATGTAGGCTCTCTAACAGCGTCGTTTGAAGTTAATACGCACAAGGAGCGCGTCGAGGGATGGCCTTACCAGCGCACGAATATCTTGGCCTGCCAAAGGGCAACTTCACGAAGTGCGGCGGAGAAAATTGGCTTGAAAGCTTGCGGCGATGGCTCGTGCAATGCCCGCAGTGTTCTGAGATCCGGTTAGTGGTGGGAGCACAGGAAAATGATCGATATGTCTGCAAGGATTGTGGACATAGTTTCGCCATCAGACTTTCAATTGCGACGAAGAATAATCCGTCTTTGTGATTCGCAATCGTAAGAACAGCTGGGTTGCAATGATAGCCTCGCCGCCAATTCCAGTTGGAGAGGTGGAGCATGGTGGGTGCCTTCTACTACCCACAACGCAAATCGCGTCTGTATTAACTGAACGCGTCGCCGACTCTCGGAATTATGGAATCGCTTTATTAAATGTGAGAAAACATCCTTCGCAAGCAACTCTTTCTTATACCCAACCATATCCATTCCGGAGCGAAAGTGGAATTTTCCGGAAGCCGCGTCGTCGACGGCGTCACAAGCAAAAAAGGGGTTGTTATTCTTGCCGCTGTAAATATTTGAAATTGGCGGGGTTAGTGGTGGAGCAGAGGGGGATCGAACCCCTGGCCTCCGCATTGCGAATTAGGTTTCCGGCAAAAACGTAAGTTATTGCCTTTTCGAATGTTGCAGCCACCGGATAAAATCAGGGGTTTTCACATTCCTTCCCATTCATTACCATCGCTTATACGTAATGTGCTGTTATTTTTGGTCACATATTGGCCAGTTGGAATTCCTAAAACCTTAGGACGTTTACGACACGCGGAAATTCCTGGCCTTTCTACTAACAACTCATCGACGGTCGCGATACCGCCCGATGGGCCACAACTTCCAAGCCTCGCTGCCCAACAGAGTCACGGAGTCGGCGGCGCAGAAAAACGCGCCGGGCTCATGCCCTAGTCGTTAGTCATTGGCGCTAGTTTCAACACGATGGGCCGAGCCGGACCCAACTCAAGTGGGTTGAGATTCGTCGCTTGCTATGATAATTGGTCCTAAGCTGTTCAACCCGTTAAGCCGCACTAATTCTAATCAGCGGGGGCGAAACCTCGCTTTCATAGGAAACTAATCTGGTACGAGAGGACACTCTCAGATGACGCCGGGCATTGGAACTAGACTTGGCCCCTTTGAAGTCCTTCGCGAGCTCGGACGTGGCGGGATGGGCGTGGTTTATCTTGCGCGCGACACGCGCCTTGATCGACAGGTGGCCATCAAGGTATTGCCGGACCATCTGTCGAATGATAAGGATCGGCTGGCGAGGTTTCAGCGGGAAGCGAAAGTGCTTGCGTCACTGAATCATCCGAACATCGGCGCGATTCACGGTCTTGAAGAAGTGAACGGTCAGCAGTACCTTGTTCTGGAGTTCATCGAAGGCGAAACGCTCGATGGTCGATTGAGTCGCGGTCCGTTCCCCATTGATGATGCGCTTGAGATTGCGGTTCAGGTTGCAGACGCTCTGGAGTCGGCGCATGAGAAGGGCGTGATTCACCGTGACCTGAAACCCGGCAACATCATGATCAAACCGGATGGAACGGTGAAGGTACTTGACTTTGGTCTGGCGCGAACGACGGGAACAGCTCCATCGATGTCGGCTGCTATTGGTGAGGATTCGCCAACCAGGCATTTACCGGATCGCACCCCCAGTCCGACGATTCCCGGGGCGATCATGGGGACGGCCGGTTACATGTCGCCCGAACAGGTGCGCGGCAAGGTGGTGGACAAGCGCAGCGACATCTTCTCTTTCGGCTGCGTGTTGTACGAGATGCTGACCGGCGTGCAGGCCTTCCGAGGTGAGACTGTTGCCGATTCCATCGGCGCGACGCTGCACAAAGACGTCGATCTCAATCGTCTTCCACCGGGCACACCACAGATGGTTCGACAGGTGCTGCGGCGCTGTCTCGAACGCGACAGGAGGAAGCGGCTCCGTGACATCGGTGATGCCCGGCTGGAGTTGGAGTCAACGGATGATCCAATCACAATCTCTACCGCGGTGCCCCGACGACGGCTCTATCAGGCGTTGGCTGCGATTGCCGTCGTATCGATTTTAGCGAGTGTGCTAATGGTTCTCTGGCCTCGTCCGTCGATTCAGCAACCAGTTCGCCGGTTCGAGATCCCGTTGAAGGGCTCGGAAGCACTCTTCGGCAACCCTGGGTCGATATCGCCCGACGGCGCTGCCATGGCGTACGTCGTTGATGGCGCCCTCTGGGTGCGGCCGATGGATGCCATCGAGGGGCGCAAGATAGCCGACAAGGTAATTAGCATCCAGCCGTTCTGGTCGCCTGACAGCTTGTGGGTGGGCTTTGCGCAAGGGCAGTCGCTCATGAGAGCTGCTGTTGCGGGCGGTCAAATCGAGAAGATCAGTGGTATGCCACATACCATGTCGATCGCCGGCGGGGGAGCGTGGCTGCCGGATGGACGTATCTTCTTCACTACCGGAGGTGGGGGTCTCTATGAGACGCAGACCGGCATCGGCACATGGAAAGAAGTTTCGAAGCCGCCAGCCGGCGTCACCGATTTTCATGATTGCTCCGCGCTTCCTGGCGGACGCGGGATATTGCTTACTGAGCACGCGGGCTCTCCTGGGCGATTGGCTGTTTGGGACGGGACGACGCGCAAGACACTGCTGGCCATCGAGGGCGCAAATCTATCGTCACCCGTCTATTCAGAAACCGAGCATTTGCTTTTCGGGCGATCCGACCTTGACGGGTTGAACGCCGGCATCTGGGCCGTGCCGTTCTCGTTGAGTCGGCTCGAGGTCACGGGTACGCCGTTCTTGGTGGCGACGGGAGGCGGGAAGCCCAGCCTCGATTCGCATGGCACTCTCGTGTATTCGCGCGGCGGTTCGCGCTCAAACACGGAGCTCGGACTAGTTGAGATAGCCACGGGCAAATCAACGGCTCTATCTTCCGGAACAACAAATATGGTCGAGCCACGCTTTTCATCGGATGCCAAGCGCGTCGTTTTTACCGACAGAGAAGCGCGGGGAAGCGACCTCTGGCTGCTCAACCTTGAAAGCGGCAGCCCGTCCCGTTTCACGTTCGACGGCCAGCGCTTCGGAGGCGTCTGGTCACCCGACGGCTCGCAAATCGCTACTCAGACCCTGACAGAGAGCGACCAGGTGTCGTCAATCCGGTTTCTCGCGACGGACGGCTCCGGGCAGGCACGCGCCGAGGTCCAAGGAGCCCAGCCATCGTTCGACGCGAAGTGGTCCGTGATGGTCTTCACACGCTACAACGACGAAACCAAATGGGACATCTGGTACATGCCGTTCGAAGGCCAGCACGAACCCAAGCAGCTCATCGCCACTCCTCTGTCGGAGCGAATGCCGGCGCTCTCACCCGACGGCAATTGGCTCGTGTATAGCTTGGAAGGAGATCGGGCGAACCAGCTTTTCCTCACAAAATTTCCCAGCGGAGTCGGTAAGTGGCAGGTCTCGCCGGATTTTGGTCTGCATCCAAAGTGGTCCAGCGACGGCAAGCGGCTGTACTACGTCGATCTAGAGAGGGGACTGCGGGTCGTCGATCTCGATCTTGCCAGGGGCGTGCAGATTTCACCCCCGAGAGCCGTCCTCAGTGAGGCAGTCGTCGGAGCACAACCCCGTTTGGGATACGACATCGACTCCGCAGGTAAGCGGGTGATCGTGCCGATCACTCCTCCAGGTTCGACATCGCACTCCATTGTGATCGTCCAAAACTGGTACGAGGCATTGAGGAATCAGCCACGATGAAAACGTCTGCTTCTCAGATCGGTCATCATGCGATCCGACCATGAATTCCGTCGAGCGGCGGGCGGTCGACGAGTTGGCACGACGACCGCTGGGCGCGCGGAGCGTTCGCGTCGTTCGCCCCGGGCCAAATGACAACCTGGCTGCCTAGGATCGTTCGCCCGGAGGGCCGCATCCACTTCGCGGGTGAGCACACGTCTATCTTTCCCGCGACCATGGAGGGTGCGATCGAATCGGGCGTACGCGCCGCCCGCGAAATCGAGGAAGTCTAGCGCAGAGATTGCATGACATCCGCCGCCACACAGATCGGCCCATACTCAGTCGTCCGCGAAATCGGTCGTGGCGGGATGGGTGTGGTGTATCTCGCTACCGACACGCGGCTGGATCGACAGGTGGCGATCAAGGCGCTGCCGGAGCATCTGTTGAGCGATGCGGATCGGCTGGCGCGGTTTCAGCGCGAAGCGAAGGTGCTCGCGTCGTTGAATCATCCGAACATTGGCGCGATTCACGGTCTTGAAGAAGTGAATGGCCAGCAGTACCTCGTTCTGGAGTTCATCGAAGGAGAAACGCTCGATAAGCGATTGAGTCGCGGTCCTTTGCCCATTGATGATGCGATTGAGATCGCCGCATACGTTGCTGACGCGTTGGAGGCGGCGCACGAGAAGGGCGTGATTCACCGTGACCTGAAACCCGGCAACATCATGGTTACGCCGGATGGAACGGTGAAGGTGCTCGACTTTGGTCTGGCGCGCACGAGCGAAACAACTTCATCACTGTTAGCTTCGCTGGATGAGGATTCGCCAACCAGGCATTTACCGGATCGCACGCCGAGTCCGACAGTTCCCGGGGCGATCATGGGGACGGCCGGTTACATGTCGCCCGAACAGGTGCGCGGCAAGGTGGTGGACAAGCGCAGCGACATCTTCTCTTTCGGCTGCGTGTTGTACGAGATGCTGACCGGCGTGCAAGCCTTCCGTGGTGACACGGTTGCCGATTCCATCGGCGCCACGCTGCACAAGGAACATGATCAGTCGCTGCTGCCTGCAAACACGCCGGCGAATGTGAACCGACTTCTGCATCGATGCCTTGCGAAGGACAAGCGCGATCGTCTCCGCGACATCGGCGATGCGCACCTCGAGTTGAAGTCCATGGATGATCCAATCAGCACATCTGGCGCGACGCCCCAACGACGTCGACTCCTTCAGACGTTCGCTGCGATTGCCATCGTATCGATTTTGGCGAGTGTGCTGATCGTTCTTTGGCCTCGTCCAACGATTCAGCAGCCAGTTCGCCGGTTCGAGATCTCGTTAAAGGGCTCCGAGGTACTTTACGGCAACACCGGAGCGATATCGCCCGATGGAACTGCCGTGGCTTACGTAACGGACGGCGCCCTCTGGGTGCGGCCGATGAATTCTATCGAGGCGCGCAAGATAGCCGACAAGGTAATTAGCATGCAGCCGATCTGGTCACCTGACGGCTCGTGGGTGGGCTTTGCGCAAGAGCGGTCGCTCATGAGAGCTGCTGTTGCGGGCGGGCAAATCGAGAAGATCGGCGACTCGCCACAGGCCATGTCGTTTGCCGGCGGGGGCGCATGGCTGCCGGATGGACGTATCTTCTTCACTACCGGAGGCGGGGGTCTATATGAGACGCAGACCGGCATCGGCGCATGGAAAGAAGTTTCGAGGCCGCCGGCCGGC
>DATEDU010000236.1:0-9095 GCA_035281525.1 Pyrinomonadaceae bacterium | reverse complement strand
AAGTTTGGCGTCCCAAAGCATTCCGACTTGGAACCGCATTCTCTCTTGGCTGAAGGAAATCGAAAGTCTGCGTCAAAACGCCGCCTGATTGCCAAAGACTCCTTAAACGCTGCCTTTCTTTTGCGTTATCCTCTCCCAACTTTGATGGGAACCATTACATGTCAGGAGCGATACATCAGCATGGATCGAGCGGGTGCGAGTGGGCCAATACACCTCCGTAGCGGTCCAATGCCATCAACTTGAGAGCGTTTGTGCTCAGCCACAGCGGACGAGATCGTTGTGGTAAGATGCGCCTCTCGAACATCACGGAAACAGGGTAGAAGATGACGACGAAAAGCTTGTTCCTGATATTTGTATTACTCGTTCTTGCGAGCTTCGGCGGGCGTGAAAGCAGCGGGCAGACGCCACAGACTGATACCCGATCCGAGCAGACCATAGTTATCGTTCACGGCGCATGGGGCGGTTCCTGGGCATTCAAGAGAGTGGATGCCTTACTTCGTCAAAAAGGTTTTGAGGTTTACCGCCCGCAACTTACCGGACAAGGCGATCGGGTGCATCTGGCGCGGCCTGATATCGGGTTGAGCACACATATCGATGATGTGGTCAACACGATTCTTTATGAAGACTTGCGCAATATTATCCTCGTTGGTCACAGCTATGGCGGCATGGTGATCAGCGGTGTCGCAGATCGGGTTCCAGATCGCATCAAAAGATTGGTTTATCTCGACGCGATGGTGCCCAATGACGGCGATAGCGTTAGCACGATGTTGCGAGGTGGAGGCGACTTCATTAAGCAAATGACAAAGGGCGACTACATCGTGCCGGCGTGGGTCAAACCGGATCAATTACCACCACACGACGTGCCGCAATCATTGAAGACTTTTACAGATCCGATCGTTCTGAAGAATGAGGCAGTTCGCAAGATACCGGCGACTTACATCCTGACCGTTGAAAAAGGAAAGGCGGCTAAGGATGACGACTTCTTTCCGCAGTCGCAACGAGCGAAAGAGAGAGGATGGTCCATGCTGCAGCTGACCTCCGATCACAATCCGCAGTGGTCCGCACCGGAAGCGCTGGTGGAGATGTTAGCCGGAATCCGTTAGCAAATTTCCCTCTAGAGTCAGGAGGTTGTTTGACCGGCGAGGTCGCTCGCGGGTAAGCACAACTCTTGAAAGTTATCGATAGCTTAGGCCTCCCATAGCGCTGCGGGTTTGAACCAACCATAGCTTGGCTCAAAGAAATGGAACCTTTGCGCGGATTGCAGCTTAAGTGTTCCCCTTCGATTCTGTGCGGCTACATATCACCTAAAGCAGGTCGAATTGCGGATGCTGTTACCCGGAAACTCGACAGCATGAATCCAGGACAACGGATGTTAGCTGACCTTTCGGTCTCTTCCGAACCGAACAGCGGGCAGCATTCAGTCCGGGCTCGAACGACAAAGATGTTGATACGACTGAGCTCTATTCAACAACGTTTGAATGGCTGCATACTTTTGTCAGTTTCTGTGAACACTCCGTAGGCTTCGAGGTCATGTGACTTGCTGCGCTGACAAGTGTTGCGGAGTTGGCACTTCTTCTTAAGTGGATCAGTGGGCGTTTCAGGTAGTGTATGTTCCTTACAAACCTCATGAGAACCTCAAACAGCAAGTTTAATCTTGACGTTCCTGCAGCCGTGGGATAAAAGAATGCCCGACACTAACTTCCCCCGCTTTCATCGCCCAGTCTCGACGGACTACCGCGCAGCATTCGTTCAGTTTCTAACCGAAAAATTCGATGGAGGATGCCATGAAGAACTTCAAGACGTATTACTTGATAGCGGTGGCTGTGTTGCTACTCCTCACAATTGCAGTGACCAGCTCGAGCCAAATGACTTCGCAGAAAGAGCCGGCGCAAGCAAAGACTACCGGTGAATGGGACTTCAACGCCACAATCATCGAGGCGTGTAGTTGTCCGATGTTTTGCCAATGTTATTTCAACTCGAAGCCTGCCTCGCACCATGGACACGCCGGTGGCGGCAGCGAACACTTCTGCAAGTTCAACAACGCATTCAAGGTGAACAAGGGACAGGCAGGCAGTGTGAAACTCGATGGAGCAAAGTTTTGGGTGGCAGGCGACCTCGGTGGTGATTTTTCGAAAGGACAAATGGATTGGGCGGTCCTAACGTTCGACCCATCAGTTTCAAAAGAGCAACGCGACGCGATCGTGAAGATCTTAGGTCAGGTGTATCCGGTCAAGTGGAACTCTTTCACCGTGGCCAATGACGCGGACATGGAATGGAAAGCGGAGTCGAGGAGTGCCGTCGCGCGGTTGGGCGGTGGAAAGATCGCGGAAGTTATCCTGCGGCATCCGGAAAGCTCTGCAATGGCGGATGGCCCTGTGGTGATCAAGAACCTGAAGTACTTTGGCGTGCCGCGCAACGACGGTTTCATCATGATGCCGAACGAGATTGAAGCTTATCGGCTAGGTGACAAGGCCTTTGAATACAAAGGCACGAACGGTTTCATGATTACGATCGACATCGCGTCCAAGGATGTACGTGGGATGTGAAGTGATGGGCCGTGAGCGACCCTAGGATTCGACGGCAGATTGACGCCGAGGGTCTTGGCGGATGCGGAAAGACACGAGTGTGTTGTGAAGGTCTTAGGCGTTGGTGACGAGTCTTACACGTTGGTGATGAGGCGCAGGACGCCAGGTTTTTGGTAGAAAACGCATGATTTTGGCAGTTCAGTCCTTCGATTGAGGACTGCAAAGTAAGGCGTCATCATCAAAAGATGAACTCCGAGTTTACGGTTCTCTGGACAGACGCTGACAGCATGGTTCAGTTGGCCGTGAAAGCGTTGAGTTCCGTTCACGCGATGCACGACAGATCCGAAGTGGCATGACTCCTTACGGATGCGCGTTTTCTTACCCAAACCAACAGGGCAATCAGATTTCTGGCGTCCCAAAGGATTCCGAGTTGGAACCAGATTGTTGCGTGGCTTAAACAAATGGAAACCGTGCGGCAAAATGCAGCTTAATGCCGTAATGGATACCTAAGCAGGTATACACTCCCGCTGGAACGGTGCTGCTTCCAATCCCAAGTTGGATTGGAACCTTGAAGCAATAGGAAGGGACGCACCGCAAGTCTGCGCGAACCTTTAAAGAGCTTTGCCGCTTCTATTAAAGATTGGATGGCGTCCGCAGCGGCTGAACCATTGGAGTGTGTCGATAGTGATTGGAGAACGAATCCTTGAGCGGATTAGGTTGCTTGGCATCCCAAAGGATTCCGAGTTGTTGGAACCAAATCATAGCTTGGTTCAAGGAAATGGAAATCAGCAGTTCAGGTTAATTTTCAGGAGGCCCAGAATGAAGAAACTCTTCGTAGTACTCATAGTCGGCCTTGCAACGGTTGTGCTCGCCCACGTTGGGACAAGGTTTGCGGCGCAAGAAAGTTCTGCCAAGGCGCCCGTGATGGTGTCATTGGCGGATCTGA
Source organism: Pyrinomonadaceae bacterium (assembly GCA_035281525.1). GTDB lineage: Bacteria > Acidobacteriota > Blastocatellia > Pyrinomonadales > Pyrinomonadaceae > PSRF01. Next base: position 5,624 of record DATEDU010000236.1, on the reverse strand, counting down.
AGTGGATGGACCTACCCGAGAGAAAAGGGATGCAGTTTGCGATGATCTCGGGCGACCACAACAAAGGTGGCGCGTATACAGAAATGCGCAAGGTACCAGCGGGTTTTGGTGGGCCATTACATGTTCATAGTAATGAGATCACTGACGTAATAATCAAAGGAGTCTGGTACCTGGGGGCGGATGCGGCGACCGCTAAGGATTTCGGTCCTGGGTCAGTGCTGATAGTTCCCGCGAACTGGCCCCATGTAAGCGGGTGTCGCCCGGGAAGTGACTGCATCTTTTATCAAGTGGGTAAGGATAAGTTCGACCTCAAACCATTTCCGTGATTTGAACTCCAAAATATATTCGGCGAGCGATTCCTTATCGGCGATATTCGAGCAAATATGCAGTTGGCGTCCCGTGCGGGAATCGAACCCGTGTCGCCGCCGTGAAAGAGAAGCGATTTGTAGAAATTCAAAGGGAAACCTGCGGCATGGATAGCACCGTGAGGTAGTCAAAGGTACTCTAAGGAATCGTTATTGGACCCTTAATGGACTCGCTAGACATCTTTTTCATTCAAGACGACACGCTTTCCACACACACACACCTAAACAACCACTTCACGTAAACCACGTCGGGAAGTGCAAAGCTAAGAGCAGCGATACCTGAATTCCGTTTTAGAAACGAAACGCAATTCCCATCTTCGCGTCCAGGAACACCCGTCGCCGCCCGCCGGGATCGACGAAGTGAAAGTCTGGTCCTACTTCGAACACCAGCTTCGGTTGCAACTGGAACTGCAATCCCGTGCCAACGTTGAACCCAAATTCGCTGGGCCCTGTCTTGGGAAAGTAGACGCCTGGTCCGGCATTAACGAATCCGCGCCAACTACCGACGGGAAAGTACAGTTTTCCATTGAGCGAGAGGTTCGTATAGTAAAGATCAGGCACATCTTCGCCGTGGAAATAGTGGAAGCCGAGCAGGCCAACCACCGAAAAATTCCGCGCCACGGGATATTCCAAATCGAAGGTTAGGCTTGGTCCAGGATCGTGGGTCTTATTGAAGCTACCCAGCGGAAAGTTCATACCGAGATGGAAGCTGAACCACGGGCCTCTACCCTCACCTGACTGAGGAAAGCCGCCAGGAAAAACAACAACAGGCCGCTCCGGTGTGTGCGTAGTACCTGCGCAATCGTTACCCGGGTATTCTGCCTGCGTTGTCCAGATACCGCCTTGCGGATCAACCAGAAAGTCTTCAAAGCAGCCGTTGGCGTCAGTGATTACATCGTGGTAGATGGGCTTCCCATCGGGACCTTTATATTCGATGGTGACGTGCTCGAAGGGTCGCTTGGGGTTGGTACAGCCTTTTGTTGTCAATTTACTGTTGCAAGTGGATGCTGCCTGTGGAGCAAAAGAGAAGGCGAGCTTTCCCGAACGCTTGCACCGCTCAACTTGAGTATCAAACGTAAGTACTGTGCTCGCCTTTAAGTTAACCCGCGCCGTGGCACCACCGAGCTCGACAAGCGTATCCCCGCTTGGATACCACGCGCTTACCGTAATGTATTCGGTGCTACACACCGGATAGTTCTCCGGCGGTTGAATGGTGACTTCCGCATCGACGCTGCCGCCAACCGGGAGAAACACCTTCTTCGGCACGATTTGAGTCTGCCAGCCGACAGGGACATTGTCCGCGCGAAGGTAAACAAGTATCGGATGGTCGTAAGGATTCGCCACACGAATCGGATTAACAACGGGTTTGTAGGGGCTGCCAGAGGTGGTGTCGTACTCCTCAATGTTCTCCTGAGACACCTGGTTGAAATCGTTCGTGTCGTTGAAGACCTTGGCGATCTTCACTTTAATGCATGAGTGCGGATTTGGCTGACCCGGCGGTATTGAAGCAGGCGTCCAGTTAACAAACACGGTCACAGTTCGGCCCGGTCCGATGTTCGGAATTTCGGTGAAGAAATGTTTGTTAAAGGCGACGTTGCCACCGGTGTCCGCGTCTGTTCCCCCACCGTCAATTCCGTGGTACGGATCGGAGAACCAAAAATCCACGCGCACGTTGTTTGCAGTCCCTGGACCATTGTTCCTAATACGCGCGTAGGCGCGGTTCACCTGACCAACTTTAGGCTTGTCGCCGCGATCTGTTTCAGAACGTCCGTTGTCGGTATCGAAGCCGCAATTGCCACCGTTGCAAGCGGGACTGTCGATCCAGATGTCCGGACTATTCCAGTTCGGATCGCGTGGATTTATCGAGACGTCAACGGCCGTTTCTGGAGGGTCGTAGACGATCCTTACACGAAAATCTTCCGAGCCGGTCGGCGCCAGGACTTCGACTGCCAGACCTGTGCCGTCAATGTTGGCGAGTACTCCGCCAGTCGTGAGGGCGGCGTTTGTCAAATCGTTATCACCTGGAGTTGCGTCAACGATTCGCAATGGCCCGAAACCCTGGCTTATGTCTTCATTAAGGTAGTAGACAACGACGCCGGTGGCGGGAATGTTGGCATCATATGTACCGGTCTTTTGCCGCGCCTCGATGTAGTATGACGCGCGTTCGCGTAGACGATCGTTTACGTTGAGACCACGCGTGGTCCCCACCTGTATCAGCATGCGATTACTACTGCCGGCGGCCACTTCTTGCCGGAAGAGCGGAATGGTTTCGTCAAAGACGGCCCCGTCGCCCGGGCGCGGAATGAATCTCAGATTCGCATTCGCAAGCCAATTCGGACGAAGCTTGTCCCAGCCGAAGAAGTGTGTGTTATTGAAGGTGCCCGCAGGCGTCTTCGCCATGTTGCCCCAACCGTCAGCGAATGGACGAGGAAACGTCACACCTTCGTGCGGATAAAGGTCGCCGAGCCCGAAGTGGTGGCCCATACCGTGTGTTAACTGCGCCTCGATCTGATCAAAACGATGAACGGAGACGGATAGTCGCTTCGATCCAAAGGCTGCGGGCAGTGTGAATGGCCAGGGGCCAGTGGTGGCCCATTCTTTTTGCCCGCGAGTTTCTCCACCCGTGCCGTCGTCGTTTGTCAGAATCACCATCCGATCGATATTAGTGAAATTAAAGGAGGGATCGTCGGCAAGAATTTTGTCGATCACGTCTTGCGTGAGATCCACAAGCATGTTGCCGGTTGTTTGATCGTAGTACTGTGCGCGACTGGCCGGGAGTGCGAGCCATCCCTTTGTTTGTTGTGTCAGCGAAGCCTGGGCATAGGTCACTTCGTTCAAATAATTGTTGATACCTGTGACAAGAGTCGTGACCTGCGCACCGGTGAGCGGCGCGGCTGGAAGTCCGGCGTCGTTGAACTTCGCCAACACGACGAGAGTGTTCTGGTTGCCGGTTGGAGCCGGCACAGTCGGACAGTTGGCGGCCTGATAGATCTTGCGGTTCGTAAACACGGTGCAGAGCTGCGTGAGGTGAGAACCTGAGAAGAGTTGCAAGTCAGCGGTGACGATAGCGTCCGCTGCCTGTAGGAAAGTCGGGCCATCGGGCACGTTGAAATGGCTTTGCAAAATTAGTCGATCGGCAGTGGTTTTTCCGAGCAGGTTGAAAATGTCAAACAGCGTCCGCGACCAAATAAGAGCGTTAGCGTAAACAGAAGCCGCAGCATTAAAATCGTCAGCAGTTACATTCGCATCAACGCGGCGGAGACAGTTGGGAACTGCGTCCCATTCCATGACACAGGCCATCTCGTGGCCGCTCGCAAGCGTCTCATTGGCATAGGAGCTAACAGCCCAATAGTCGCCAAACCCTTCACCCATGGCGTTCGCCTGGTCGCCGGTGCCGTACTTGGCGGGAGCCTGATTGTCGTGTAGCGCGTGCCCATACTCATGGGCGATGACGTCGGCGTCCTCAGCATCGTCAATTCCGCCATCACCAAACGTAAGATAACCCTGCCCAACTGTCGCTGGCGTGCTGACGTAGAATGAATTATCGGCTCCGTTCACACCGTGCGCATCGGCCCTGATCTGCCGGTTCATCGCGTCAATGAACCCGAGCGATTGGATGTAACGCTGCATGCGGTCGATGTGGTAGTAGACCATCACATCCTCAAACGTGTCTGGATTGCGCAGGTAGCTGAATCCGGTAGCATTGGTCTCGCTCGGTGGCGTGTTGTTGGGCGCTTCTATGTCTTCAAGTTTGGCGAACGGACCTTGCAGAGAAAACGGGCCAGCCGCCGGAACGTTAAGAGCCGCTAACCCGACGGTGAAGTAAGGATTCGGATTGTTACTGCTAACCGCACTGTTTGCGTCGCTGCTGTCGGAAATTGTGTTGTTGTTCTGCGAATTAACAGGGTTAGGTATAAAGACCTGGCCCTGACCATCGACAGCGTTAAAAACAAAATTTCTCGTCTGGAGGACCTCGCCGCTACTTGCGTCTGTCACAATTTCCTTTATCCCAAACGGCCTGATGGCTTCGATGAGAGTCTTATAAGCACGACGCAGGCGTTCCTGTCTAATGAAGAACACATCGTCAATCTTCGGTGGCTGTCTCAGTTGCAACTCAGACCGGCTGACTCGAGCTACTTGAGATGCTTGTTGCTGGTCTCGTTTCGAAAGAGTAAGGGAGGTGGTTCGCAGGAACTCATTGAGCGCCGTTTCGCTGGCCTGTTGTTTTGTAATAGTGACCTGTTCTGACGCTCCAGCGACAGGGGCGTACGAACTTACGACTTGCAACACGTGTCCTTCATTGTCGAAGTTGATCTGTATCCGGCCATTTTCAACCGGCAGGCCTCTGAACATTTGCTGGAACTCGACGTTCGCACTGACGCGGCTGGATTTCTCAGCAAGCAGCCGAAGATCTGGAAGTTCAGGACTCAATCCGAAGAGCCGGGAATTCTCACGAAGAAATTGTGCAGCCTTTTCTGATGGCTTGCCTTGATATGGTTTGGTCCTTCTCCCGAAGAGGCTTGTGACTCTTCGTCGATCGTCCGAGAGTCTCACGGTCCAGCCGCGCTCATGTCTTCTATAGAATTCTTCCAGCTCCCTCTGGAGATTTGGCTCTTGCGCCGTTTGACTTGCAACGACGAAAACCGGAGTCTGCAGAGCAAGTATAAGAATCAGCAGAACAGTTCCAATGCGGGTGAGGTATGAGACTCGGTTCATGGCTTATCTCCTTCTCAATTCAACCATATGAGGTTGTGGCAAGTAGCTGACCGGCAGAATACGTGGAGAGCGTAGGAGCTCTGCGGCCGAAAGAGTACGCATTCAGATCGACTCCTCACCTTAAATGGCGAGAGAGTGCAAAACGTTTCCAAATTGCTTTTGTGCACGAAAAATGGACTCGAGGTAGAACTCGGTAGCGAACGGAGACCTTATGCAAGGGCTTGCGGCTCAGGCTTTGGGCCGCCATGGTTTCAGACTCTTCGACGATGGTGAGGTCGGCCGTTTTGTTGCAGAGTGTCGATCAAGATCTCTGAGGAGGTGTTTGCGGATATATTCGGCACAAAAAAAACGCGCGTACAAAGAAAGTTTGGCGCATCCTCAGCGAAACCAGGATCTTTTAACTGATTGATAGCTTTGGCGTCCCGTACGGGAATCGAACCCGTGTCGCCGCCGTGAAAGGGCGGTGTCCTAGGCCGCTAGACGAACGGGACGCATGGTAGGGTGTTCGTGCGTTACGGCAAGCGCGTTACGTTACCGTAGTGA
>DATEDU010000235.1:0-7271 GCA_035281525.1 Pyrinomonadaceae bacterium | reverse complement strand
GATGGCAAGCCGTCCGGTAGTCTAACTATCACAAACGACGCATCCAGACCAGGCACTCCTGAAACCTTCCCGACATTTTCGACCGTTAAAGGAACGCCTGCCGCTTGCACACTGATCAGATCTAAGTCGGACTGGTTCAATCCGAGATTAGAGGTGAAGAAGAGAACCCTTGTGTGATGGTCCGAACTCAAGTTGCGGTCTGTCAAAACTCGGAACGGTCCACGGCTGAATGTCACAGAGTCGAGTGCGACAGCCAGGTTCGGGTTGTTGTCCTCAACGAAGATCATTGCCGGCGGTGATGACGACAGGACCGTGTAGCTTGCGCTAACTGTCTGACTCGGCGTCCAACCAGGTTTCCAGGCTTTCACCTTCAGCATCATACTGCGGTCAATTCTGAGACTGCTGCCGGCTGCGATCACAGGATCACTTTCAGTTGGTTCTGCGCCATTCGTTGTGTAATGGATCACCGCATCGAATGTGTCGCAATTAATCGTGACGTCTACAGGAAAGACGTAAACTCGTCCGCCTGGATTGATGCTCGGAGTTGTCACGACCGTGAAGGTCCTTACAGGGCCAGGCACGCTTCTTGGGTTCATCGTGCCATCGCCAAGTATTCCGAAAAGATTAAAACCGCCCCACAGTTGCAGCGTGTTGTCGCTCAAAATCACGCCCCAAACAGTCCACCAGGTGGCGACAGCCCGGGCACTTGGGAGATCTACTCGTTTGGGTGTTAGCTGATCATCTCCCCAGATCCAAACACTTCCATCTGACTTCAATGCCATGGACCCCGAAGCGGCGGACACCTGCGTAACGTTGCTCAACCCGGTTACTTGAACCGGCACGGTGCTACTGTTCATCGATCCGTTACCTAAATTGCCTGTGTTACCGAAGCCGAAGGCGAGCACCGAGCCATCGTTTGTTAACGCGAGGATGTGAAGCGCACCAACGCTAATCGCCTGAATGTTTGTTAGCGCCGTCACTTGAACGGGAACGGCGGAAAACGGGATGGACGAACCAGTTCCCAGCAGTCCAAAGTCGTTATTGCCCCAACTCCAAACAGATCCATCCTGCTTGATTACATAGGTACACGTACCATTGGTCGACAACGACCGGACACCATCGATAGTCATCAAGCGCACGGGGTTAATGCGCCTGGTCGTAGTGCCATCGCCTATTTGGCCCTTCTGATTGTCTCCCCAGGCCCAGACCGATCCATCCGCAGCCAAGGCAAAACTGCTCACATCTCCGGTTGCGATTGATTTGATATTCGGCAAACCCGCAATCTGCGTTGGCGGAAAAGGATGAAACGGATTCAAATAGATCGGCTGATTCCCTAATTGGCCCAGGTCGTTGAGTCCCCAGCTCCACACCGTTCCATCGGACTTAAGCGCCAGCGAATGGCCCGCGCCTGAAGCGATGGCAACGACATCAGATAAGCCAAGTACGCGTTTAGGCAGCAGATCGCCGCAACCCTCACACCCGCTCGATCCGAACGGCATTCCCCAACTCCAAACTGTTCCATCCTGCCTGAGCGCTACCGCATTACCATTGTTTCCGGCAACAGCTACGACACCGTTGAAGAGGCTGTAATTAGCGACCACGATCGTCTGCACGATGCTGTTGTTAGCGGCATTTGGATCCGGCGTGGAACTCGTGACGGAGAACGGGACATTCAAAGTTGCACCAGCATTCGCGTTAACGCGCACACTAAACACAGAAGCGGCAACACGGCCGAAGAACGAATGTCCAACGGTTGCCGCAGTGACCGTGACCGTGCCGCCGGGGGTGCCTGGAGGTGGTCCGCTACAGGTAATCCCGATGCCACACTCCACGAAACTCAAGCCCGCAGGAAGCTGACTCGTGATCACGACGTTGTCCGCGACATCCGGACCAAGAGCGGTGACGATCGCTGCCACCTGAAGAGTTTGTCCCGGCGTTACCGCGTCAGGCAGTTCAGAAAGTATGCTGCCGCCAGCTTGTCGAGGCGTGACAAGTGAAGGCGGATTCAAACTAATCTCCAGGTCCGCAGAACGTGGCGCAGCTGTAAACCGAGGTACAAACTTGACCGTGTTCGCATTTGTAAGGTCCTTAAACACCGGGAATTCAGAAGTGTGAGAATTAATCACGTAGGCATCTGGACCACCACCGGAAATGCCAACGACGGGCAACAACTTCTGATTGCCATCGCCATATCGAAACTGAATCGTTCCGTCGCGCCTTAACTCGATCTCGAACTTGATAGGGTGTTCCCCTCGAGAAGTGCCGTCATCGAACTGTGTATTGAAGGTCGTGCCTTCCCATCTAAAAATGATCCGATCTGCATCTGGTACAACTGCAAACACGCCGACCGTCATGTAAAAGTCGTCCCACATCCCGGCGATCATCGCGTTTGTTTGTAGTGCTCGACTGGAACTGAACGCATCCAGCGGTATGCTGTTGCCGGTCAGCGGCGGCAATAAAAATTTCGGCGGCGTGGAAAAGTAGATCGCGCCATTTGGAGATATTGTTGCCGTTCTTATCCACTTACCGAAGTACGGAAACTCAAACGGAAGTTGAAACTCGGAATAGCCGTCATCGGGATATGCTGGTCCAAAACGTTCTACTCGCGTTCCGCCGGTGGACAGAGCTTCCGGTTGTGATTCGGTAATGTCGTAAAGACCGGGAACGTTTCCGTCGATCGATACGCTGACCACTGCGATCGGACTCGTATTGCCCATGTTATCCGTCGCTCGCAATCCGATCTGTCCGGAAGTACGTCCAAACGGCACTTCTACGACTGCGCTCTCAAGTACGCCCGCTGCTGACGGAATCGGAATCGCGAGAGGTGAGATGCTGGTGGCACCTTCGAATTGTTCCGGCGTACCGAGCGCACTCGCTGAGAATCGAAGGTCGTACAGAGATACGGTGCCGACACTCCCGTCATCACCGGGCGCGCTCCAGCCCAGGGTAATTCGTCGTCCGTCTTTGGCGATGATCCTGAAATCGGCGATCGTCCTGGGAGCAGTAGTATCGTTTTCGGCTACAGCGTTGAGTGATTTAAAGGCATTGAGTCGTCGACCGGTCAGCGTCTTGTAGTCATGTGTGGAGACGCGGTCGCCGTTGTAGATGAGTGCAGATCGTAGCTTGTCGACAGTGATGTTTGGATACTCCGCACAGATTAACGCTGCGGCTCCGGCAACGTACGGCGAGGCCATCGAGGTGCCCTGGGCATTTGAGTAAGTACCGAAAACGGTTGTGCTTTGTATCGTTTGACCAGGAGCTGCCATGGTCACTGTGCGAGCCCCTACGTTTGTAAAATTCGTCAATGTGTCGAGATGCGTCCCTGTAGCCGCGACGGAAATGACATTCGGCGATTCATAGCCGGCGGGATAGACGGGGAAGACGTCGTTATTTCGAGCATCGTTTCCAGCCGCCGCCACGAACAGCACTCCTGAAGCATTCAACTCACGAATGGCATCAAGCTCCGTTTGTGAGCGTCCGTATCCACCGTAACTGTTATTGAGAACTCGAATATTTGCTCCCTCGGTGCCGCCGGAAGTGGTCCATAGATCGCGCATCTTTTTCGCGTAAGCGTAAGTACGGACCAACACTCCCACGTTACTTGGAAAAGGAGTCTCATTATTACGCCCGAAGATCTTCAACGACATCAGGCTGACCTGCCAATTCACGCCAACAACCCCGGTCCCATTGTTGCCAACTGCGCCGACGATGCCGGCAACGTGGGTCGCGTGATTCTCGGAATCGAGGTGGCCGGAATCAAAGAACGATCCATGGTTATGGAAGAAGTCGAATCCGTTGATATCGTCAATCGCACCGTTACCGTCGTCATCCAGGCCATTGCCGGGAACCTCAGCCGGATTCACCCACATGTTCGGTTGCAGATCAGGATGATTTGGATCGATGCCGCCGTCTATGATCCCGACCACGACATTCCGGCTGCCAGTCGTTATGTTCCATGCTTCTTCCGCACGGATATCAGATCCCGGCAAAAAGAATCCGGTATTGCCGAAGATGGTTCCCGTATTCTTCAAGGCCCAAAGGTTCGGATAAAAAGGATCGTTTGGTGACACAAAGGGTTCGCGCGCGTAGTTCGGTTCCGCGTAGAGAACGTCAGGCCGCGCAGCTAGAGCTTTTACTGCTGCCAGTGTCTCAGATGGATCAACGCGAGCTACTCGAAGACCTTCGAGCAGGGCGGACGCGTCGCTCTCCTCGATTCTCATCGAAATGCTTCGGCCCGCGAGTTGTAGAGCATCCAACTGGCCGCGTGCCTTCGCCTGTGATTCGGACTTGAAGCGCACGAGAATCTCTCCCGGAATGAAACGAGGGCGCGGCGCTTTGGGTTTATCCGCATAGCTGATGGATTGACTGGTTGTGCGCGGAATCCACAGGAGGATGAGTGCTATGGCTGCCACTCCGATCACAGTTCTGATCAGCGTGACCCGCTTAACCTGGCCGAAGGATTTGAAAGAGATTCTCATCCTATTGAGAGAGTTGGTTAAAAACTGAAGGCGTTTTCGTTTCCTAAGAGCGGGCAGGAAAACGCGGCAAGGGACCGTCCGCGCTAATATATTCCGGGCCAACATCTAGTTCAACTAGATTGTTTGTGGCTTGCCGAAGACTCTGTTGAGCGCGTTAAGGGCGTGTCGTTGTCGGTGGAGGATAAGCGATCCGCGCAAGGACGCGAGGGCTTCGGTAGACGTTTGACCAACACGCCAAATTCAGATGTCGAGTTCAGCGCGTGTCTGTAGCAAGCGGACGATATGGGCGCGCGAGATGATTCCCGCCAACTTACCTTCCCGCATCACGGGCATCTGATTTACGTCCTCCCGTCCCATCATCTCCAACGCCTCCGCCAACGGCCGTTCAGCGCTGACGGTGCGCAAGGTCTCCAGCGGACGCATCACGTCGCCCACTGTTGTGTAAGGCCAGCGTGCGCGATCAACTGTCTTCACTTCGTGAGGTGTAATAATGCCGGCCGCCGTTCCCTGTTGGACCACGACGAAGCAACGATGACCGGTCGGCAGCAAGTGTTCCTGCACAAACGTCTGAAGATTCGAGTTTGCATCTACGGTTTCGAACTGCTGCGCCATCACATCACTAACCCGTACGCCCGTTAGACGCTCAGTGATCTCAACCTGCGCGCCGCTCGCACGCGCCGCATCGAGCAGGAACCAACCAATGAACGCGATCCACAAACCTCCGAATCCCGCACCGCTAAAGAAACGCAGGATGCCCAGCATTATGAAACCCACGGCAACCAGTTGGCCCACTCTCGAAGCAATACGAGTCGAACGGTTCGCATCTCCGGTGACCCACCACACTACCGCACGCAGCACGCGTCCACCGTCAAGCGGAAATCCAGGAATCATGTTGAAAATGCCTAGTGCAATGTTGATATAGCCCAGCCACATGAACATCGCCGCCGAGGGCGAATTCGGTTCGGCGGAGAAGTTCCAGCCCAGCAACAATGCCAGTAAAAGGCACACTACTCCGATCGCGACACTGGTGATTGGACCGACAATTCCCATCCAAAACTCCGACTTCGCATCCGCAGCATCTTTCTCGATCTGCGCCACGCCACCCAATGCGAAAAGCGTAATTCCGCGCACTGGAATTCCTCGCAGCTTTGCGACGGCTGCATGCGACAGTTCATGCAAAAGAATTGATACAAAGAATAAGAGTCCCGTGATGATCGCGACGAGCCAGGTTGTTGATGCTTCCCAGTTCGGATGGTCGATGGCGAATTGGCTGCGGAGGGACAGTGTTACCAACAGCGCAATTATGATCCAACTATAATGAAGACCAATCGCGACGCCGAAGATGCGGCCGAGCTTAATGTGGGCTTTCATGGCACGATTCTACGCCGTAAAAAGCACGAAAAGAGCAAATTGTTTTAAGAAATGTTTGCGCCTGCCGTGTCTTATGGGTCTGAGCGTCGACATTGTTGCGTGATCGTGAAGCTTCGCTTGGACTGCGGGTTGCATGCACACGAGTTGGGAGGAGATACGATTTGTACGATTGCATCGTTGTCGGCGCAGGACCCGCGGGTCTTTCCGCGTCGCTCTTCCTCGCTCGCTACCGCCGTCGCACACTAACCTTTCACCATAACAGCCCGCGTAACGAATATGCGCACAACGTTCATGGTTTCCTCGGTCACGACGGCATCCCGCCCGCTGAACTCTTAGCACGCGGACGTGATGAAGTCGCAAGTTATGGCGGACTGATCATACAAGGCTGCGTTACCGGAATTGAGCGACTGTCAAATCAACATTTCCGCGTCTCCGCGGGTAACGGGAACCAGGATTCCCGCACATTCGATGCTCGACGTGTGTTACTAGCTACCGGACTCCGTGATCTAACACCCAACTGCCCAGGCTTTCGCGAGTTCTATGGCGCCAGCGTCCATCACTGCCCGGACTGTGATGGCTACGAATACATCGATAAGCGAATTGCCGTGCTTGGAAATGGTACGAACACGGTCGGTTTTGCCCTGAGTTTGCTGACCTGGACGAACAAGATAACGCTAATCACAGAGAATAAGGATGGTCTGAGTAAGGACGATCGCGCCAAACTCGCGGCTTTCGATCTTAACGTGCGAGATGAAAGCATACGGGGATTGGAAGGAGACTTGGAGTCGAAGCGGTTACAACGAGTGTTATTCACTACTGGCAACACCTTGGAATGCGACGCACTCTTCTTCAACCTCGGGACCGAACCCGCAAGCAATCTGCACGAAATGCTGGGCTGCAAGCTCGATGAGGATTGCGGTTTAGTCTGGGTTGATGAGACCCGACAGACGAGCGTCGAAGGTGTTTACGCAGCCGGCGACATCACACCACACTCCCAGTTGGCTGTTGTTGCCGCAGCTGAAGGTGCGATGGCCGCGATCCATATCCACGATTCGTTGACCCCGTCCGAGCGCAAGACGAAATAAGGCATCGAAGTTGCTGGAATCCCATATCAAATGAAGAAAACAACTAAGCCGAGGGTAGCAATGAAACGTTTGAGCATTATCACCACACTTCTTCTTTTCTCTTCAGGATGCGTGGTCGTAGGAGGTTATAGCAGCGGACGCGGATGGTTTATCTGGCCGGGAACGTTTGTAATCCTGCTGGTCGTTGCTGTTCTGTTTCTACTTTTCAGGCGAAGGTGACGCGCCCTTACCCTCAATGGATAAGGGCCCGAGGTAAAAAGGCCAGACGACGGGCACAGCCCGCTCTCCTTTTACTTTGTTATCGGCGAGGCATAGCCCTCGCCTCACATCCGGCGGC
>DATEDU010000234.1:0-41835 GCA_035281525.1 Pyrinomonadaceae bacterium | reverse complement strand
GTGACGAACATCGATCGCGAGCACATGGACTACTACCACGACATGGATGACGTTCGCACTTGCTTTACTAATTTCGTAAACAAGGTGCCCTTCTACGGGGCCTCGGTACTTTGCCTCGACGATCCCAACGTTCAGGCGATCATTCCGCACATCGAACGGCGTCGCATGACGTACGGCTTGAGTGCACAGGCTGACGTCTCGGCTCACGGGATTCGATACGATCAGAATTTCGGATCGAAGTTCAATGTGTGGCGCAGCGGAAACGACATGGGCGAGATAGAGCTCCGAGTGCCGGGGCTGCACAACGTTTATAACTCTTTGGCAGCCATCGCCGTTGGATTCGAGCTCGAAGTTCCTTTCAGTCAGATTGCCGAAGCGTTAAGCAGTTTCCCTGGAGCCGGCAGACGCTTCCAGTTCAAAGGCGAGGTCGGTGGAGTGCTGGTGATCGACGACTATGGTCATCATCCCACCGAGATCAAAGCAACGCTGGCTGCGGCAAAGATCGGTTCCGGCGGCAGGCGTATTGTCGTGCTGTTTCAGCCCCATCGTTATAGCCGCACTCACGATCTGATGGAAGAGTTTGCGCGTTCTTTCAACAACGCCGACACGTTGTTCGTGACCGATATTTATGCTGCAAGCGAAGAGCCCATAGAAGGTGTGACCGCTGAAGCCTTGACCGAGGCCGTCAAACGATTCGGACACAAGGACACTCGGTACATTGGCCCAGTCGAGAATGGAGCACCGACTCTACGCGAGTTTGTCCAACCCGGTGATCTCGTACTGACTCTGGGCGCAGGCACCGTCAGTCGCGTGAGCGAACAACTGCTGAGACTGCTGCGAAGTTCTGTCAGTACCGGGAGCGATAGCGACCGGGTCGAAATGAAGGCCGGTTCGAGTAGTGATGTCTGAACCGATTAACGACTCCCAATTCGCAAAACGCGACGCCGCGATTGAGGATATCGCTGCGAGACTCGGCGTGCGCGCCGAACGCGGCCGGCGCTTCGCTGAGCTTACGAGTCTGCGAGTAGGCGGTTCGATTGACTGGGTCATATCTCCTGAAACTGAAGCCCAGGCAGCCGCAGTCGTTCACGCTTTACATGAAGCAGGCGTTGGTTGGCGAGCATTAGGCTCCGGCAGCAACGTTCTTGCGGATGACGGCGATCATCACTATGTCGTCCTTAGTTTGAAGGACTTAAAAGGTGAAGTCCGCTTTGACGGTGAACGAGCAACAGTAAGCGCCGGCTACTCGTTACCGCGGCTGTGCATCGACGCTGCTCGGCAGGGTCTCTCAGGCATTGAGGGACTTGGCGGCATTCCTGGAACAGTCGGCGGCGCGCTGTGGATGAACGCCGGCGCGTATGGACACGAGATCGGAACAGTAACTGAAACAGTCAGAGTCGCACGCGAAGGTAGCATCGTTGAGATTCCAGGCACCGAGATCAAATGGAATTACCGGCACACCTCTTTTGCTGATGGAGAGTTGTTGCTAGGCGCGACCCTGTTGCTCACCCGTGACGATCAACAGGAGATACTCGGTCGGATGGAAGATGCCAAAAGCAGGAGATTGGCAACTCAGCCACACGGCGGCCGCTCGGCTGGATGCTTCTTTAAGAATCCGCCACAAAGCGCAGTTGGCACCGGAAAGATCATTGACGACCTCGGGATGAAGGGCGAGCGGAGAGGCTCAGCAGTCGTTTCTCCAAAACATGCGAATTTCATTGTGACTGAAGGAGACGACGCGCGAGCTGCGGATGCTCTGGCACTCGCGGAAGAAATACGCGAGCGAGTAAAGCGCGAGCAGGGGATTGACCTGGAGTACGAGGTCGAACTCTGGAGGGCGACCAAACCTGAGGAAACAAACCCGACGAGTGAGGAACCGCAATCGTGAGAGAGCAAATCATTAACCAGAGAGTTGGGAATCGCAGCGGTATTCAGGATCAACGCCGCGGCGGATCGGCTCAGCGACGCAAAACCGGTAAAGGTGAAGTTCGGCGAATGCGCTCGTTCCTCAGCTACGTCCCAGCACTTCTGAAGGTGATTGTGGCGATTGCCATTGGCGCGCTCCTTTTCTGGGGCTATAGCGCTGCCGCCGCCGCCAGATTTTTTCAACTTCGCGACGTCGAGATACAAGGAAACGCGCGAGCCTCAGTCGAAGACGTGCGAGCACTCGTAAAGCGAGAAGTGGCAGAAACAGGAGTCTGGCGCGCCGACGTTGCAGAAATCAGTGCAGAGCTTGAACGCCTTCCGTGGGTTCGCCAGGCCATTGTTTCTCGAGTGCTGCCTGATGGAATTCGAGTCCGTTTGACTGAACGTCAACCGCGCGCCGTCGCTCGCATGACTTCCGGCCGTTTCGTTTGGGTGGACGAGGACGCAGTGACGTTGGGCGAAATGAAACCAACCGATCAGATGCCTGCATTCTTCCTTCGAGGATGGAACGAAGATGGCGGCGAAACGGCGCGAAAGGAAAACAGCGAGCGCGTTAAGAAGTTCCTGACACTCATGCAGGAATGGAATAACGCCGGATTGGCGGAGCGAATCAGCGAAGTAAATCTTATTGACATGCGTGACGTACGAGCGCAGCTCGCAGGTGATGATTCTCAGATTGAGATACGACTCGGCTCACAGGACTTTCTCAAACGACTCAAAGATGCCTTGAACGTTTTAGATGAACATCGACAGACGCCCAGAGGACGCTTCATTAGTTATGTAGATCTGACCCAAGGGAAACGAGCGATCGTCGGATTCATGTCAGGCGCACACGCGATGACTCAAGGCATCGCGTCACGCCCCAAGGAGTGATGCTGGATGGCCAAGCGCACCCAACACACGATCGGCCTGGATATTGGAACGAGCAGGGTGACGTGCATTGCCGGTGAGCCCGGCGAAGGTGGGTTGCTGGATATCGTAGGCATCGGCGAAGCAGAGGCTCGCGGACTTCGCAAAGGAGTGATCGTAAATCCCGACGCTGCGATTGACGCGATCAAAAAGGCCGTGGAAGAAGCGGAAAGAATGAGTGGGATCGAAGCCGAAGAGGTGACCATCAATCTCGCGGGGTCTCACATCCTTGGATTCAATGGCCAAGCCATCGTAGCTGTCTCTGGTAGAGACCGGGAGATCTCACACGAAGATGTCCGCCGCGCTATCGACTCGGCTTGCGCAATCCAATTACCTGCAGGTCGTGAGATTGTCGATCGTCTACCGCAGGAGTTCATCGTCGACGATCAGGATGGAATCAACGATCCAGTCGGAATGATCGGCGCGCGATTGGCTGTGAAAGTACACATTGTGACGAGTCCCGTGACAGCGCGCCAAAACGCCATAAATGCCGTAAACCGTTCGGGATTGATAGTGGCAGACATGGTGCTGGAGCAGCTGGCAGCCGCTGAGGCATCGCTAACTGAAGATGATAAAGAGTTTGGCGCAGCACTCGTCGATGTTGGCGCCGAAACTACTGGGCTCGTGATCTATCAGCGCGGTGCGGTGCAGCACACAGCGGTCTTTCCGCTCGGCGGGTCACATTTCACTAATGACATCGCTTTTGGTTTGCGCACGCCGATTCCCGAAGCCGAAAAGATCAAGCGAGCCGTGGGATGTGCGTGCAGCACATCGCTAAGTGAAATGGAGAGAAGCGAACTCGTTGAAGTTCCATCAGTCGGCGGTCGTGCGCCGCGACAACTCTCGCGGCAGATCCTCTGCGACATTCTTCAACCTCGCGCAGAGGAAGTCCTAATGCATGTTGCCGATGAGATCAAAGACTCAGGGTGGGAACGGCAACTCTCCAGCGGAGTCGTGTTGACTGGAGGCGGCGCACTGCTCAGTGGAATGACTGAGATCGCAGAGCAAGTGTTCGATGCTCCAGTGAGAGTCGGTTATCCCGAACGAGATCGTTTCGGTGGTTTGGTCGAAGACGTTCAGAGTCCGGCGTGGACTGCAGCCGCTGGCTTAGCACTGCTTGCCTTCAGAGCTCAGGCTACTGAAATGCGATCGGGAATGACTCGCAGAGGATCGACAGGCAGGCTCACGCATTTTGTGTCAAGGTTTCGAAATAGTTTTCGTAGTATTTTTTGACAAGTTGTAGTATGCTCGCGCCCCGGTTGTACAAGATATTGTCCGCAAGATATCGATGCCGATGGCACGAGCTACCCAATATAGAAGGAAAGGGCCTTGGAAGCCGTCCCGCTTTGGGAGAGAGGAAATGAATATGCAACCGGATGCTCGTAAACCTGATTCAGGCATTAATATTTTCATAGATGATGATCCACCGATCACGGGGGCACGAATAAAGGTCATTGGAATCGGCGGCGGTGGCGGCAACGCAGTCAATCGCATGATCGAAGCCGGCATCGAGGGAATCGAGTTTCTCGTCGCCAACACCGACTTGCAGGCTCTCAAACGCTCGCGCGCACCCATCAAGATCCAACTTGGCAGCAGGCTTACAAAGGGACTCGGCGCCGGAGCAGATCCGGTTGTGGGTCGTGAGGCTGCACTGGAAGACACCGACAAGATCATCGAGGTGCTGGAAGGCGCCGATATGGTTTTCGTGACTACGGGTCTCGGCGGCGGCACCGGTACTGGTGGTGCTCCGATCGTCGCTTCGCTTGCTACGGAGCTAAATTGCCTCACCGTAGCCGTAGTAACCAAGCCGTTTCATTTTGAAGGTCGTCGCCGGATGCAGCAGGCCGAACAAGGCTTGCGCGAACTCCGCGAATGCGTCGACACGGTCATCACCATTCCGAACGAGCGGTTGCTGCACACGGTTGAAAAAGGTGCATCTCTCTCCGACTCATTCAGGATCGCCGATGACGTCTTACGTCAGGCTGTACAAGGCATTAGCGATCTGATTACTGTACCCGGCTTAATCAACCTCGACTTCGCCGACGTTAAGTCGATCATGTCAGGGATGGGCATGGCATTGATGGGTGCCGGCCATGCTCGCGGTGAAAACCGAGCCATCGACGCAACGCAACAAGCGATTTCTTCGCCGCTGTTGGAAGAAGCTTCTATTCAGGGAGCGAGAGGCGTGCTCATCAACATCACCGGCGGACCCGACCTTACTCTTTACGAAGTTAATGCTGCCTCGTCGATCATTCGAGAATCTGCTGATGAAGATGCAAATATCATCTTCGGCGCAGTCATCGACGAGAACATGCGCGACGAGATGAAGATCACGGTCATTGCTACCGGCTTCGACAAGGAAGCCGTAGCCATGGCATCGACCGCAGCCACCACCGCGATGCCGGCGAATGCGCCTCGGTTCGTGCCAAGGCCAGCGGATGATCTTCCGCGACCAATGATGAGTGCAAGAGCTGATGATCTGGATGTCCCCACCTTCATCCGAAAGAAAGCTGACTAACTAAAAATCGCAAGGAATATTGCAGCGCTGAAGGCTGAATTCAGCCTTCTTATGCGCTGATTGCAGATTTATCTTGCCGAGCCGGTTTTCTTCTTTGCTTTTTCGTTTCTGGTTGTGTAGCATGTCGCCATTCCCTTGCAGGATTTTCCATTACGGGTAAAGCTTCCCTCTCCTTGAATGGCCGCAGCCTGCGAGAGTTTTGAATAACGATCCCGCGCCGAGCTCATCCTTCCATTGTGTGCCGGGCGCGATCATTTCAAATCCCGTCTTAAGATTTTTGGAGGTACGAAACCAGGTGAATCGTAAACTTATCAGAACCACACTCGCTGAAGTTAAGGGCAAAGTACGCGAGACGCCTCAGCCCAGAGAACGTACAAACGGTAGCCCCCATCGCGGTTCAGGTGGCGACGGCGGGAAGGAAGCGGCTCGCGCCGCGCAGCAAGCTCCAGTTCAGGTGCGCAAGCGTTTGCCGCCACCTTCGGAGACCAATGCGGAAATCTTCTATTACAAAAAGCAGATTGACGCGCACACTCTCATGGTCATTGTGCTGCAAGACGGCGAGGAAATTGAGGGCACGATCGAGTGGTACGATCGCGGGGCACTGAAAGTAAACCGTAAAGGGGCGCCAAATCTTCTTGTTCTGAAGCGCAACATTAAATATATGTTCAAGGCCGACGAACGCGTTGAGGTCGTTCAGGCGGCTGCGGCGGCAGAACAAGCAGGTTGAGCTCACGTTTGACCACCACGTCGTCCTTTGTGCACGGTCTAGCGCATCTCGTCTCTGCTAATGAGACAGTTCGCCAATAGTTCATCCCCCTTCGGTTCTCGACCGAGGCGATCTTTGCCGCGCATCGGCATCACGATGGGTGACCCAGCCGGCATCGGTCCCGAAGTAGTCCTCAAGGCCGTTGCGGAAGAAGAAATCAGACGAATCTGTGTGCCGGTGATTGTCGGCGACGCTCAGTTACTGGCCCATACCGCCCGCACTCTCGACCTTCAATCCGGTTACGACATTATTCGGCGTGGCGAGCCCATGCCCGAACACCTCTTTGAACCGGTAATCTATCACCTCGACAACATAGGTGGATTCGTCGAGCCCGGTATCGAATCGGGTGTCGCTGGAAAAGCTGCAGCGGGTTACATCGAAGCCGCCGTTGAGCTTTGCGCGGCAGGCAGCATTGATGCGATTGCGACAGCTCCGATTAACAAGCGAGCTTTATTCCTCGGTGGCTACAGTTTCCCAGGTCACACCGAGTTTCTCGCTCACCTGACCGGCAGCGAAGATTGTGCAATGGCGTTCGTCGCCGCGAACCTGCGAGTGGTGCTGATTTCGACTCACGTGCCGCTGTCGGAAGCAATCAGGCTCGTCGAACGCGACAGGATTATCAAGATCATTCATCTCGCTCATCGTGAGCTCGTGCGTTGGGGGATTGAGCGCCCGCGCCTGGCGGTTGCCGCACTGAACCCTCACGGCGCCGAAGGTGGTCTCTTCGGCGTCGAAGAAGCTTCTGAAATAATGCCCGCTATTGAGGCTTGCCATGGCATCGATGATGTCAACGTTCGCGGGCCTTTCTCAGCCGACACGGTTTTTCTGCGTGCTTCCCGCGGCGAGTTTGATGCCGTGATCGCCTGTTATCATGATCAAGCGATGATTCCAGTGAAGTGCCTTTCATTTGGTGAGTCGGTTAATGTGACGCTCGGGCTCCCGTTTATACGCACGTCGGTTGATCACGGAACAGCATTCGATATCGCCGGCAAAGGGCTCGCTGAACATTCGAGCATGCTCGCGGCAATTAAATTAGCCGCGGAGTTGTCGACTAACGCAGGTGAAAGCAGCCGAGCAGTGGAGGTTTAATCGTATTGGCCGCCAACGAAGCGAATCGGAAACCTGGGCGCCGGGTACTCGTAGCTGACGATGACCCGGCGATTCTGCGACTCGTGAAGACGATTCTCGAGAAGGAGAATTACAAAGTAGTAACTGCGCGCGATGGTCGCGAAGCTTATAAGATCCTTCAAACTGATCCGAATTTCACGGCAGCTATACTCGATGTAGTGATGCCGCACATCTCAGGACCCGAGTTAGCGCGTTTCATGAAAACCGAAAAGGCTTTGGGTAACATTCCGGTGATGATGATGACTGCCGAGCAGGATCCGAAACTTTCATCAGAGAGTTTTGCAGCGGGCGCTATGGTGTTTCTGCCGAAACCATTCACGACTGCTCAACTTCAGATCATGCTGCAGATGCTTATCGGCAAAAGCGGAGAGTAAATCTCACGAATGCGGCTCATCCTCGTATTTTTGTTGCTTGTACTTGCTGCCGGCGAAGCGAACGCAGAACTGAGCAGCAGTCAGGCTCGCAAACTAATCACCCGCATGGCCGGATTCGAGCTGCCCAACAATTCGGTCCGCATAAAATCCATCAGTACAAACGATTCGTCGATGGTCCAAGCTACAGCTGAAATTCGTGCGACCTTTCGTTTAGCGCCAAATGAGTACGGGCTCTGGCGACCAGTAGAAGTAAGAACCGGTCCAAACCGTTGGGAGTCGCTGCAACTTCTCTCCTCGTCGCCCGAGATTGAGAGCGCAGCCAGCCATTGCGACGTTCCGTCAGGCTCGAATAATGGAACGCCTGAGCCGAGCACAAAACGTGCTCGCTGCGTTATAGCGGCTCTGCTCGGTGTTCAGCTTCCCTCTGACGCCGTCCGGATCAAGAACGTCGATGGCTCTCCGTTTTCTTTCGGCTCAACTCCTTCCTCAGTTGTCGAAGCACTAATCACAGTAGAGGTCCGGTTTGAGCGCGCAGAGGGGAAGAGCTGGACGGTCAGCGGACTTCGCACTGGAAGTCGTGATTGGGTCGATGTGAAGGCGTTAGTTGCGGCTGCGAACGAAGAGAAATCCAAACGAGCGCGAGCCGATTTGCATGAGATGGCCCAGGCGTTAGAAAAGTTCCGGTCCGAACGCAACGCCTACGTAGTTTCCGAGTCTCACGCAGTGCTTGTCGACCATCTCAGTCCACGTTTTCTGAAACAAGTGATCCGGCTTGACCCTTGGAATCGGCCTTACCAATACCGCGGCGACTCCGCCAGCTTCACCCTAAGGTCGATGGGCCCCGACGGCAAGGAAAACACGCCAGACGACATTGTGTTCAATGGGCCCGCAAACTAAACTCTTGACGGGGTCTTGCCGCGGGTGTTAGGTTTTCAAACGGGCTTGTGTAACCGGCCCCCCAACCTGATGCCATCCATGGGCGCTCACTTTAGCAAAAGGACTTAGTTTTGTTAGCTGGGCGCAGACTACTACTTGCCGACGATTCAATCACAATCCAGAAAGTTGTAGCCCTCACGTTCGCGGACGAAGGCGTCGAAGTTGTAACTGCAAATGATGGCCAGGAGGCAATAGAAAAGCTCAATGAAAGCCCGCCCGATATCGTGCTGGCGGACGCTTTCATGCCCGTCTTGAACGGTTATGAAGTTTGTGAGCGCATCAAGCAGGATCCTAAGCTGAAGCATATTCCCGTTATGCTTCTCGTGGGCTCATTTGAGCCGTTCGATGAATCGGAGGCGCGCAGAGTCGGCGCGGATGAAATATTGACCAAGCCATTTCAATCCATTCGACGTTTGATAGATAAAGTTGGTGGACTCGTTAGCGGTAAATCCACCGAAGAAGAAGTGCCGACTGCGGAGCTGCCGCCCGTTGAAGGGCAGCCTGCGGCGACGGAGCAGTTGACCAGCGAGGAATTGGAGATTACTACCGCTGACACTCAACAGTTGCCGGCCGTGGAACAGATCCCCGAAGTGGCCGCCTACCAAGCCTCATTGCAAAAGGGACCAGACAATAGCAGGGACTATCAAACAATGGATAACGCAAGCCGCGCTTGGCAGCGCGACGCCTCAGCGGAGAGCGAGACACTGCTTGATTTGGGAGACCTCGGAAGGTCCGTTGATGTAGCGGAGGAAGACTTTGTTCTCGACATCGATCTCACAGAGGACGATGAGCTTCCCGCGGTCTTAGCCGGGCCGGTTCCTGCAATATCTTCTGAGCCTGTCGTTGTCGCCGAGTCATTATCGCAGCCACGCTCGTTTGTCGAACCGAGAGTATCTGGACCAAGCTCAGTTAATTGGGATGTGAAGGTTACTACTGATTTCAACGAAGACCAGTTTGCGGAAACGCAGGAATGGCCGAGACCTCAACCAGAAGTTATCGACTACAGCCGCGCGCAGGATCAAGAAACCAGATACGAAAGAGTTGTAGACGACTATGAGCCCCTCCAGCAACCCGCAACGCCAACAGGGCAAATCGGAATCGATCAGTTGTCGCCAGAAGCCATAGACGCCATCGCTCGTCGCGCGGTCGAGCACTTATCTGAAAAGGTTATTCAGGAGATCGCCTGGGAAGTCGTTCCGCAATTGGCAGAGTTGCTAATCAAGCGAAAGCTCGAAGAAAAAGAGCCGAAGCCAAACTAGTCTAGCGAAGCAGTTTTCACATTCGAGCAGGCGTTTGAAATTCGACCGCCTGCTCGATTTGTTTTTGTGCAGGTGTAATGTAGTCTACTAGCCACTTAAACCATGGACATTCCGAAACAGTACGACCCTCGCGAGGCCGAGCAGCACCATTACGCTCGTTGGGAAGCGGAAGGCTTCTTTGCGCCGGAAATCAATCGCGATCCTCAAGCGCCCGTTTACTCGATCGTGATCCCTCCACCGAATGTGACAGGGTCGCTGCACATGGGTCATGCGTTGCAGCACACGATGATGGACGTGCTCACGAGATACAAGCGCATGTGTGGCTATCGCACATTGTGGCTGCCGGGAATGGATCATGCCGGCATCTCTACACAGTTGATGGTTTCGCGCGAGCTCAAGAAAGAAGGTTTGTCGCGTCACGATCTGGGCAGAGAGAAATTCGTTGAGCGTGTCTGGCAATGGAAAGCTGACTCGGGTGGTCAAATCACAAAGCAAATGCGGCGGGAAGGCGCTTCCGTCGATTGGTCGCGCGAGAAGTTTACGATGTCGGAAGAACTCTCTCACGCGGTGCGCACGGTCTTCGTGCGTCTTTATGACGAGGGACTGATTTATCGTGGGAATCGCATCGTCAACTGGTGCCCTAACGATCAAACAGTACTCTCTGATCTGGAAGTGCAACGGGATCCGCAGCAAGGCAAGCTTTACTATCTTCGATATCCAGCGAAGAACGGGAGCGCCAGTGTTACTGTGGCGACTACACGGCCTGAAACTATGCTTGGCGATACGGCTGTTGCCGTTCATCCGGGCGACCATCGCTACTCGAATCTTGTTGGCGCCACGCTTCGACTCCCGCTGACACAACGCGAAATACCGGTTATTGCTGACGAGCTCGTTGATCCTGAGTTCGGCACGGGGGCGGTCAAGGTAACACCCGCGCACGATCCGAACGATTACGACATTGGTCAGCGTCATCAGCTTCCGCAACTCGTCGTGATCGATACGCACGCGAAGATGACCGAGGCTGCGGGATCGGAGTTCGCCAGCCTCGATCGCTACAAAGCGCGGCAGAAGGTGGTCGACCGCTTCGAAGAGTTGGGATTGCTTGAGAAGGTCGTTGACTACGAGTTCTCGATTTCAAAGTGCGAGCGATGTAAAACCGTGGTCGAGCCTTTGATCTCGACTCAATGGTTTTGCCGGATGGACAAGCTGCGAGACCTCGCGCTTGACCTGATGTCGCGCGAGCGCAAGCCAATGTTTGTTCCCGAAGTTCCTCACGAGAAGGTCTACGTAAACTGGCTCGAGAATCTGCGCGATTGGACCATTTCGCGGCAGTTGTGGTGGGGACATCAGATCCCCGCATGGTACGACGCAGCCGGCGACGTTTATGTCGCTATGTCTGAGGAGGACGCGCGCGCCAAGGCCGGTACAGACAAGTTGACGCAGGATCCTGATGTACTGGATACGTGGTTTTCTTCCGCGTTGTGGCCTTTTTCAACGCTAGGCTGGCCTGCGGAAACTGATGACCTAAAGACGTTCTATCCGACGTCGCTTCTGATGACAGCTCGCGACATCATCTTTCTGTGGGTTTCCCGCATGGTGATGATGGGGCTTAAGTTCGTTGGCCGCGAGCCATTTGCGGATGTGTTTGTTACCGGCACGATACTCGACAGCCAGGGCCAGCGCATGTCGAAGACGAAAATGAATGGCGTCGATCCGCTCGAAGTGTTTGATAAGTATGGAGTCGATGCGACGCGCATCCTGCTGGCATCAGTTGGCAGCACGGATGTGCGGTGGAACGAGAAGCAGGTCGAATCCTATCGTAACTTTGCCAACAAGATTTGGAATGCAGCACGGTTTTGTTTGTTGAACTCTAAAGGGGCTCAGGTCAATACCGGATTTGACGCAGATCGGAAAAGATGGCAGCTCCATGATCGCTGGATCATATCGCGGCTTAACAAGACCGCACGTGATGTGAGGCAAGCTCTAGAGGGTTATCAATTCCACCAGGCGGTGCAGACGCTATATCACTACTTCTGGGGCGATTTTTGCGACTGGTACATTGAGCTCAGTAAGTATGATGTCTTGACGGGAGTGACGAGCGAACAGCTACGTGGAACGGCACCAGACTTTCTAACGTCAGCTCGAAGCCGTTTGATTACAGTCCTTGAACGATCATTGCGATTGCTTCACCCATTCATGCCGTACATTACAGAGGAACTCTGGCTAAAATTGCCTGGGGTTGGAGTCAGTTTGCTTCATCCAGCATACATTGAAGCAGAGCCTACGATAATGCTAACGCAGTATCCAGAGTCAGATGAGGATCTGATTGATGAGGAAGCCGAAACTGAGATGCAAGCTGTTATTGAACTTGTATCTCGCGTACGTAATCTTCGCTCTGAGATGAACATCAAACCAAGTCAACAGATTTCAATAATCGTCAATGCATCAGAGCAAGGCATTCTCGATATATTTGATCGGAATAGTGCGCAGATCGGACGCCTTACGAATAGCTTAATGACACGCCCGCGTTATCCTCACATGCCAATTGAAATCCCAAAGGCATCCGCACGGGCCGTGTTGGCAGGAGGCGCTGAAGTGGCTATTCCACTTGAAGGGCTAATCGATTTTGATCAGGAGCGTCAACGGCTGCAAAAGGAAAAAGATAAACTTCAGGCGGAATCAGACAAGCTCCAAGCACAGCTACGCAATGAAAACTTCGTGTCGCGCGCGCCCGCAGAGAAAGTAAACGAGCTGCGCACGCGCATCGCCGACATTGCCCAACGCACCGCGCAACTGACTCAGACGATCGAAAATCTTCAATGAACTGGCTGGACGAAGGCTCACTTTATTCTCAGATTTCAGCATTCCTGCGTGAAGACCTCGGACGCGGTGACATCACGAGCCAGGCAATTGTTGCTCGCAACACTCGTGCGCGCGGTCGCTTCGTAGCGGGTGAGAGAATGGTCGTGGCCGGCTTGGAAGCTGCGGAAGAGGTTTTCCTGACGTTGGATCCCCAGCAGCAGCTCGAGGCATTTGTCTCAGAAGGCGAAGAGATCGAAGCCGGAAAAGTCATTGCTCGCGTAGTTGGGTTCGCCGACGTGTTGTTATCGGGAGAACGCGTCGCTTTGAATCTGCTGCAACGTCTTTCGGCAGTGGCTACTGTGACTAGCGAATTCGTGAAGGCAGTTGAGGGAACTGGAGTCGCGATCGTCGATTCGCGCGAAACCACACCCGGGTTACGCATGCTCGAAAAGTATGCCGTGCTGCTCGGCGGAGGTAGCAACAGCAATTTTGGGCTCGACGACAGCGTGGTGATTACGGCTAACCACGTGGCGATTTCCGGGAACATGCTGATTGCGGTCAAGAACGCAAAGGACAGGCTTGGTTCGCTGCACAAGATTAAGGCGCAGGTCTCGAGCGAGGGCGAACTACGCGAGGCACTCGAAGGCGGCGCCGATATTTTGCAACTCCATGGCCTGACTGCGGAGGAAGTCGGTCGCTTGGTTCCAGTTGCTCGAGAGGGATCGCGCGCGGTGAGCATCGAATGCTCAGGCGAGATAACACTAGCAAATGTCCGGGCTTATGCCGAAGCGGGTGTGCACACGATAGCCCTCAATTTGTTGAACAACTCGGCTCGAGGGGTGAGTGTCAGCTTTAAGATGCAGGTGGCCTAATGGGAATAGGTCCTATTGGCCCTATTTCAGGAACATTACCACCCAACCGGCGTTGAATCGTTGGGCGCTTGTCTGCGACCCACTAACACGCGTATCTTAAAGGTTGTTCCGTCGCTATGAGGAGTTCCTATGCGGAGTAAATTTATTCGTCAAACAGCGTTAGTGCTTGCGATTATTTTCGGCATCAGCCTGTGCTTAATCGATGCGGATGCACAGACGCGCAGGAAACGTCGCACTCGCCGTGCGCCCCGTCCAGTCATCACAAATCCCGAGATAACGCCGCCGTCCGCCGATCAGGCTAACACCACCGGCGGTGAAAAGATCATCAGCACGGCTGACGAAACACCCGAGACTTCTTCCGAGGACCCAACTCAAGCCGATCAGGAGAAGCCCTCATCGAAATCAGATGAGGAGATGCAACAAACGATCAACAAGCTTTCAAATCAAGTCGACAAGCTAAACGACAAGTTGAGTAGAATGCAGGACAACGAACGTTCTCTGCTCGACATGGAACGTCTTTCTCGCGCCGAGCAGCGCGCCGAAAGCTTGCGAAATCAGCAGGTGGAAGTTGAGAGCAAGTTAGCCGATCTGCAATCGAGGCTCGAGCAGACGGAATTCTGGCTCAAACCCGAGAACATTGAACGAGCACAGGCGACCTATGGCTCCACTCGGCCCGAGGAGGCGAGGGACGCACGCCGCCGGCAACTTGAAAGCGAGAGAGTTCGATTGCAGGCGCAGATCAAGATTCTTGAAACCAGTCGGGTTCGACTTGAGTCAGCAGTTGCCACGTCTGACGCCGAGATCGAGCTTTTGCGCCGGCGGTTGGAACAGACTCGTGCGCGAGAAGAGACGTCCGCATCCTCCGAGCCAGAACCGAAACGACCGGCCCCAAAAAAGAAACCAGAATAGAGAATGTCGACAATCGCCCAGCCGGATCTCTATTGCATGCTGTCCGAGGCTAATGCGCGCGGTGAGCGAGTGGTGGTGGCGACCGTAGCTCACACCCGAGGTTCGACACCGCAACAACGAGGCGCCAAAATGGTGTTCTTCGAAAACGGTTCAACCGCCGGGACTGTAGGCGGCGGCTGCATTGAGGCCGAGGTGTGGGCCGAAGCGCGCGAGGCAATGCGTTCGGGCGCCTCTGCGCTGCATCATTTTTCTTTAACGGCCGAAGAAGCGAGTGAAGAAGGAATGGTTTGCGGCGGAACGATGGACATCTTTATCGACGCGATCGGTAAGTCGTGATAGTGATAAGTACTGAGTCCTGAGTACAGAGTTCTGAGTTTTCACTCACTACTTGACACTCTTTCCCAGTACTCAGGACTCAGCACTCAGTACTTTATTACCATGTCCCAATCTTTTGTCGAAAATTATCGAGCGAAGCACCGGCATCCGGTTAATAAGTTATGCCACACCATCGGCATTCCGATGATCGTCATTTCGCTGCCGCTTTTCTTTTTCAGTTGGCGATGGGCATTGGCGCTTTTCATCATTGGATGGATTCTTCAATTTGTTGGCCACGCAATTGAAGGCAATCAGCCGGCCTTCTTCAAAAACCCTGTTTATTTGCTGATTGGACCTCTTTGGCTCGTCCGCCGCGCAGCTTCAGCTCTTGGTCTGGCGCGAGCGCCTTCCACTAAACCCACTAAATAGCTTCCGATTACCGCGACCCGTTACATGCCGGAGTCGAATCCACCGCCAACAGCGCTTCTACTAAAAACAATCGAGCATGTGTTGGAAGAGGGCTCAATAGCCACGCTGGCGACGCTCACGTCTGCTCACACGAACGTAGGCAGTAAGCTTCTAATTCCACAGTCGTCGCCGGCGGTTGGCAGCTTGGGAGATATGGCTCTTGATACAGCGGTAGCGAAACAAGCCGTCAAATTTTTGGCGTCTCGCGATGAGGCTCACTTGTTTCGAGTCGCCGAATTTGCACCTGAACTGGTGGATTGGGCAGAGGCCATGGTTCTATTCGAGCGAATACAACCAGAACCCAGGCTGGTAATTTGCGGTGCTGGTCACGTTGGTGCAGCACTCGCTCGTCTCGCAAGTTTCGCGGGCTACCGTGCGACGTTAGTCGATGACCGAGCCGAGTTTGTGACGCGCGAACATTTTCCTGATGAACGAATTGAATTGGTGACGGCGTCGAGTTGGGAGGCAGCCGTGCGAGCGGCCGTTGGTAACGGCCACGGTGTGTCAGTGGCGGTTGTGACGCGCGGTCATAATGAAGATGAAGAGTGCATGCGGGCCGTCGTGGCAACTGATGCGGATTATGTCGGACTTATTGGCAGCAAGCGGCGGACGAACATTGTTATCGAGCGTCTTCGTGAAGCAGGCGTAAGTGAGGACAAGTTGCGTCAAATCCGTGCACCGGTTGGGTTGGATATTGGCGCAGTCACTCCGGAAGAAGTGGCACTCTCGATCCTGGCGGAGATAGTTGCGGAGCGTCGTGGTGGGAAAGGTGGCTCACTCTCCTCCTGGCGGCGGAAATAAGTCTGGAGTCGAAAGTCTGGAGTCTGGAGTCGAGAGTCTGGAGTCAGGAGTCAGGAGCCAGAAGGCACAACTCCAGACTCGAAAGTCCTCAATAAGATTGCAATCAAATTCACTCAGGACTCAGGACTCAGGACTCAGGACTCAAGACTCAGGACTCCAGACTCGAGACTCTAGACTCCAGACTCTTACTTCAGGTACTTTTCCGGTAACGGATTCTTGGCGTCCTCGGCTTGCCAGAAGATTGTGACGATCCACCAACGCTTACTGTCGTTCATCAGTTGAATGCTATTAATTCCGCGCACGAAGGGTTTCGGATCGTCCGTGTTGTGACGTGCCTCGTACGTGCTGAAGATATGCGCTATGTTGCCGAACGTTTCAGTTCGCCGCGCAGTCTCTTTTTCAAAGAAGCCTTCCTTTTCGAAAATCTCATTACCTCGAACGACGTAATCTTCCGGATTCAACACGCGTGAACCGTAGCCTCCCGCCTGGCGAGGCCCGGTGGGAATTAAACGAGCGCCTGGAACAAAAAGTGAGCGAAAGCGATCCCAATCCCGTTTCTTGCCTGCCGGTCCTGATATGACGTCATAAACCGCAGCCACAATCGCGTCGATCGAGCTCACGTCCGCTGGGTTAGCTGCCGGAGTAGCTGGAGCCGGCGATGGCGCCGGTTGTTGAGTAGACATCGGTTGCGTTGTTTTCTCGCCTTGTGCCAAAACGATTACTCCGCCCGGGCAAAGTATGATAATCAATGTGGATAAGCGCAAGAATTGCTTCAGAGCGATGATCACTATACAGATCTCCTTTTTGGAAATACCAAGCCACAGATTTACACGGATAAACACGGATCAGAACAGAGGTCTTTATCAGTTTCTGATCTGTATCTATCCGTGCTCATCTGTGGCATTTCCTTTGTTTCATCCGCGTCTCCCGTGTTCTCTGTGGTCATCTTTTACCACGGAGGCACGGAGGACACGGAGTAGACTGATAAGTTTTAATATCTTAAGAACGTTTATCCATGATTGACAAGCAGACCCTGGATCAGACTCGCGCTCATTCAATAGATCAGGCAGGCGCCCAACCAACAGCACGCAGCCTCAGGATGTTCCGTGCCTTATCGCATCCGAACTATCGCCGTTTTTGGATAAGTGCCTTCATATCGAACGTTGGTACCTGGATGCAGGCCGTAGCGCAGGGTTGGCTCGTACTGCAACTTACCAATTCACCTTTCTGGCTGGGACTCGACGGTTTTATGGCTACTGTGCCAGGTTTTTTCTTGACGCTGGCAGGCGGAGTTTTCGCTGATTTAGTCGATCGCCGGCGATTGCTGATCTACACGCAAGTCGTCGCCGGACTTTCAGCGCTGATTTTGGCGATCCTGGTGCACACGGGTACAGTCAACGTTTGGTGGGTTCTTGCGCTCTCGTTCGTAACAGGGTGCTGCATGGCTCTGGCTAGCCCGTCGTATCAGGCGATAACGATCGATCTGGTTGGTCGCGAAGATTTGGCAAACGCTGTCGCACTCAACTCGTCTCAGTTCCAACTGTCACGTCTCGTTGGACCATTACTAGCGGGTCTAGGGTTCAAGTTTTTCGACCTCGCAGGTTGTTTCTACGCGAATAGCGTTTCTTTTCTCGCAGTGATCATCGGATTTAGTAAGCTTCAGATCGAAAGGGAAAAAAGTTACGCACACTCCGTAAAAGACCGCAAAGCGCTTTGGCAGGATCTGCTGGCAGGCTTTACGTATGTCCGGCGGCGACCGCGAGTGTTCTCACTGCTTTCACTCTCCGCGGTGACGAGTCTATTCGGCACTCCCTATCTGACATTCATTCCAGTGTTTGCTCGAGACATCGTCCATCTCGGCGAAACGGGCTTGGCTTTAATGATGGGCGCCGCTGGCGCAGGAGCTTTTTTTGGTGCCCTCACTTTGGCTTACCTCGGCGACTTTAAACACAAGGGCTGGTCGGTGTTGGGAGGGGCAATCGCTTTCGGCGTATGGTTGATTGCGTTTGCGCAGTCAACTAGCGTGACGTTCTCATTGATTTCATTATTTGGTGTAGGGTTTGCGGTTGTGACGTCAGTCGCGGTGACTAACACGTTGTTGCAAAAGCTCGTCACGGATGAAATGCGCGGCAGGGTAATGAGCATGTTTATAGTGTCCTTCATCGGTACTATGCCGATCGGAAATCTGATCGGAGGCGCGCTTTCGCAACGTTTCGGAGCGCCTGCAACCCTTACCGGCGCGGGACTCGTGATCATTGTCTTCGTTACGGGAATGGCGATTGGAAACAAGCGGCTGCGGAATTTGCATTGATTTGTCCGACAAACTTCAGTTTGTCGCAATATCAACAAGCTAAAGCTTGTCGGACAGCTGCTGCAAGAAAAGTGATCTGATGCGTTCTAATCCACGTAGCGGACTCTTGCCGCCATTTTTGCCATTTTGAGGACGAAAATGCCAACCAAAACATCTTCACTCTTTGTGCTGTTATTGCTTTTCATTTCCGCCTTGACCGTGAGCGCCCAGGGAGTCATCGTTCCCGGCCCTTGTGAACGCTGCCCGAGGCAGGAACGCCGGCCGATTACCCTGCCTCGAACACTGCCGATCAAGTCGATCAAGATTGATACGAAAATCCTTTCCCAAGTCGCGACAACGCATGTCGAACAGGTTTTCCGCAACGATACGGACGCGACGCTTGAGGGTACCTACCTGTTTCCGATTCCAGAATCAGCGTCGATTGTCGAGTTCGCGATCTGGGACGGCGATCGCCGTCTGGTAGGTGAGGTGCGATCACGCGATGAAGCGCGACGAATTTATGACGAGATTGTCAGGCGGCAGCGCGACCCGGGTCTGCTTGAGTACGCCGGCAAAGATCTGTTTCAAGCAAGCATCTTTCCCATCCCGCCGCACTCAGACAAGAAGCTCGAACTTTCATATTCACAAGTGCTCACCGCGCAATCAGGAACAGTGGCTTATCGCTACCCACTCGGAACCGGACGGCAGGTTACGCAGATTGGTTCTGTCTCAGGTCGTATTGAGTTAGAAAGCAAAGAACCGCTAAGGAATATTTATTCGCCAAGCCACGCCATAGATGTAAAACGCAACGGCAATAACCGTTCGATGGTTTCGTTTGAAAGCCAAGCCGGAAAAGAGCCGGAGGACTTTCAGCTTTTCTTTACGCGCTCGAACGAAGATTTCGGCATGACTCTCCTCACTCATCGTGATGCAAGCAAAGACGGATACTTCCTTCTAATGATTTCACCCAAAGGCGATTGGTCGGAGCAGGAGTACTCGGCTAAGGACATCGTATTTGTGCTCGACACCTCGGGTTCGATGGCCGAGGAAGGGAAGATGGAGAAAGCGCGAGCTGCTTTGCTCTACGGCATCAGGATTCTTAGAGCACAGGATCGCTTCAACGTAGTCTCATTCGCCGGCGAAGATCGTGTCATGGAAACGGGAATGATTAGTGCCGACGATCAGGGACGGAAGCGTGGAGAGACGTTTGTCCAATCATTGCGTCCAGTCGGCGGCACAAACATCAATCAGGCGCTATTAACTGCAATGCGCCAGTTTGAAGAAGGCAATCGTCCGAAGATTCTTATTTTCATGACCGACGGTTTGCCTACCGTCGGGGAAACAAATGCAACGAAAATAGTCGAGAACGCTCGCGCAGCCAAAATCCCAGGTGTTCGCTTGTTCACATTTGGAGTTGGCTATGACGTCAACACCACGCTGCTGGACAAGCTCGCCGCTGAGAATGGCGGCGTAGCAGACTACGTCGAGCCAAAGGAGGATCTCGAAGTCAAAGTCTCGAACTTCTTCGCCAAGGTGAACTATCCCGTGCTTACCGATCTGCAGCTCGACTTCGGCGGAGTTGAAACAGACCTCGTTTACCCGCGAGCTCTTCCCGACCTCTTCCGCGGGTCGCAGGTCACAATCATTGGCCGATATCGAAATCCCATTGAACTGGAGTATGTGCGTCTGCAGTTGAGCGGCAGATCGGCGGGGACAACTCGATCCTTCCCATACAACAACCTTCGCTTTCCTTTGCGTGAAGAGTCTAACGATTTTCTGCCGCGGCTTTGGGCTACGAGGCGAGTCGGCTGGCTGATGGAACAGATTCGTGCCAATGGGGAGCAAAAAGAGTTGCGAGACGAGGTGGAAGACCTTGGGACTCGTTACGGCATAGTCACGCCTTACACTTCTTATCTGGCACTCGAAAACAATGAGCCTGCGCAGAGTGTAGTGGCAGGTCGAAGGCCTGCTACTCGCACTTTTGGAGGTGCAGGGCAGGCTAAGTCATTGCCGCAAAACGCGCCGACGGTAACAATCACCGCTCAAGATGCACGCGCTTCGACCGGTGTTGCCGCTGTGCAACAAAGCAAACGCGCGCGCCAGCAGTTGGAAGCGGAACGCTATGACGGCGACAAGCTGTCATCGGCCGTACGAACCGTCGGAGGAAAGACTTTCTACCTGCGTGATGGTATTTGGACTGACGCTGAGTTCAAGGCCGAAGCTCGACTGCCGGAGACTACGATTAAGTTTGGCAGCGACGAGTACTTCGCGTTGTTGAAAACGGAACGTCGTCTGGCTGAGTACTTCGCGTTGGGCGAGAAGGTCGTTGTAGTCTTCAATGGCCGCGTCTACCGAGTAACATCGCAATAAACTCAATCTTGTGTAACTGCCGGAACTAGGGTACAACTTCACAAACAAGAGTTTTCGAGTTCCGCATTTTGAGTTTCGAGTTCTGAATTGACTCAGAACTCGAAACTCGGAACTCTGAACTCGGAACTGGAACAGCCCGGGGTTACATAAGATATGAGAATTCGTCATCAAACGCGCGTGCTAGTGCTGCTTTTGACAATGTTGATTTCGCCGGCGGGTGGGGGAGCCGAATCCGTTCGACCAGGAGGGCTCGCAGCATTTGCTCAGCAAGGTTGGATAGTCAGCCACATAGCAGGTAATGACCAGGATCTGAACACCGTGTTCTTCCTGGACAGCAAACGAGGTTGGGTCGGCGGCGACAACGGATTCATGAGTCGCACTGAGGATGGCGGCACCACATGGATCCAGCAGAAACTCGCAACGTCAAACGCCATTAACGACATTTACTTCCGAGACAAGGAAGATGGCTACGTGATCGCCGGCAACACTATCTTTATCACGGCCGACAGTGGCGCCAGCTGGTCTGAGTCGCGTCGATTTTTGCCCGCAGAGTTTAATGGCGGCGCCGTTGAACTCTACAGCGTCAGGTTTTCAAGTAAGAACAAAGGCTGGGTAGTCGGGTCAATCAGCAAAGGCGATCGGGTGATCGACAGCCTGGTTGTTCATACCGACGACGCAGGAGCAAACTGGCGGCGACAACGCGTGCCAGGCAAATCTGAGTTAATCCACATTGATTTCGACAACGATCGGCGCGGGTGGATTGTCGGTGCGGGCGGGCTGATCATTCACACGTCCGACGGCGGTGTAACGTGGAATATCCAAAACTCAGGAACGAGCGTCACCCTCTATCACGTTGAGTTTCGCAGTGATAAAAGAGGTTGGGCAGTCGGCGAACGCGGCACCATTCTTAAAACGACAGATGGCGGCAACACGTGGACGCCAGTCCAGGCGAATATTCGCTCGACACTTCTGAGCGTCGAGTTTGTAAATGACGACGATGGCTGGGCTGTGGGACGAGCCGGCACGATCGTGCGCAGCAGCGACGCGGGGTTAACGTGGATACAACAAGAGTCAACGCTCAAAGATCATCTTTATGCGCTGCACTTCAATAAAAAAATCGGTTGGGCAGTTGGCGGGAATGGCTTAGTTCTACGTTACGAAAGATAACACTGCGAGAGGTCGCGATAAGATTTGCCAAAGCAACGGGATCACGGCTAAACTCATCAGACGTTCGAGGTTATTAGGATGGCCGCAGGGTATAGCGGCTACCATAACACTCGGTTCCTCCTGTAATTTCGCCCGGCATATCCAACGTGCCGGGCGGTTTTTTTGTCTACGCGAATTAATTTTGTCTACTCGAATTAATTAGCAGACCTGCTGCCTGTGAACGGTAACGGTGGTGAGTCTTGTAAGGTAATGTTGCCTTCCATCGAGTCTTCGCTAATTTCACCCGCGACATGAGCTTCGAACGACTGACCTCCCATATCGAAAGACAGAACTGCCGTAAACGAATTTCCGTCCAGTGTTACAGAGACGATGTTCGCGTCTCCCATTTCTGATTCGATCTTTCCGACTATGGTTGAGTCTTCTTTGGAAACCGTGAGAGTTGCCGGAATGTTTTGTCCGAACGGAGTTTGAATGTCGAGTGTCCATCGTCCAAAGATCGCAGACGACGTGACATCAGAAGAAGAAGTTCCGGACGGTTTCTCTTTGCGCTTTCCGGAGGTGTTGTACAACTCGATGATCTTCGAATAAGGCTCGACTTGCTGTAAGATTTCGCGTCCATCACCGACGATCACAACAGCCGCTTCGTCAGGCTTCACATACTTTGTGGCAACCTGTTGGATGTCGTCGCCGGTTACCGCTTGAATGCGCTCGCGATAGGTTTCCAAATAATTGTCGGGCAATCCGTACATCTTTATCTGTACTAACTGATCGATTAGTCCCTCTTGAGTTTCCAACCGCAAGGGAAACACGCCCGTTAAATATGACTGAGCGTCCGCAATTTCCTGTTCAGAGACAGGTTGTTCACGGATTCTGTCGAGCTCGTAAAAGAACTCTTTGAGCGAGTCGCCGGTGACGACGGAACGGACTTCTGCGCTCACGCGGAACGTACCTGCGGCGCGGCGTGCATCAAGACTCGAATAGGCGCCGTAGGTATAGCCTTTTTCCTCTCTCAAATTCATGAACAATCGCGACGACGCGTTGGCGCCGAGCACCGTGTGCATCACCAACATCGGAAAATAATCAGGACTAGTCCTCGTTATCCCAAGATTTGCAATCACGATATTGGATTGAGCCGATCCCGGCCGGTCGACCAGATACGCACTTCGAGAACTACGCACGGGCGGATTGCTGAAATCATCCTTCGGCAACTCTCCTGGCTGCCAGTCACCAAATAGAGCTTCGATCCGTTTCAGCAGCGTGTCTTGATCGATGTCACCAGCTGCTACCAGCACCGCATTGTTTGGCAGAAACATTGACCGGTGAAACTCAGCAATCTTTTCACGCGTGACTGCTTCGAGCGATTCCAACGTCGGCGCGACGACCGAGTACGGGTGTTCTCCAAAAATGACACGCGACAACATCTCGGTCGCGAGGAAGGTTGGCTGCGCGCGCTGCTGCTTGAGACTCTCCTTCGTGTTCTGCTTCAGCAGTTCAACTTCGTTATCAGGGAATGAGGGATTGCGAGTAACGTCGGCAATGAGCTCGAGCATATTGTCGCCGAACGCCGATAACGAAGACGCAGCAATCGTTGAATAATCGGCGGTTGCGCCGGCGCTTAGTGTCGCACCCATCCTGCCTACTTCATCGGCAATTTGACGGCTCGTCAGCGACTGAGTTCCTTCCGTAACCAAGCCGGTCAGCAGATCAGTCAATCCCGGAAGCTCTCGCGGGTCGTGAGCGTCGCCTGTTCGAAATGCCAGACGATAACTCACCAGAGGTAGTCGAGTGTCTTTGACCAGCACCACGACGATCCCGTTCGCTAACGTGGTTTCGTACGCTTTCGGAATCTGAATGGCTCGGGAAGGAAGAGGGGGTGGCGGCTGAGTGCGAAACTGTTCCTGTGGTTTCATTTGTTAGACGGGCAAAGCCTCGGATTCAGTCTCGGAACTCTTTTCGTCTTTCGTCTGGCCCGACTTAGGATTTTCCAGATCTGTCGCCGGTTCAGGTTTCGCTGAGCTTTCAGGTTGTGACGGAGCTGGCGGAATTTGGGGCGCCGGAGCCCCCGGTTGTGGTTCACCTGCTGCAAGTGGATCTGCCACGGGCGCTTCCTCGCCAGCTGCGGTAGGCACGATATCGAGCACGACTCGATTATTCCCATCCAGGAATTTATTGACTGCCCGTTTGATGTCATCCGCAGTGATACGCAGGTACTGGGCAAGCTCGGTATCGATCAGATGAGGGTCGCCGTCATAAAGCAGGTACTCTGCCAGCCGTTGGGCGCGATACATAGTCGCTTGACGACCGCGAACCGCATCGTTACAGAGCGAATTGCGAAGTTTCTCCATTTCAGCTGGCGTTGGACCATACGTACCGAGTCGCGTGATCTCCTCAAAGATCTCATTACGAATCGCCGTCACTTCAGTACCAGGTTTGGGCAAAGCAAAAATGTACCACGCCGATGGACCACGACGTTCGTCGACTCCACCCTGGATCGATACGACTGACTCGTCACCCTTTACCAGTTTCTGATAAAGCCGCGAGCTGTCTCCTTCGAAAAGAAGATCGGCGGCCAACGATAGTGCGTAGTAACCCGGCGTACGACGAGGAGGAATCTTCCACCCTAAAACGAATGCAGGCGCCGGCGCGAGTTTGTCATAAAAGATTTCCTGGGTTTGTGCTACGTCCGCTGGCTCGCTGACATCAACAGGAGGCGGATCCGGCTGCCGAGGTATTGACTCAAAATACTTCTTTATCAGCGACCGAGCCGCCGCCTCATCAAAATCACCGACGATAGTAAGCACTGCGTTGTTTGGCGCGTAATAAACTCTGAAGAACTCTCTGACGTCATCTATCGTGGCTGCGTCCAAATCTTCCATCGAGCCAATCGTCGAATGAGCGTTGGCTAAGTTTTTGAAGATGAGTTCGTTCACGCGCAGGAAGGCATTTATATATGGTTGATTGTCGTAACGTAGCCTCTTCTCCTCTTGAACTGCATGACGCTGGTTGTCGAGATTTTCCTGCGTCACTTTCAGCGACCGCATCCGATCGCTTTCGAGCCACAGCGCAAGCGGCAGGTAATTTGCGGGCAACGTCTCGAAGTAGTTGGTACGCTCCGTCGAAGTCGTGCCGTTCATGGTCCCGCCGGCGTTGAATATGTACTGAAAGTGAGCCGCTTTCGGCACGTTTTCCGAACCCTGGAACATCATGTGTTCGAAAAGATGTGCAAACCCCGTGCGGCCGCCCTTTTCGTTTCTGGAGCCGACGTCGTAATAGACGGCTATCGAAACCACCGGCAGCGATTGATCTTTGCTCAGAATGACGCGAAGACCATTGGCAAGTGTGAATTGTTCAATCGGTGTTGGAGGAAGCTGAAAAGTTTCTGCCACGTTTAGTCTCGATTCGTTGGTCGCCTTCAGAGCGTGCTTCTCCACTGGTGGGGAATGGGCCTGCCTGGTTGAGGGATCGGGGCCTTGCACCGCAAGGCCATGAATCAAGCCGACCTTTCGTTAATCAAGCCTCGTAATTCTGCGCGCAGGCGTTCAATCTCGGCGAGCTTTTGCTCGACGCGATTGAAGAGTGCAGCCTGGACTCTGATGCCCTCGTCAATCAGAAAACCGGCTGCTTCCGCTCGGTTGCGAAAAACACCGGCCTGCACTAACTGCTCGAGTTTGTCTTGCGCTTCAGGGGAGATCTTAACGGCAACTACATAATCGTCCTTGGCGGACATAGCGCGTTCTATCGTGCGGCTGATGTCTCGGCCAATGGCGCTTAGCGACTCAGGAATGCGCGATGCAATATCGCGCACCGAAGAAGCAGTTCGATTTCGGTCGTCAGGATCCTGCGAGTCTTCACTGCGAACCATTAAGTCATCGACAGTTTCAGGATCGTGCTGTTCTTCTCTCTTGTATGGACTACTCATAATCCAAACTCCTTACGTGATCACAAAGATCAGAATTCGATGAGAAGCTTTACGTCTGTTACCGTTATTAGGTTCATTCTACGGACGCATTCAAAGGCACGTCAAGTAACCATGTCGCCGGGCCGCAACCGTAATTCCGTGTGGCTAACGGAAGTAGTAAATGAACCGCCAAGACGCCAAGCACGCCAAGAATGCAAAAGAAGTTGCTGTCGAATGCGAGAGATCTCGTTTTTCGACTGGACGGCGTTCTTTAAAGCAGCTTGGCATGCTTGGCGTCTTGGGCGGTTCAATTTTCCGAGTTGGCAACACACAATAACCGCCCCCATGTCGCCGGGCCGCAACCTTGCTCCGTTTCATTCCATCCTTTAGTATTACTCTGGTTTTGACGTGACCTATTAATCGATCGACTCAAGAGGCGCTGTGTTGAAAAAGTTCTGCTTAAACGTCTTAATTGTCATTTCAATTGTCACCCTCACACTTCCGGGCTTGGTTGTCTCACAGCAGAAGCCACGACAGCCTGCCACAGGTGATGCATCCTCGGGAACAAGATCGACGTCCCGCGCTCCGGCGCCGGGCAGACGCTCTACTCGCCTGAATCCCGGGCCAATGATTCCCGTAATCGAGCGCGATTTCACAGAAGCTCTCGACCTGATCCAGGAGAATTACATCGAAGGTAAGAAACTTGACTACAACACAGTTTTCAAGTCATCCATTTTGGGGATGCTCCGATCGCTCGATCCTCATTCGAACTATTACGATCGCGAGGAATTTGACGAGCTGAAGACGGATCAGCACTCCGAGTACTTTGGTATTGGGGCTTCAATTCAAAGCTATGCCATCGGTCCAGAGGTGGAC
Source organism: Pyrinomonadaceae bacterium (assembly GCA_035281525.1). Taxonomy (GTDB): domain Bacteria; phylum Acidobacteriota; class Blastocatellia; order Pyrinomonadales; family Pyrinomonadaceae; genus PSRF01. Next base: position 15,251 of record DATEDU010000234.1, on the reverse strand, counting down.
ACCTTCATCACCTCGACGTTCGAGAACGCCCCTGCAAATCGCGCTGGTTTACGTTTCGGCGATCGCATTGTGGAAGTTGACGGATTAAAGATGACCGGCCGGCCTTCCATTGATGTTCGAGACAAGATTCGTGGGCCGCGCGGGACAACTGTCAAAATAACCGTAGAACGTGCCCTCGATAAGCGTTTGCAAACGGTCGAGATAACTCGTGATGCTGTGCCTCAGCCTTCGATCCCTGACGCCTACATCATTAAGCCTGGCGTCGGTTACGTCGATATGACCAGGGGCTTCAATTACACGACGACCGACGAGCTGTTGGATGCGATCGATCGACTTCAGAGCAAAGGTATGAACTCGCTCGTGCTCGACCTGCGCAACAACCCTGGCGGGTTTTTGGACCAGGCGATACATGTCGCTGAGGTGTTCTTGCCCAACGGCCAGCTGATTCTGACCCAGAAGGGCCGAAACGGTCTGCGAGACAATCAATACGAATCCAGGAACAATTCGCCTGACATGACACCGCTGATAATCCTCATTAACGAACACACAGCGTCGGCTTCTGAGATTGTGGCAGGAGCAATGCAGGACCACGATCGGGCTCTGATTGTCGGACGGACGAGTTTTGGTAAAGGCCTGGTGCAAAGCATTATCCCGCTCGAATACGGCGCAGGTCTCACGTTAACTTCGGCGAAGTACTACACACCCTCGGGCCGCTTGATTCAGCGTGACTATTCTGACGGAGGCCTTTACGACTACTACACACACGGCGGCTCGATCCGGCTCGAGAAGAAAGACGAGGTTGAGAAGCCCGCCGGCCCAGAGAAGAAGACTGATACTGGTCGAGCAGTCTACGGAGGAGGCGGCATTGCTCCGGACGAGAATGTTAACGCCAAAACGATCACTCCGATGCAGCGGCGGTTGCTAAATCCCATATTTGCGTTTACGCGCGAGCTCGTAAATGGGCGCATCCGCGGTCAGGAAAGCTACAAGGTACAGCGGCCGATCGATTTCAGCCGTGATTTGCAACCATCGGATTACACGATCACCGACTCACTCTTCAACTCCTTCAAGGAGTTCGTCGCAAATGACGCAACCTTAAAAACCATCGCCCCGGTCTTGGACCACAATCGTTCCTTCGCCGAACTTTACCTGCGGTATAGCATCGCGACTGCTGCGTACGGTCGAGTGATGGCTGACCGTGTCTTCGTAACCACCGACGACTTGCAAGTGGCACGAGCGATCGAACTGGTGCCGCGTGCTCGCGACCTGGCGATGTCCGCCCGCCGCGGCCGCATCCAGCCTTAATTTCGATTCACAGCTGTTCTACCGCGTTTCAGCGATAACACAAAATCTTGTGCCTAAGACTGTGGTGTGTTATCTTCCGATTGCCGATTGCCGATTGCCGATTGCCGATTGCCGATTGCCGATTGCCGATTAGCCGTTAGCGAATCGATTCATCGATCAATTGACAATTGGCAATTGGAAATCGGCAATCGGCAATGTTAAGGACAGCTTATGAAGCAACCTACGAAAAAACTTGTGAACACAGAGGAGTTAGGCCGTGCAGTCCGCCGGAAACGCAATGAGGCCAACTTGAGCCTGCGTGATGTTGCGGATGAGACCGGCGTGTCTGCTTCCACTCTCTCGAGAATTGAAAACGGAACCGGCAAGCCTGATGCGGACAACATTGCGCGGTTGACAGCTTGGCTCGATGTTCCAATGGAACGAATCCTCAGCGGACGTGCCAATGAAGATCAACAGCAAGCTGCCGTCGTGTACTACCCGCGCGAGTCAACTCCGGAAATCGTTGAAGCGCATCTGAGGGCTGATCGCAACCTCAATGCTGAAACCGCAGCCGCGCTGTCAGAGCTGTTTCGGGTTGCGTACAACCAATTTACTCGAACCGGAGCGGAAAAGACTGCTCGAAAACGCCGGTGAAGATATAATCACTGCGTGGCCCATCCCGAATTACCTGCCGGAGAAAAGTGGCGGCAGTTTGAAATAAAAGCTTTAGGGTTGCGCGATTTCGCTGGTGTTCGTGCGGACGCCCCTCTTAACCCTTTCGCCCTCGCTCGCTTTGCCAACTTGCTTGTTGTTGACATCGATCAACTCGACGACCTCAGTCCACAGTCAAAAGAGCATTTGCTCGGCTCAGCATCCGAGTCGTGGTCTGGTGGAGCTTGCTCGCGACCACTTCCGGACGGCCGGAGAATTGTCATTCTCAATCCCACCCATGGACCAGCACGAACCAACGCGACTCTCATGGAGGAGATCTGTCACGTTTTTTTAGGCCATCAACCAAACAGATTGGCAGTTATTGCGAATCTCGAGAATGGAAAAACATTGGCTCGAGATTACCGGAAGCTCGACGAAGAGGCTGCCTATGCAATCGGCGCCGCGGCATTGGTGCCTTATGGAGCGCTGCGACGAATGGTTCTGGCGGGTAAGTCATCTGCGGATGCAGCCCGGCACTTTCGAGTCAGCCGGGACTTAATTGAGTATCGCCTGAAAGTTACGCGCCTTTGGAAGATGTACAAAGCCGCTTATAATCTCTGATAGTTGCCCATGACCGAACAGTTAAAAGAACGAGTTGCGCAAGGTCTCACAGCTATCGACAAACTGCGCATGCTTCTTGATATCACCAAGAAGATTAGCCGTTCGCTGGATCTTCAGGAAGTCTTAAATCTGGTCATGGACACACTTGATTCGCTTATCCCGTACGACGCGGCTGGTATTTTTCTCCTGAAATGTGCTGACCCTTCAGAAGTTGGGCCAAACGAAGAGCCATGTGTATTTCATGCTGAAGCATTGCGCGGTTATGACATCGATGAGCTTACGGAGCTTCACCTGAAGTTAGGAGAGGGAATCATCGGTCACGTGGCTCTTACTGCCGAGCCGGTTATATCTCCCGATGTCCGCAAAGATCCGCTTTACATAAACGCCCGTGAAGAAACTCATTCGGAAATGGTCGCGCCAATCATTTCAAATGACGAAGTAATCGGCGTCTTCGATCTGGAAAGTGATGAACTTGACGCGTACTCGCAAGACGACCTGCAAGTGCTGATGATGTTGTCGTCTCAAGTCGCGATCATCATCGAAAAGGTAATGCTTCACGAGCAGCTTATCGAAAAACAACGACTGGAAGGACAGCTTGAGGTTGCGCGCCAGGTGCAGTTGGAGCTCCTTCCTCCGCGCGATCCGCATCTTGAAGGGTTTGACATCAGCGCCTATAACTTTCCGACCGAGGAAGTTTCTGGGGACTACTACGACTGGGTTCGTATTTATGATGACCAGATTGGTTTGGTCGTAGCTGACGTCTCTGGAAAAGGTGTCCCGGCGGCTTTGCTGATGGCGTTCTTGCGCGCGAGCCTTAGAGCCGCCACGCATATTGGTTACGCGCCTCACATTTCCCTGTCGAAGGCGAATTACCTGCTCTGGGAGTCGATCGAAAGAAACCAATATGTGACAGTGTTCTACGGAGTCCTGGACGCTTCGCACCGGACGCTCGCTTACGCGAACGCTGGCCACAATCCACCATTACTCCTGGATGCGAGTGGCAATGCGCGGTTCATCGAAAGTGGCGAAGTGCCGTTGGGAATGTTCGGAGATACTCGCTACTACGAATATTATTTAACAATTCAACCCAACGAGGTGTTCTTGCTGTACACTGATGGAGTGACTGAGGCTCTGAGCCCCTCCGGCGAAGAGTTTGGAAGGCCACGACTGGCGGAATCAGTCAAGGCGGCAAGAAGTCTGAATGCTAAAGATTTAATCGCGGCCGTTCATCGCGATGTCATTGACTGGACGGACGGCCGCGGCGCCACGGATGACATTACCTTCTTTGTGGTGAAGGCTTTGAGTTAATGCGTTTTTAGCGAGCAATGAGCGTGGTCTCCACCTGGAGCCAGTGGTGCTCGGTAATCCCCGAAGTGGAATTCAGCTTCCGACTCGGATAACGCATAAACGTCAAATCCGAAGGCATCGAGGTAGGCCGCCAAATCATCGGGTGAAAGGAGATAAAGGGCGGGAGCGTGGCCCGCTTCAGCACGAATTTCCAGCAGGCGCTCGATCACCTCGAGTGGTGCAAAGCATCTAACAGGATCTCTGTAAGTTGCCATGTTTCAGCGCCTCACTTTCTATGAACTACAGGAACGTCGAATCGCTCGTCAAATTCCTGACCAACTTCTTTGATGTACGTAACGATGTTTGAGTTTGTTCGTCCTCATCTTTGGCCGCAAACTCTTATACCTTTGACCTCGCTAAGCACTGAAAAGTTCCACTAAAAATGAACAAACAACCCCTTAATCAAAATGCGCCTGAAGGTGGGCCCACCCCGCCGAACTTTATTTCCGTGCTACAACAAATGTTGCGCGTTTCCGATAAGGTGAGCGACCTCATCTTCTCTCCCGGCCGCCCGCCGCAGGTTGAACTGACGGGCAGCCTCCAACCGGTGCGCATCCCAGGGCTCGAAAAGCTCACGCCGGCACACACCGCCAGCATCGCGAAGCTAATTATGGCGAACCAGCAAACGGCCGTTGAGAGCCTTGATAAGAACGGTTCAGCTGACGTTTCTTTCAGCGCTGCGGGAGAAGCCCGTTTTCGCGTGAATATCTTCAAGCAACGCGGCACGCATGCGATAGTGATGCGCGTCATTCCCATGCACCCGCCGAATTTCAATGACTTTTCTTTGCCCGAACAGTTGAAAGAAATTGCCGAGCTCAAGAACGGCATTGTGCTCGTAACTGGACCGACGGGCAGCGGGAAGAGCACAACCTTGGCGGCAGTCATTGACTTGATCAATCAAACAAAGAGTTACCACATAGTAACCATTGAAGATCCGATTGAGTTTCTGCACCCTCACAAGAGCTCGACGATCCACCAGCGCGAGCTCCACTCGGATACTCCGAATTTCGCTATAGCATTGCGCGCCGCTCTAAGGCAGGCACCGAAGGTAATCCTCGTTGGTGAAATGCGCGATCGCGAGACGATTGAGGTAGCGTTGGAAGCAGCTGAAACGGGACACCTGGTGCTTTCAACACTGCATACGATCGACGCGTCAAAGACAGTCGATCGGATCATCGGCGTGTTTCCGAAGAATGAAGAACGTGTGATACGCACCCGAATTTCACAGTCGTTCCGCTACATCATCTCGCAGCGCCTGATTCCACGCGCTGACGGAAAGGGTCGCGTGGCGGCGATCGAAATTCTCAAATCCACCATGCGCACGCGCGAGTACATCGAAAAGGGCGAGTCGGAAGGCAAATCTCTGATTGACGCAATGGAACAGGGTGATCAGGAAGGGATGCAGACATTCGACGCCGTCATCGAAAAAATGGTGCGCAGCGGTATCTTGACTGCCGAGGGCGCGCTACCTTATGCGACAAACGCCAACAATCTGCTGTTGCGATTAGGTGAATTGGGAGACAAGTCGGGCCCGCCTCCACCGGCTGAGCCTAAGGAAGAGGAAGGCTCAATGCTCGATCTGATCGAGCAATAGTTCAAAAACTCAGGTTGCGCAGAGCAATCTTCCTCCGTATATTTTTCAAAGCTCTCCCGGATACCCGACTAGACCGCTGGTATGTCGTCCAGACCGCACAGTTTTGTCTTTCTCCTGCTTTTGCTAGGCGCGGCCCTGTGCTTCCTGTCGCTTCCCGCTACCGCGACCCAACAAGACGCCATTCGAATTGATGTGCCTGAAGGCGTTCGGGTGCGAATTGAAAATCAGTTTGGCGAGGTGGCCGCGGAGGCTTGGAAGGAAAAATACGTTTCCGTTTCCGCAAGTATCGAAAGTAATGAAGCATCGTTCAAACGCTCGCCTGTTGTTATCGAAAGAAAATCCAAACTGCTGCTGATCTCGGTGATTCGTCGCCCGATCGACCCGCAGGTCCAAATCAATCTCACCATAAAACTCCCGGAGGGCGCGCAAGCTGAAATCGTCACCAAGGACGGCTCGACGACGATGACTGCCGCAGTCGTGGCTTCTTCTGAGCCGAACACCACTACTTCCACAGATGAAACTTCAAAACCTCCTAAGCTCATTGCCGAAGGTGCAACGGATAAACGCGCCGGCACACCAGCGCCGAACGCGGGTGCCGAAGAAGTGAGCGAAGGCGATGTCATCCGTGTGGACTCGCAGCTGGCGGTATTAAACTTAAGCGTAATTGATCGGAATACTAATCGCGGAATCGTAGACTTGAGCCAATCGGACTTTCGTCTTTTCGAAGACGGCATCGAACAACAGATCCTCAAGTTTGAGTCATCGTCAGCGCCGTTTGATTTAATCCTCCTGATTGACATTTCAGGGTCTACGCGCGAGGTAGTAAAGCTAATCCAAGCGGCCGCACTTCGCTTTGTGGAAGCCGCGCGTTCGGCGGATCGCATCGGAATCATCTCATTCGCCGGCAAGCCTACACTCGTCTCTTCCGTGACGTGGGACCGGCAAGTTTTGCGTGAGAGAGTAAACGCGATAGCAACGGCTGATGGTGATACGAAAGCTTACGATGCGCTGGCCTTTGCAGTTTCTGAAGTAATGAAGAGCCAGAACACCAGGAACATGCGACGTACGGCCATCGTCATGATGAGCGACGGCCTGGACGGAAGCATTCCCGGTGTCCTTGGTGACGGCTCAAAGATATCGTACGCAGAATTGATGCGGCGTATTCAGGAGTTTGACGGAGTGCTTTACACTCTATGGCTGAACACTGAATATGAGGCGATGAATCCGCTCGATACGCAGCCGGAAGCATTTGATATGGGTCACGATCGTATGAAGGATCTGGCGGAAGCCGGCGGAGGAGTGTTTTATCGCGTAGAACGTCTCGAAGATCTTGCCGGTGCCTATGAACGCGTGGTAGCGGATCTGGGAACGGTTTACAGTCTCACCTATCGCCCGGCGAACAATGTTCGGGATGGCAAATGGCGCGCGGTGAAGGTCAACGTCTCGATTCCTTCAGCAGTTGCTCGCGGAAAACATGGGTACTATGCGAACTAAGGTGAGTTTATTAGGCATTCGATTTTCAAATTTGGCATACGCGGTGCTCTGCTCGCTTTTACTTGCGGTCATCTGTTTGGCTCAAGAACCTGGGGAAACAATCAAAGTCGATTCCGATCTCGTAGATTTGAAAGTCAGCGTAGTGAGACTCAATCCCGCGCTTCCGATTCCGTCGCTCCAACCAAAAGACTTCGTGGTGCTCGAAGACGGCAAGCCACAGGAGATCGTGTTCTTTGCTGGTGAAGACACGCCGTTCGACCTGTTACTTCTCCTCGACCTATCCGGTTCTACCTCTGACAAAATAAAACTCATTCGGAACTCAACGAAGCGCTTCATCGAATCAACTCGTCCAACAGATCGCATTGCCGTCTACACCTTTAGTGACGTGATTCAGGTGGTGTCTCCCCTGACTGCTGATCGGAAGTTTCTCAAAGAAGCACTTAAGGCAATCGAGAAGCCGCTTGGCGGAACAAATTTCTGGGACGCGTTGTCTTATGTTGTTACGTCCGGGTTTACGGGCGAAAAAGGAATCCGGCGTCGTGCGGTGGTCGTCATGACGGACGGGGTGGATAACGCGCTGCCGGACGTGTTCGGTGATGGCTCGCGAACGACGTTTGAGGAGTTGCTGGAAAAAATAATCAGCTCAGACACTATCGTTTTCCCGATCTACCTGGATACGGAAAAACAGAGTACAAAACGCAACCGCATCCCTAACACAGCGTATACGACGGCGCGAAATCATCTGGCACAACTGGCCGAGATCTGCGGGACTAAACTGTACAAGGCGAACAAATTAAGTGATCTCGACATGGTCTACGAGCAGGTAATTAAAGACCTGGCGATGGTTTATAGCCTCGGCTACAAACCGAGCAACCCGGCGCGGGACGGCAGGTGGCGGTCGGTCGTTGTCCAATTGCTGGACCGGCCCGAGCTGCTGGCTCGTTCCCGGCGCGGTTATTACGCCCGCTCCGAACAATAGCTTTGCCCTTACGTAATCTGTTGAAATTGGGCAAGACAGGGCTATAATGCACGGGCAATCTTCTCCCCGATTCAGCCTCGAGTTCAGTTAAAGGAGATCCTTCCATGAGAACAGCCTCCCGTTTCTTAACGGCGCTCTTCGGGCTTGTTTTGATCGCAGCGGGCGTGGTGAGCGTCAATGCGCAAGAGCGAGAGCGTTTTGTGATTTCTGCCAAGGCGGGTGGGATCAATGCAGTCACGGGCCGGACGAGGGTTCGCCAGGGGAGCTCAGATTGGCAACTGCTTACGGTCAAGGACAATTTGGAAGCTGGTGACGTCGTTAACACCGGGTTGGACGGCCGAGTCGAGATGTTGCTGAATCCTGGATCTTATCTGCGCGTCGGGGAAGACTCAGAGTTCGAGTTGACTAACAACTCCCTCGATAATCTCGAGGTTCGTCTCATCCGGGGAACGGCCATTGTCGAGGCCACTGGCGCTGATGATACGGAGATGCTGATTAATATCACGACTCCGCACACAAAAATGGCGATCATCAGGCGCGGTCTTTACCGAGTGAAAGTGGTTCCGGGCGACGTTACAGAGTTGATCGTCCGAAAGGGCCGTGTTCTGTTGGCCGACTCACACACGAATATCAAAGGTGGCCGTAAGCTCATCTTTAGCGGCCCAACGTTCTCCGTGGCCAAGCTCGAGAAGACCGACAAGGAGATGGACGACTTTGATAAATGGAGCAAGCAACGGGCAGAGGCTGTGGCTAAGGTGAATCAGAAAATTCGCGGCCGCGATGTAAATACGTTGCTTGCCAGTTTTAACGACCCGTGGAGCTTCCGTCACTCGCGCGGGCTGTGGCTGTTTCACCCCGGTTTTGGCTGCTATACGTTTCTGCCTTTCTACTACGGCTTTGGCTCGCCGTATGGCACCTCGTATTCGAGCTTCTTTTTCCCCAGGTTTTACTGGTACGGGAACACCTATGGTGGTGGGGGAACTGCCGGTGGTTACTCTGGAGGGGGAAGAACGACTACATCCGGTTCCGGTGGCAATCGGCCAGCTTCTGCCCCACCACGGCAGGCTTCACCGTCACCGCGTCAGTCGTCTTCGCCAGTGCGACAGTCGCCCGTATCGCGTCCAGCTATGCCGAGCGGAGCCCACCGTAGGTCTGGCAGCTAGACGACGGTTTACAGTTCAGCGGCTCCGATCCCTGGTCAGGGCGTTCAGTTCGCTCGATACGACGGCCGTTATTTCTCCCCTGGAAAAGCCTGCCAGAACCAGCTGAGTGAGGGCTGCGCGTAGTTGCGCCCGCATTTGTTCCTCAGATGTCTGCCCTAGCAGTTTGGAAACAACCACGGCCCCCGACCCGTGCTTAACGTTGATGAGTCCCTCCCGCTGTAAGCACCGGTAAGCAAAAGCCACCGTATTGAGATTCACGCCTAAATCGGCGGCAACCTGCCTGACGGGGGGCAGGGAAGTCCCTTCCGGGAGCTCCCCTTGAGCAATTAGGGCTTTAATTTCATCAACAACCTGCTGGTAGATAGCCCGCTTGTCAGTGGCATCTATCGTTATGTACACAGCAATCCTCCAATACCGAGAGCCTGGCCAGCATTTTGTCCAGTGATTCTATACACTAGACAATGTGTTCTGTCTAGAGGATTGTTGGCAGCTTAGCCTCGACGTTTGGCAAAGAGACGGCGTGATGCGATGGCCACAGACAAGCCCGAGCCGAACAGCAGCACGGTCATTGGCTCAGGAACCGCGTTAACGTCGACGGTGGCAGTTCGTAACTGATAGAACCCATCCTCCCCAAGCGTGAAGTGTAAATCAACGGGCCCACTGAACGAGCCTGAGAAAGTAAATAAAGGGTTCTGGCCGATAAACATGTCGTCGTGATTCGCGAAGACGGTTCCGGAGAATGAAACGTTGGCCGTTCCGATTAGATCTAAGGTAGGTGTATTAACGTTAGGTATTGCGGGGCCCCGTGCCGCCGAAGGTAATGAACATGGTAGCGGGTCCGAAATCCGCGGACCCGGCTATTCCCGCACTAAAGACTACGGGAGTTCCTGGCACTCCCAAGAAATTCAAACTCCCTCCCATGCTGGCAAATTCCACAATAACCAGGTTCCCATTTGGATCTAATAGCAGCAGGGTTCCCTCAATACTTCTAGTAATTAGGCTGTTTGCGGTAATCGTTCCACCAATAACAGTTCCGCTAGGCAGTACTGGATCGGCTTTAACACTCAACGAAACGAACAGCACAAACAAACAAGACAATACTAGGCGGCGGAGCATGGGAGTTCTCCTTTTCAAGATTACCGAATGTCTATAGGAGTTCCGTGAGGCTATCCGTGACAATGTCACTTGTCAAGATTCTTGCGTCCCCGAGATTTGGCGGGGGCAGTCAAGATAATCCCACAAAAAAGTCAACGCGAACCGAGCAGTGCGATCAGGCCATCTGCTAATGTGCCGCGCCAACTCAAACCGTCATGGCCACCGACGAACTGTTGGTAATGAACCTCATACCCTTTTGCCAGCAACACGTCACGTAAATGACGCGTGCTTTCGAGAATGCCACCACCACCCCCGTCTCTGTCGATTTCAAATGTCCCCGCTGAAAGATAGAAACGAACTGGCAGTTTCGGACTGGCGAGAAACTCCCGCACGAGGAAATTGCCTTCGGTGGTTGAATCCCTGGAAGACTCTGCTCCAGTTCCGCCCGAATCAGGACAGCGCGGACCGCATACTCCACCGTTGTGCTCAAAGGACCACCAAAAGGCACCGGATAGGCTCAGCACGTTGCCAAAGACTTCAGAGTGACGCAGGGCTACATATGCTGATGCGAGCCCACCAGCACTATAACCAGTGAGAACGGTTTGCTTCGCGTCCTTTGTGACGTTGTAATGCGAGCGAACCCAGGGCACGAGTTCCTTTGCCATGAAATCGGCGAACTCAGGATTCGCGACGAGATCTACCAGACGTCGACGAGGGACGTTGTCGACAAATACCGCTACAGTCGGCGGAATTTTGGAAGCCGCAATGAGATTATTCAACGTTGTGACCGGATACTGGTTTTGCGGCAAGTCTTCGCCGTCAAACAAAATTAAGAGCGCGTAAGGTGGACCATTTGCTTTGTAATTGGCCGGCGTGTAAACGGACAACGGTCGCTCGATCTTCTGGATGACGCTCTTGATGGTTTGTTTCTCGACGCGTCCTCCAGCTATTCCGGGTTTGGCAACGAGCCATGGTTGCGGCGGAGCTCCAGGCAACTCCGCTACGCTTGAACAATTGAACTTGCTCGTATTGGGCGGACACGCTGATAAGGGATGTTTATTGAGAGGGTCAGACTGCCTTGTAGCAGAGCGCTGTGCGGCGCGAGGGCCATCAAACGTCAACGGATCGTTCGGTGAGAGTTGGTAGCTAAACCGAGCGCCGCTGGGGAGCTTAACGGTCAAATACCAAATGTCTGAATTAGGAATCTGACGCATCGAATAGTTGGCAGGCGGACCAACTCCCAGATAAGAACCTCTAACGAAGACGTTTCTCGTATCGTGCTTGCTTCGCCACAGGAACGTCACCAGTTGATATTTGCCGTCTGAGCCAAACGGCTCAATCAGTGGAGTGCCTTGCTGGGCCACTTCTTTCCAGAAGCTCTCTGCATTCGTCTGACCTTCGGCAAGCTGAGTGCGGAGACGTTGAATCCTCGGGCTTGGATTAGGATCGCTCCAGGGTTGAGGTTTAAGTCGCTCGTTGAGTGGCACCACTTCACCTATGGCCAACTCATAAGTCGCTGCTTGGTCGCCCGGATTCTCAATCTTGAATAAATACGAGCCGGCGCCTTCGGCGACGAATACGAACGGTATTTTCGCGCCCGATGATCCAATAAGGCGACGACCAATCGTTCCGTCGGGATAGAGAATGAAAAAGTTGATTTTGCCTTTGTACGCAATCGAAGCATTCACATAGTCTCCGTCATTGAGCGTGATTGCGAACAACTCAGTCTTACCGGGCTCGATCTTCCTGGCGACGCTTTGATTCGGCGAGAGTTTTTCTTGTCCAGAGAGTTTTTCTTGTCCAGAGACAACTACCGCGGACACTAAGAGGACGCAAACTGAAAAGCTCTTGATGATTTTCATGGTAGGCGTTACGAAAACTCGTGATCGAAGGTTCGCAGCCTATTCCCCACTCTTTCGCTTTACAGCTTTTTTCAAATAGTTCCCTGGGTCGAAATCGGCGATGTCAATTTTGCCGAAATGCCTCGGAGGCGTATAGATTCTGGTCTTAGCCTTATTGGGCTCGAACGTGTGAAAGCTCACCTCCTGGACGCGGACAAGCTGCCACGTCTTATCGATCCTTGAGTAATTGAATTTGTAGCTATATTGCCAGCGCCAAGCGCTTCCGCCGTAATGTTCGACGCTGAAAGTGTTGCGTCCCGCGAAAACGCCTTCGAACGGATCGCCAAAAGCACCCCCGCACTTCGAACACATTATGATTTGGTCGTTGCGCTTTGCTAAGGTCAGCTTGCCATCGGGGCCGCGCAAGAGAATTAGAAGCGGACGTTGATCGTCTGGTAAGTCATATTGATCCTTGGCCGGATTCTCTTTTTCCAGCACGAGAATAAAATCTCCACGACCGTCGCCGTTCAAATCCGCCTGCTCTAACGCAATTGCTTTCGTGCCTGACTCAACAAAGGGTGCGACTTCCGCAGGAATTTTCAATTCACTTTCCTGCGCCGCGATTATTTCCTGGCCCGCGAGCATGAAAGGCGCAACCGCGATTATCAGAAGTGCAACACACAACCAGATGGAGGTCTTTAAAAACTTTCGCATTAGTCTTCCCTTGTTAGCCATTCACGGCCATTACTCCGATGCATTTTCTATTTCATTCTTTTCGGATAATCCAGGGGAGTTGAGTGACAAAGTAATGCTCTCACTGTCCCCAGAACGTCGTGCTGCAACTCGATAAATAATGAATCCGATAATGACGATCGGGAGCATGCATATGGCGAAGAAGACGGCGACGATGCCAGCAAGTTCCCAAACCGAGAGTTCGCCAGGATGAAATACGGCGGCGATGTTGTGAGTGTTCATGCTTCAGTCTTCAGTTCACGCCCGCTGACAGACAAAGCAGTATCGAATGGCACGAATGACTTATTAGGCAAAGCGTCGGCGAGTAAATCATCCCGGCTTGATTGCCATCCAACCTCCTTTCAAAACCTCAAGTGGCGCTACTTTAAGCGGCGGGCAGATTCCCCACCGATCACTAAGTGAGGCTGACGGTCAGGACCAGCATCGATCCGGACCGGTTTCGGCGCCCGAATTCCCCCGTCCCACGTAAAGAAAGTTTTCTGCCCCGTAGGGAACAGACGCTGCTTGACGGCGAGGCCGCGGCCAGACATGCCCAGAAGATTTCCTTCGACCTTGAGATCCCAAACCCATGTGCGATCAACGGTGCCTCGTTCGCAGTGGAAGCGGACCACGGTTTCGTCCCGCTCACTCGTTCGGGCTGATCCGAGGACCTCATGACGCAGGACGCGCCCGTTGCTTTCCTCAATTCCTCGGATGACCTCAGCCCAGCGCGCCTTGAGCCGCTCAGTCGGAATTCGCCCGCCATAGGCTGAGCTGAGCGGCTCGAAATCTCCTTTGAAGTTCGCAGCGATAATCCTTTCCATAAGACTGGTTAGTTTGTCCAGGCGGCCAACGGGAGCCGGGCTGACCGAATTGAGAACGTCAAAGGCGTGGCGGCCCGAAGCCTCGATGAAGACTCCTGAAGCGGGAGCGGTTGTGGCGCGAGGCGCATTCGCGATGGGTGTCATTGTTACGTGAAAAGCGCCGCCGTCGCCTGCAAGCCGATAAGTTCCGGCGAGACTCTGAAGTGCCGAAGGCTTGAGCTCAACTATTTCTGGGATCGACGGATACTGCGCGCCCGCCAGGAACCGCATTCCCAGTTGTCGAAGAAGTGCGTTTGCGGACCTATTCTCGGAAATGACGTTAGTCATCAGGAACACTACGAGGTCTGCGTCAGGGACGATAGCCATGTCGGCGAAGAAGATGCCGTTGCCGCCGTTGTGGGTGATGACCTTAGTGCCGGGAAGCGTGTTGATGGACCAGCCGTAACCATACGAGCTGTCGCCACCCTCGTTTACGTGGCCAGTCCAATACTTTTTCATAGATGCTGGCGCGAGAACCCGGCCTTCAAGTAGAGCCCGCGCCCAGCGAAGCATGTCGTGGGCGGTCGAGTGAATACCGCCGTTAGCGCGGAGCGCCCAATAGGGTCCGTCGGAAGCCATCGCACGGCCAAGTGTCGTGCCCCAGAGCTTGCCGTCGCGATAGCCCTGCGCCATACGGCCGTCACCCCAGCGCGGTAGGAGGTAACCGGTCTCAGACATGTTGGCTGGAAGAAAAAGGCGCTCGCGTACAAACGACTCATAACTCTTTCCTGAAAGCTTCTCAATGATGATGCCAAGCAGACTGAAGTTCGCGTTGGCATAAGAATAACCATCGCCGGCCTTGAAGCGCAGAGGCTGGGCCAGCACGGCGCGTAAATACGTATCGGTGTTAACCGGAGTCCAGTCATCGTACGCGTCTGGGTCGCTGAGACCGGAAGAATGGGTCATCAGATGGTGAAGCGTAATAGAGCTTTTCTCGTCGGGAACACCTGGAAAGTATTTTCCGATAGGATCAGTAACGCTGAGTCGTCCTTCTTCTTCGAGTTTTAGAATCGCCGCGCCGGTGAACTGTTTGGTTATTGAGCCGATGTCCGACACCGTGGTTGGCGTCCAGCGCGTACCGCGCTCCCGGTCGGCGAAGCCGAAGCCTTCTGCGAAGATGGGCTTGTCACCGCGCGCGACCAGGACGGCGCCGCTGAAACCAAGCCTCTCAAGCCGTTGGAGATAAGTTCGCGTGTCGTTGGCTGCAGCCTGATCGGCGGACGAGACTTGTGCGGCCGCAGCCTGATCGGCGGACGACACTTGTGAGATCGCACCCCGACCAGCGGACGAGACTTGTGCGGCAACCGTTGGAACGATCGAAAGGATAAGAGCACTAGCCGTCACGAAACGGTATCGCCGGAAAAAACTGATATGCATGCGTTCCTCCAAAAGCAAGGATGGATACGAAAGAAAAAAATGAAAACATTTCGCTTGCGTCAACGAGTCGCGGAGCGACGACATATTAGTAGCCCCGGGTGAGCGAGCGCAGCGAGCGTAACCCGGGGATCACGTCACCCCTAAGCAACTGGAGCCCGCTTTAGCGGGCGACGGAGTTTGCCTTGAACCCTTGAACCCATCCGCTATCGC
>DATEDU010000233.1:0-3180 GCA_035281525.1 Pyrinomonadaceae bacterium | reverse complement strand
GAAGAAAAGAAGGCCCGTTGTGATAGCAGTGGCCCATACCACACCCTCGCTCCAAGCCGGATTGACTATTTGAAACTGACTTGCAAGCGACATGGTTATCAGGAACGCGATGATGAACCAACTCAGGTGCAGGCCTACTTCGATTCCGAGAATGCGTCCAAGCTTGACATGGGCCTTCATGTTAAATTCTCGTTTAAGAAACGTGGCCTAAACCAAACTTCGATCCGGCGCCGCCTCTATTGCTTTCGACTTTTAGGGGAATCGGGAAATTGATAGTGCACACAGCATGCCACCAGTAACATCCCGGTATTCAACTTCCAGTGTTGCTAGTATGCTTACGCGCACCGTGCCGTTCGATGAAGTTTTTTTGAAGACGGAATTTTGATGGATGAAAGAGCCCAAGGGTGGGTGAAATCACCCAATTACAGAAGTGCATCTCAGTTGTATGATGTCCGTTAAAGGAGTACATTACTGACGTCTCGTATGTGTATTTAGTGAACCTCCGCAGATGCTTTTGCGCTCCGGCTCAGGCTCTTTTAGTGCGGGAAGAGATCTCTGATGGGTGTGCATCGAGGAAGAGCAATACTTCCGTATACCTTCCCGACTACCCTAAAACCAAAGTCTTACCGTACGTTCTGGGCCTACCGATGAGCGCACTCCGGAGACGGAGATAGCCTGCACCGTTTGGCCCATCTGATTGTTTTAAGAGTCGGCAAAGCGGCAAAGACTGGACTTCGCGCATGGACCAGATCGATGACAGTGACTTGGAACTCGAGCGCTTGCCTCGTAGCGAAAGCGAGCTGGACCAGAAAGCGTCGAAGCGCGCGCAAGATGAGTTAGAGCAACAAGTCAAGGAACGAACGCGTCAACTCTCTGCCATCAACACACGGTTGATTAATGAAATCGCTGAGCGCGAGCGCGCAGAGATCGAGCTCACCCTGGTGAAGGACAAACTGGCTGCGGACTTGAAAACCATGCTCCGCCTTCACGAGTTGAGCACCCGGTTACTGGCAAGCACAGAACTCCAACCGCTGTTGGAGGAGATCCTCGGGGCAACCATCGAATTGCTCAACGCAGACTTTGGCAACGTCCAGCTTTTTAATCAACAATCCAAGGCCCTGGAGACTGTGGCCCAACTCGGCTTCAAGCAAGACTTTCTCGATCACTTCAGCAACGTAAACGAAGAGAGCACAGCCTGTGGTCGTGCAATGCGCGAGGGCGGGCGCGTCATCATTGAGGACGTCAAATCCGATCCAAGCTTCGCGCCGCACCGGCACATAGCGGCGTCAGCCGGCTTTCGTGCGGTGCAATCCACACCCCTTTTCAGTCGTAGCGACGAAGTGCTAGGAATGATCTCGAATCACTTTCGCCAACCGCACCGCCCTTCTGAACACCAACTTCGGTTTATCGATCTTTACGCCCGCCTAGCCGCCGAATTCATCGAGCGTCAGCGAGCTTCCGACGCGCTGAGCGCTAGTGAGAACCGCTTCCGGCGTTACTTCGAACTCGGATTGATCGGGATGGCAATTACTTCGCCGGCCAAGCGCTTTCTTGAAGTCAATGATGAACTCTGTCGCATTCTTGGATACGAACGCGAGGAACTGCTGCAAAAGAGTTGGGCCGAACTGACGCATCCTGAAGATCTGGCGGATGACCTTGAGCACTTCAACCGCGTGATTACGGGCGAAACTGATGGGTATACGCTGGACAAACGATGGATTCGCAAAGATTGCCAGATCATTAATTCGATCGTCTCGGCCAAGTCTGTACGACGCCCTAACGGTTCGGTTGACTACCTATTGAAACTGGTTCAGGACATCACTGAACGCAAATGTGCCGAAGAGAAGTTACAGCGCAATGAGATGTACCTGGCAGAGGGGCAGCGGCTCAGTCACACCGCGAGTTGGGCCTGGAATGTTTCGACGGGTGAAGTGTACTGGTCGCCGGAATTGTTTCGCATTTATGGCCTGGATTCTGACAAAGTAAGACCAGGCTATCCCGACGCTCTCGAATATATTCACGCGGAAGATCGAGCGCGGGCGCAGCAGACTTTTGAGGACGCGGTGCGCGAAGAGAAAGAATTTGAACTGGCCTATCGGGTGCTGTTGCCAGATGGAACGATCAGGCAGGTCAACAATCTGGGCCACCCAGTTTTCGACGACACCGGAATTGTCGTTGAATTTGTAGGAACCACGATTGACACTACCGAACGTGTGCAGGCAGAAGAGCGGGTACGGCAGGCCTACGAGCGAGTCGACATGTTACTCGATAGTATCTCGGACAACTTCTTCGGCCTCGATAAAGAAGGGCGGTTCACATATTTCAACGAGCACGCTGCCGAACAAATGAGAAGCCTCGGCAGAAACCCTGATGCTCTCATCGGAAGGGTGGCATGGGAGGAATTCCCCGACATGCCCAATAAGGAAAACGTGTTGCGCGCTCTGTCTGAGCGCGTTGTGGTCGTCGATGAACTGTATTACGAGCCCCTGGAAGAGTGGGTCGAGAATCACATGTATCCCAGCAACGATGGCGGACTGGTCACCTTTCAAAGGTACATCACTGAGCGTAAACGAACAGAGGAAGAACTTCACAAGACACAGGATGAACTGGCACACGTTACCCGCGTTACCACTCTGGGAGAGCTAACCGCTTCAATCGCGCATGAAGTCAACCAACCGCTCGGCGCCATTGTAACCAACGGGCAAGCCTGCTTGCGTCTGCTCGCAAGCAACGATCCTGATATCAAGGAAGTGCGCGAGGCTGTCGAGTGCATGATCGCTGACGGCATTCGCGCCAGCGAGGTAATCAAGCGAATTCGTCGGCTGCTGAAAAAGTCAACAGGTGGGAAATCCTCCTACAGTATTAACGATAACATTCGGGAGGTGCTTGCTCTTACAGCCAGCGAACTAACGAAAGATAGAATTAAGGTGCGAACCGAATTAGCCGACGACTTGCCCTACGTAATAGCCGATCGAGTCCAGATTCAACAAGTAGTGCTGAATCTGGTTCTCAATAGTAAAGAGGCGATGAGCGCCGCCTGTTGGCAGCCCCGCGAATTGCTGATCAGCACCGAACATGCCGAATCGGCGATACTGGTGACCATAACAGACACCGGTGTTGGCATTGCCCCCGAGAATCGGGAACGTGCATTTGCCCCTTTCTTCACCAGCAAGGAGGAAG
>DATEDU010000232.1:0-4305 GCA_035281525.1 Pyrinomonadaceae bacterium | reverse complement strand
CGAAAGATTGCGCTTTTCTGCAACGTCAAGGATTCGGCAGTCATTAGTGCGCAGGATGTCGATACCATTTATGACGTGCCGCTCGCATTCCACGAACAGGGCCTGGACGAGTTGATTGTGACGCAGCTCGGGTTGGGTGGCCGCGCGTCTCAGACGGATTTGTCCGAATGGCGCGAGCTCGTGGGCACGATTCGCAAGCCTTCCGGTGGTGAGACTTCGATCGCAATTGTCGGCAAGTATGTGGAACTGGAAGACTCTTATAAATCATTACGCGAGGCGCTGACGCATGGCGGTGTCGCCAACAACCTGCGAGTCGACGTGAAATGGATCGAATCGGAAGATTTAATGGAAGATGACAATGACACGCGGCTGCGCGACTTCGACGCCATCCTGGTACCTGGTGGATTCGGAAAACGTGGAGTCGCAGGGATGATCCGCGCTATTTCCTACGCTCGCCGCACCCGCACTCCGTATTTCGGCATCTGCCTGGGAATGCAAACAGCTTGTATAGAATTCGCCCGCAACGAGTGCGGGTTGAAAGACGCAGACTCGACTGAGTTCGATCCTGCAACGCCCTATCCCGTCATCTTCAAGCTGCGAGATCTCATAGACGTTGAGGAACTAGGCGGCACCATGCGACTGGGTGCTTGGCTATGCAATCTGTCTGAGGGCTCGCTGGTGCGCGAAGCCTACGGCGGTACTGAACAGATCAGCGAGCGTCACCGGCATCGTTATGAGTTCAATCCGGAATTTCGATCCACGCTTGAGCAGGCGGGACTGGTTTTCAGCGGAGTTTCTCCGGATGAGAAGTTCGTAGAAATCATCGAGCTCCCGCGCGACACTCATCCATGGTTTCTCGGCTGCCAGTTTCATCCCGAGTACAAGTCGAAACCTCTTGATGCCCATCCTCTCTTTGCTTCATTTGTGAGGGCTGCCTACCAGAACCGGCTCAAGAACGAAACCTCTATGGATCAAAACTCAGAACCAGAAGCTGTCATCCACGATCGCGTGACGGCTATTAGTGCTGACTAAGACGCAGAGGTCTCGGGCAAATGAAACCATTCCAGGTTGGCAACGTGACTTTCGGAGATGGTCGACTGGCGATCATTGCTGGACCATGCGTCATTGAATCTGCGGAGCACGCGTTGATGATTGCACGCGAATGTTCGCAACGCGCGCGCGAAGCCGGTCTCGATTACGTTTACAAATCCTCTTTCGATAAGGCGAATCGATCCTCCATCAAAAGTTTTCGCGGATTGGGGATGGAGGCAGGTCTCGATGTGCTTCGACAAGTTAAGCAAGAGGTAGGCGTGCCGGTTCTCACGGACGTGCACGATGTCAGTCAGATCAGCGCCGCAGCTGAAGTTGTCGACATCCTGCAAATTCCCGCGTTCCTTTCACGGCAGACGGATCTCATTACTGAAGCCGCCCAATCCGGACGCGCCGTAAACGTGAAGAAGGGACAATTTCTCGCGCCTCATGACGCGCGCAACATTGTTGATAAAGCTCGCGCGGCTGGCTGTCAGAAACTAATGTTGACGGAACGTGGCGTGAGCTTCGGGTACAACAATTTAGTCGTCGACATGCGGTCGTTTGCGATCATGCGAGAATTTGGGGTGCCGATCGTGTTTGACGTTACTCATTCGCTTCAGCTTCCGGGTGGGCTCGGTCATGCAACCGGCGGTCAATCCGAGTACATCGAACCGCTCGCGCGTGCTGGAGTGGCAGCGGGGGTTGATGCGGTCTTCATGGAAGTGCACGAGCGCCCCGAAAGAGCACCGTCGGACGGCCCGAACGCACTACCGCTGGAGCGCCTACAACCTTTGCTGAAAGTTTTGCGAGATATTCATGAACTTGTGACTGGTGGTACAGTTGCTCGCGGTGCGCCGTAGGCGCACGATATTTATAGATCAATCCACGTCTAAAGATGATTTCGGAACTGAGCGAAAGCAGTTTCGCTCAGTTCCAAACCAAATACGGCTAGAATGCAAGCTATAAACATCGCGCCACTACGTGGCTTAAAGTTCAAGTACATTAACTTATCAGTCCTCGCTCTTATTTTTATTTTCTCATCGACGACGCCGGCTCAGGACGAAGCTCGCGTTTTTTGGCAGGTAACCAACTTTGATATTAATGCAACGATCCAGCAACCTGAGCGCCTTGTAAATGTCGTAGCAAACGTCAGTGCTCGTAACGTCGGTCGCGCCGCAGGCTCGACTTTTACCTTCCGTCTCAATAACAAGGCCAGCGTCAAATCGGTATCGATCAACAACGCAGCAGCCAGCTTCCGACCTCGTCCCGAAACTCGAGGTAATCTTCAACGCTTCGAAGTTACATTGCCAAGTTCCGTAGCACCTGACGGGTCACTAACACTGACAGTGAATTACAGCTTGCCGATTGAGACCAATAGTGGTCTCGCCGCGATCTCTGCAGCCGGATCACAATTCCTACCGTTGTCGTTTTGGTACCCATCGCCCAACACACCATTCACGATTCGCGGCGGCGATACAGCGCCTTTTCGTCTCACCGTAAATGGGTCACAAACGCTATCGTCGGGAGTAGAGAAGAGCCCAGGTGTTTACGAACAAAGACTCAATTCGCAGCCGTTCTTTGTCCAAGGTGACTGGGACAAGATCGAGGGCGTTGGTGATGCTAAGGGGATTCTCGTCCTTGGGCCGAAGGGCGGATCTGTGGATGAACGCAAACAAGCCGAGGCACTAATTACTCTGGCCGCAGCCGCGCGTGCGTTTTACACCTCAATGCTTGGACCATTTCCGGATACGCCGATTAACCTCGTAGCTGTCAGACGCGGCTCGGGCTTCAACGAAGCGGGCACGGTGCTGCTTGAGACGGGAGCGTTTCGCAGATCAAAAATCGATTCGGCTACGGCGCTGCTCGTTTCCGAATCAGTCGGGCGAATTTGGTTGGGCGGCCAAACGGCGATTCGTGGCGAAGGTAACGGAATGATCCGCGATGGATTGGCGCGGTTCCTGGCGACATTATTTATCGAGAAGCACTTTGGCCGCGAGGCAGCTGCTGCTGAGCTGCTACGTCAGCGGCTTGCGTATGGCGCCGTCGCAAAGCGAGACGCGCCGTTGTCGCGCTCAACGCCACTCGACGACACTTACTTCAATTCCGTGCCTAATAAAGGCGCGATGGTCTGGCGATTGGTCGATCGTCGTCTCGGTCGCGACGCATTTCTTACAACCATTCGTGAGGCTTTGCAGGCAGGGAAAGATAACGGCCTGACTTTAGCGGGGTTGCGTGCAGCTTTGGTACAGCGAGGCGGTGAAGGACTGAAGCCTCTGTTGGATCACCAAATCGATCAGGTTACGGACATGGACCTGATGATTGGTTTGCCGCAGCAACGCGGAGCTGAATGGGTTGCGGCTTTGCGTAATCTCGGCTCTACAGATGCGACTGTGGCTGTCACCGCAACCACCGATCGAGGTGAACACGCTTCAGTTGAAGGTACGGTCCCGGCGCGAAATTTCAGCACGACGACATTCAAGACACCTTCAAAGATTGTCCGCGTTGAGATCGATCCTGAGAAACTCTATCCACAGCTTGATTACACTAACGACACAGCACCGCGCGGTCGCGACCTTGGCGACGCGATGGCTGAAGCCGTGCGGCTGTTTGGCGCACAGGATTACGCGAAGGCGGAAGCATCAGCTCGTGAAATACTCGTCACCACGCCGCGCATGCAGGAAGCGAAAATCATTCAGGCCCGCTCGGCGTTGGCTCAAAACAGAATCGATGAAGCGGAGAAGTTGTTTCGCGCTGCTCTCGACGAGCCGTTGCCGACTGCCGGTACGATCGCCTGGGCAAGTATTGGTCTCGGTGAGATCGCTTTGAAAAAGGGGCAGGCTGCGGAAGCTTCGAAGCGCTTCACAGACGCAGTTAGGGCTGAAGCAGATTATGCTTCCTCGTTGACGGCTCGAGCTGCGCGCCTGAGAGCAGAGTCGACCGGTTCTCCGGTAGATGATTCAGCCCGGAACTTCATAAAGACTTTGGACCAAGCTATCGTGAGCGGCAGAAAAGCGGAGTTGGAGTCGCGCCTCGTGTCTGGTGAGCTTACGCGATTTGTCGGCGGTATCGTCGGCAGTCAACCTGAAGTTTGGCAGACGCGTGTACTGCGCACTGAGACTCTCGATGCGAATCTGTTGGCGGCGGACGTGCACATTACCGCCCGGCAGCTGGGTCAGGATCAATCTGGAACGGCCGTCTTGATTCTCTCGCGCGCCGGGGGCGGCTGGAAGCTCGCTGGCATTGAGCTGTTTGAAGTGAGGTAATCAAGAGTCG
>DATEDU010000231.1:0-7969 GCA_035281525.1 Pyrinomonadaceae bacterium | reverse complement strand
ATTCCATATCAGCTATGCCAATCATTGGTTGGTGCAGCATCGTGATTTCGGCGTTGTTGCCCATGTAACTCCGCGCCATCGCAATCGCTTCAGTAAGATTGTCGGCACGCTCCCATCCCAACATCGCCGGCACATGCGCATTTTCAGCTCCCGCCGCTATCACTCGACCCACATGCTGGCGCCCGTTTTCGCCCCAGTACCACATGAAAAACGGGTGAGCTCCGTGATACGCGTTGCCGCGCCGGTACATCTCGACGTAACTCGGATTATTCGCGAACTCCCGCTCGTATTTGTCACGCAGCACGAAAGCATCCCTCGTTTCAGGAAGCAGTCTATTAAAGAATTCGATGTAGCTCGGATGGAACTTATGATCAAAGTCGTCATAGCATGGATGATGAATGATCAGCACTCCGCCTTTCTTCAACAATGGCTTGTTGCGGTAGAAGTTGAAGTGATATCCGAGACCCATCACCTGCACGAGCAGCGGGTTCAAAATTGAATACACGTTGTACGGCGAGATGTCAGGGATTCCGGTAATCAGAATGTCGCACTGCCCGCGAACAGGAATGGTGTACTGCTCGAAGCCCTTAGCGATGATTTTTTCGTGCACGAGCTCGGTTTTACCTGCGTGACAAGCGATCATCTCGTACTGAGACGGTCGCGAATGCAGCAGCTTTCGACGAGCGGGGCGGGGGAGTTTGCTCATCGTGTACCGCATGGCTTCAAACTTCATCCGGTCAAGGGCTGTAAAGTCATCCTCGTTCTTGAGGAGAAAATCCATATCGCCTTTGTACATGCGATTGTTGATCGCGCTCTCGATGTGAAAGACGTTGAGATGCTCGTCGACGATCTTGCCGAGCACAGTGCACTTGTGACTCAGTGCCGACCGAGCCGGGTCCATGTAACTGTCGGAATCGCGAATCGTTTGCGGTTCATGATGCATGCGCAACGATTCATAGTCACACAGGCCGACAGCGACTGACTTGTGCCCGCCATCCATCGGCACCAGATTGATGTTGCAGTAAATCAATAAGTCGCTTTCGGCGGCACGGCGATTAAGCACGAGCGGTTCTTTGTGCTTCGTCTCGCCGATTTTCATTAAACCGTCAGTCCATTCTGCGTCGTGGTTGTAGTAACGATCGGGGTAGTACTCCGAAAAAACGCGGGGCCCGACCATTCGCTTCATTTCCCACTCGGTCATCTTGCGGTGCAGGGAATTGGCAATAACGATATGAACATCGTCGACGCCGTGACCAGCCAGCATGTCGAGAACGATCTCGAGCATCGTCTGTCGGATGTCTGGCGTAGCCATTGGCGGCAGCGGCAAACTAATGTCGTCAACCGCCACCGTCACGCGCATTCCAGGTTCGAGCTGAGCGAATAGCGGATCGCAACCATGCGGATGATTCAGCGCATACCGAATGGCTGCTTCGCGATTCGGCAATCCTTTAATAGGCGGATTTGGATAAAGGACGCGAGTGCCTACCGGCAGATCCTCGAGAATAAAGTCTTCTCCCGATGGCATGATGCGCGGCGCACTATCGCGATCGATGTAAATGACTGACTCGTGTGTTTTGCGTCGTAGTTGTAAAGCCATAGTTGGTAAATAGTAAATAGCAAATGGCAAATAGTCAGAAATCTGAGAAGCGAAACGTGGCTAAACGGAATTTCTGCGCAGTCTTCGTGTTAATCCCGTGATCATTCGGCCGATGCGCTCGAGGTCTTCAAGCAATTGTGCAAAGGTGATTTCGCGCAAGTACCCTAACCGATGAGCAATAATCAATTCTGTCTCAAGTTCACTCGCTGATCCCTGAGCGTTCGAAACGAAGTGAGCGAATTCTTTAGTCGAGTTCCGAGCTGCTCCTTCTGCAATATTCGCTGGAATTGAAACGGCAGCCCTCCGAATTTGTGAGGTAAGCCCAAACTTTTCGTCTTTCGGAAATATCTCGGTGGATTTATACACCTTGAGAACGAGATCGACCGATTCTATCCAAGTTTGTAGCTTTTCATGTGGACGCATAATCATCTCCTTTTGTGTGAGAGTTGAGGTCTACTATTTGCCATTTGCTATTTTCTATTTCCTCCTATTTCAGGTTGAGTATCGGCCAATCGTGATGCAGCGCCGTCTGGCGCAGCCGCATGTCAGGGTTAATCACCGCCGGGTGCCCGACGACCGACAGCATCGGCAAATCGCTCATGCTGTCGGTATAGGCATACGAATCGCCTAGACTGATGCCTTCTCGTTCAGCGTAAGTCCTAATCCATGAAGCTTTGGTCGCAGCGGCCATCACCGGCGGCAACAATCGTCCCGTGGCAATCCCATTGACAAACTCAAGCCGGTTAGACACATACTCCGTGATTCCAAGATGTTCCATCAGCGGCTTGATGGAGATATCCAGAGCGCCGGTAACCACGACTTGCCGCAAGCCGAGACTGCGAGACTTCTCGAGCAATTCGTAGGTTCCGGGAAAAACTGCGGGCTTGAGCACAGTTTCAAAAAGATCGTGGGCAAAGTAACGTAACCTGTCTTCCGACTCCCCCTTGTAGCGTTTGAAATAAAGGTCATTGAATACTTTTCGACTGTACTGGTCAGTGATAGCAAAAAGGGGCAGGCTCACGAGCGTCGCCGCACTCTTCTTGATGCTACTGACAATCCCGGGTTGGTGCCGGGCATAGAATCCCAACGTATGAACCAGGTTCGAGCTAACGAGGGTGCCTTCAAGATCGTAGAATGCCGCCGCCGCCAAATCGTTTCCTCCACTCAAGCCACAAGAACCGTTTGCGGTAGCCAACGGCTGGGTGACACTCGACAGCAGAATCGTCCAAACTTGGGGGCACTATACCCTATTCGCCCGGTTTTGTGTTAGTGAATAGAGGCACCTAGTTTTATGTGTATGGCGCGATTATACAATTCGATGTCAGAACGGATGGAATCTTCAAAAACCCTGAGGAATTTGAAGTCTTCAGGTCGCTTATTAGCATTATTTATTTGCGCGATTTTGGGGCAGGCTTGCAACAGCGAACCGCCTCCAGAGGCTGTTAGCGGCTCGGGTAATGACAAACAGAGAGCGATGGAGAATGTTGCTGCGGCAGACCAGTTTTACCGGCAGCGCGAGGACCTTTCCAAGCTGAGGCAAGGCATTGCACTTCTGCGACAAGCTCAGATAGCAGATTCCGCCAACTACGAGGCGGCCTGGAAGCTCGCGAAGTCGGCGTATTACCTCGGCGCCCACACGGACAATGATGATGAGCGCGACGAAGCTTTTCGCCAGGGGATCGAAGCAGGGAAAGTCGCTGTACAGCTTGCGCCGGACAAGGCTGAGGGACACTTTTGGCTCGGAGCCAACTACGGAGGAAGCGCCGAACACAGCCTCGTGGCGGGACTTTCAAATGTAGAAGACATTGAGCGTGAGATGCAGGCAGTGCTCAAAATCGACGAAGGATATCAGTCGGGCAGCGCATATTTAGGGTTGGGCCAGCTCTATCTGAAAGCGCCAAAGATTCTTGGTGGTGATACGCAGAAGGCAATCGGTTATCTGGAGAAGGGCTTGAAGTTTGGCCCCAACAACGCGCTCCTGAGGTTGCGTTTGGCCGAAGCGTACGAAGCTGCTAACCGGTATGGAGATGCGCGAAATCAAATCGAGTTCATCATGAAGATGACTCCCAGTCCGGATTTCGTGCCGGAGCAAAACGAAGCAATTAACGAAGGTAGAAAGCTGCTTGAAAAGATGGACCAAGACCGGCGGTAAGAACAGCCGCGGATCACGCGGATAAACGCGGATCAGCGAAAAAATTGTCAACCAAACTGAAGAGAAGATTTTTTGGCCTACCTGTTTGGCTGTTCTTATCCGCGTTTATCCGCGTAATCCGCGGCTAAAACTTGGTGCTATGGCTTAGTGGCGGCGCGTTTCAACTCTTCTAACGTCCGCTTGTGTTGCTCGAGCTTTTGCCCTGCCTCGGCAAGCTTACCCTGCGCCGTTAAGCGTTGATACTCTTCAAACTCCTGAACCGCACGTTGAATGAGTTGTTGGAGATTGTCGCCGGGCGACGGTGCAGCTGCAGGTTTTGCTGACACATCTGGGCTTGGCTTCGGCTGAGCCGCGCCCGGTTTAACTTCCTGAGTCGTTGCGGTCGCGGCTTCTCCGAACAACTGCGTCATCGCATCATTGAAGTTTGGTCCAAAGGCAAGCCGTTCTTGAATCGCGAGCACAACCAGACGGAGTTCCGGCATAGGGCTGCGCTCAGATTTCAGATACACCGGCTCCACATACAAAAGCGAGCGCCCGATCGGAATTACCAGCAAGTGTCCTCGCACGACTCGTGAGCCTTGCTGGTTCCAAAGACTGAACTGGGATGACAGTTGCGGATTCTGGTCGATGCGTGCCTCGATTTGCGTGGGACCGTCGATCACGCGCGATTCGGGAAAGTTGTACACCAACAACTTGCCATAATTGTCGCCATCGCTGCGTCCGGCCATCCAGCCAATCATGTTGTTGCGATTAGCCGGTGTGAAAGGCAGAATCAGCGCGAATTCAGCAGCCGTTCCTTCGTCAGGCAACTGAATCAGTACGTAATAAGGATCGATTGATCTGGTTTGTTTCTTGCCTTGTTCGTCAACGATTTCCTGATTGGCAATACTCCAGACGTCCTCGCGCTGAAAGAACACCTTCGGATTTTGCGTGTGATAAAGGCCGTAAACTTCGCCCTGAGCTCGAATCATCGTTTCGGGGTAACGCACGTGCGAACGCAAATCAGCAGGCATCGCGCTCGCATCCTTAAACAAGTTCGGGAAGGTATTGCGATAGGTTGCTATCAAAGGATCCTGTTGATCGAAAATGTAGAAGTCAGCTGAACCGTTATAAGCATCGATCACCACCTTGACGCTGTTTCGCACGTAGTTGACCGTGTTATCGCCGACCTGATGATGCCGCGAATAGGGATACGTCGATGTTTCAGTGAATGCATCAAGCATCCAGTAAAGTCCGCCGTTTTTGCCCACAATGATGTAGGGGTCTTTGTCATAAATAAGAAACGGTGCGACGCCATTGACGATCTCATTAATGTTTCGACGAATGAGCACGCGACTTTCAGACGTCACATCGTCTGAGAAGGGAAGTTTGGAAAGGTCGTCTAGGGTCCACGCGAGCAGCAGCCGGCGCAGGCGGCCGCCGATTTGAATTCCGCCCGTGCCTTCATACGTGGTGAAAGTGTTTGCCTCGCCCTGCGGGAAATCAAACTCATTCTGCCGCGTCTTCACATAAACATTTGTATCGGTCTTTTGTCCGAAATAAATCTGTGGGCGGGTGATACTGATATCGGGAACCCTGGCCTCGACTGGCATGTTCGAGACCATAAAGCGTGGCATTCCCTCAGGCGTGAACTCGTTCGAGGTATTGATCGTTACGCCGTATCCATGCGTGTAGATCAGCCTTTCGTTAATCCAGTTGCGCGACGACTCGGGCAGTTTGTCTACGTCGATCTCGCGCGGAGCGATCATCACCTGGCGAGTCTGGTCACCGATGGTATATCGATCGACGTCTACATCCGGAAAGTCGTAGTAAGTGCGAATAGTTTGAATCTGATTCAGAGTCGCCTGCAACGCATACCAGTCCCAGAGCCTGATATTGTCCAAGGTCTCGCGATTTGCACTTAGGTTCAAGCCTTCCACAGAACTCTCGGCTGCAAACTCTTTGGACACGAGCTGCTCGAGACCGAAAGCGCGTCTGGTCCAAGTAATGTTGTGTTCGATGTAAGGTGTCTCGCGACCGAGCTCGTTTGGTTTGACAATAAAGCTGCTCACGTACGCGGGAACGATCACGACCCCGACGATGTAAATGGCGACCGGCAGGGCGAGTGCGAGCAAAATCAGCCTGAGCCCTCGCTTGGTGAAAGCGTTGATTAGGGAAACAACAGCGCCAACGATCAGTGCGATAGAAACGAACAGCAATGCAGGCAGCAAGTAGTTTGCCTCGGTGTATGTGACGCCTGAGAAGACCTGATGATCGTTCCAAAGATAAGGAAAACGCGACAGGTACGTCCGCCAGGCGAGCACCAACATGAAGACTGCGAGTGCACAGGAAACGGCGGTAAAAGCGGTCTTTGACGAGTATGGACGCGCAGACTTGAGCACTCGCTGAGGAATCGTCATGAGCGAGTACAACAAAGCCGCGCCGAGAATGACAAAAGTCAAAGCGATTAGCCACGAGCTGATGGCATCGTAAATCGGCAATGAAAACAGGTAAAAACCAAGAGATTTCTGAAAGATTGGATCGGTTAGAGTCGTCGGTGCCTGGTTAAGGTACAGCGCAAACTCCTGCCAGCGACTCTCCATGGC
Organism: Pyrinomonadaceae bacterium; assembly: GCA_035281525.1. Taxonomy (GTDB): domain Bacteria; phylum Acidobacteriota; class Blastocatellia; order Pyrinomonadales; family Pyrinomonadaceae; genus PSRF01. Next base: position 1,635 of record DATEDU010000231.1, on the reverse strand, counting down.
GAAGCCATAAAACAACCCAAAGATTGCTGCGACGGCCCATGATAACGGGCGCATCAATCTTGCGGGTGAAAACTGGAACGGCTGATTGCTGACTATTATCGTCCGCTGCTCGAGTACGTATGAAGCGAAAACTTTTTCCAGCAACCAAAAGGCTGCTCGAAGAATCAGCACTGTCAGTACAAAAAAGATGAGGAACAGAAGAACTTTAACTTTCAGCACATACCAGTAAACCGACGAATAGCCGAGCGAGTTGAACCACAGCGCGGAAACGTAAATTGAGAGGACGCGAGAAACGACGAATAAGAGAAGCAGGGCTGCGGCAAAAATCCAAAGCGCCCATCTGCGTTTGCGTGGTGGCTCGACGTCAATGACTTCACTGTCCGAAACGGGGAAAGGTTTCATGGCGGATAGCATACCCTTCAACCAACAAACCAACCAGCGTTTGATGTCCGACAAGCTTTAGCTTGTCGAATTAGCGCGACAAACTGAAGTTTGTCGGACAGCCGTGTATAATCAACCGCGGTTTCGTATGCTTGCACCTGAAACGATTCTTCAAGGCCGCTACCGAATTATTCGCCAGCTGGGGCAGGGCGGCATGGGCGCCGTTTACGAGGCCATCGACACGCGATTGGATACGACGGTAGCTCTCAAGGAGACCTTATTTACTGACGAACGACTGCGCAAACAGTTTGAGCGCGAAGCCAGACTGCTGGCGCGACTGCACCATCCAGCCTTGCCGCGCGTGAGCGATCACTTTGCTGAAGGAGACGGCGAGTTTCTGGTGATGCAGTACATCGCAGGCGACGATTTGGCCGAGATGGTTGCTCGCAGACAGAGTCCTTTTCCGGCCGAGCAAGTGCTCACTTGGGCGGACCAGTTGCTTGATGCGCTCGACTATCTACACACTCAGACTCCGCAAATTATCCATCGCGACATCAAGCCTCAGAACCTGAAACTGACGCCACGCGGCCAGATTATTCTGCTCGATTTTGGTTTAGCCAAAGGGCAGTTAGCCGAAGTGTCGCGCGTGAGCACGGCTAGCATTTTTGGTTATACGCCGAACTACGCGCCGTTAGAGCAGATTCAAGGATTGGGTACGGACGCGCGCAGCGATCTTTACGCGCTGGCCGCGACACTGTATCACTTGATGACTGGTGTGAAACCTGCCGATGCATTAACTCGCGCAGCCGCGATCGTGAATAGTCAGCCCGATCCGTTACAGCGGGCCAACGAGGTCAACAGCAACGTCGATCCAGCTGTCGCGGCAGTGATGGAAAAGGCGTTGTCGCAGAACAAGGATCAGCGTTATGCGACTGCCGCTGAAATGCGCCGTGCTTTGCAGCAGCAGGCGGCAGCAACGACAGTCTCGAATCGCAGCGAAGCTGATACGGTGATCTTCCCATCCGCTCCTTCGATGAGAGGTGTGGAAACGAAGGCGAATGTATCTGCACCGACGGCCGCGGGTCATGCCGGGGAGCCGACGGCGGCGGCTAATGTGTTGGAACCGACGGCTGCGGGCAATGCTTGGGTACCAGTGGCGCCCGGAGAAACGACGGTTGTGCACAAGCCTCTGACACGGCGGCGCGCCATGTGGGCAATTCCTGCTTTGGCTGTGCTCCTGTTGGCGATTGTGGG
>DATEDU010000230.1:0-2844 GCA_035281525.1 Pyrinomonadaceae bacterium | reverse complement strand
AATAGCAAAAACTTAGCTTTTTGCCGTGATGGTGATTATGAATCCCACGCTCTAACCATCTGAGCTACCCCGCCATGCGCGTCGGAGTATAGCAAAACCAGTAACTTAGCTCTATCGCGTGCTCCATCATTTTTCGCTTCTTAAGCGTTTGCCAGACTTTTGCCTTCAACAGTCCCCGGAAACCTTTCTTCCTTCTTGATGTTCCTTAGTTTATTTCACGGACACCAACGGTCGACGACGGCGTTTCTCTTCTCGAAAACAGGAAGCGTTACGAATTCCGCCAATTGCCGAACCGTGGCCTTGCCTTCAATGCGAGCATTGAAATCCTTCGGCGTGATGGTTCCGGACCATGTTATCAAAGCTGGTAGTGCCATCGAGCCGACTGTAAAGAAGTACAGCTGACATAGATATTACAAAACGTGCGATAAGGCAGGCCGTAGTTCGAGAACCAAGGTCAAAGATCCATCGTTCCTTGATCATGGCCTGCGTTATTTGAAGGGCCGATTGTTCCTTGCGCCACTTATGAGACGGACAACAACGCTTCAGACAAGGGAACGGACGATCGAAATTGTCGGGCGGCGGCTCTCGCGTGAGAGCATGCCCAGATTACAGATGTCCGTGATTCTCATACTCACCGGCTTGATAGGTTTTCTTGCCTCGGTCGCTCTCCTCCATCTGAACGTCTCTCAGATGTGGATCCGTTATCCAATCGCCATAGCGGTTGCTTATGGGATGTTTCTGATGTTTCTTCGGCTTTGGCTTTGGTTCCATGGACGTGAGTCGAACTGCGATCTCGATTACGTCGATCTGCCTCTTGAACTTATGGACGGTGAAGGACTCTCATCAGCAGAAAGCGTTCACCTTGGCGGCGGGGACAATTTCTGCGGAGGTGGTGCAGGAGGAAGCTGGGGAGAAAGTGTCGCGCGGTCGGCAGACTCAGGCGCTAACTCTGCCTCATCGGGATTTAGTTTTGATCTCGATCTGGATCTCGATGGGCTGGTATTTCTGATCATTGCTGTCCTTGTACTTATTGGCGCTCTCATCCCTGTGCTTTACGTAATTTATATCGCCCCAGTCTTTCTGGCAGAAATCCTGATCGATGGCTTATTGCTCGCGGGTTTATACAAGAGAGTTAAAAAGGTGGACCATCCACATTGGCTGCGAGCGGCAGTTCGGAGAACGGCAATTCCGGCGTCGTTGGCTGCGGCGTTGTTCTCGATTGCCGGGTTTGCTTTGCAGAAAGCAGTTCCTGTTGCTCATTCAATCGGGGATGTCTGGCGACATATCACGTAAATTGTTTCGCCATAAACTTGCAGCCCGCCAAAGAGACGTTTCAGCAAAGAGGCCTCGGATCTGGGACTGCGGAGCTGAACGGTTTGCGATCTCGTGATTCTCCCATCTCGGGTTACAATCGCCCGCCATGCCCTACTATCTTGACTTGGAAACCTGGCCGCGGCGGGAGGTGTTTGAGTTTTACCGGCATTTCGATAAGCCGTATTTCAATGTGTGTTTGCGGCTGGATGTTACGGCGCTGTTGAAGGTGTTGAAAGGGCGGGAGGAGAGGCCGAGTGTTTGGTTGACGTATCACTATCTCGCGCTTCGGGCGGCCAATGACGTCGAACAGTTTCATTATCGGCTGCGCGAAGGAAAAGTGTTGGTTCATGAAGTAATCAACGGTGGGACCACCGTGATTCTCCCGAATGAGACGTTTACGCTGGTCTATTTCGATCACTCCGAGAGTTATCGAAAGTTTTTGCAGGGGGCAACGCGCGCGGTTGACGAGATAAAGGCGGGCGACTGGAAGTTTCTGCCGAAGCATGAGGATGATGCGCGAATTCATTGCACAACGTTGCCGTGGATTGCGTTCACGAGCTTTTCACATGCGCGGCGGTGGTGGGGCAGGGAAGACTCCGTTCCGAAGATCTCGTTCGGTAAGTTTGTCCAGGAGAATGGACGGACGTTGATGCCGTTTTCGGTCGAGGTGCACCATGCGTTGATGGATGGGTTGCACGTCGGGCGTTACGTCGATCGCATGGAAGAGATGTTGGCAACGCCGGAAGCTTTTTTAGATTAGACCACGAATAACACAGATCCCTCGTGCGTAAGTTCGTCATCGTTATTCTCGCGCTTCTGATTCTCGGAAGCGCAGCCGCCTACATTTTAATTCGTCTAACACGCAAGCCACCGCCTACGCCGCGCGGGTGGCGTGCGCAAGTGATCACCGTCGCAGGCGACGGTTCGCCGACGACGCTAGCCGATCCATTTGGTGTGGCGGTCGACGCCGAAGGCGTCGTTTACATTGCCGATGCCGGCGAGAGTAATCGCATTCAAAAGATTGCACCGGACGGAACCATTACCACGCTCGCCGGCGGTAGTGAAGGATTTGCTGACGGCGCCGGTGCACAAGCTTCGTTCAACACGCCGTCGGGTATCGCGATCGATGCCAACGCGAATCTCTACGTCGCGGACACAGGTAACAACCGCATACGCAAAGTGACGCCGGAAGGAGTCGTGTCGACGATCGCAGGTGACGGAACGGCGGGATACGTGGATGGACCAGTTGCGCAGGCGCAGTTCAATGGTCCAATTGGCGTGGCTGTGGATAACGTCGGAAATGTCTACGTAGCAGACACTTACAACGATCGTATTCGCAAGATCTCGCTCGATGGGCAGGTGATGACACTCGCAGGCGAGTTCGATACACCTTGCGGGGTTGTCGTCGCCAGCGATGGGTCAGTTATTGTTGCCGACACTGGCAACAATCAATTGCGGAAGCTCACAACAGACGGCAACGTCACGACGCTTACGATAAATAACACAGATCTTTCGCGTCCCATCGGCGTC
>DATEDU010000229.1:0-11067 GCA_035281525.1 Pyrinomonadaceae bacterium | reverse complement strand
GTGAACTCGGCGGCGTTATTGCTTCGGTCAGCGAATGACAATCATCCAAATGGATTGGCGAACAGTTCGGACGTGGTCGGTCGTCACTATATGGGTCACATCAACTCTGTCTTGATGGCACTCTCCAAGTGTCCGAACCCGACAGTCTTTCAAAAGACGCTGGCGATCAATGACTTCTATTTCGGCTCAAAGGATTGGGAATATCCGATGGGCCATATCTCGTTTGTCGGCAAACTTGATGCCGACACATTGAAAGCTGGCGCGCCGGCAATTGCGCCGGGATGGACGCTGGATTTGATGGCCAAGCATTCACTGGATTTCTGGCTTACTTCCGAAGACTTGCCCGATCCGAACAACCGGGTGATGGTTGATCGCGATGGTCAAATTCGCGTCAGCTACAAATTGAATAACGTCGAAGGCCACGACCGGTTAAAGGCCCATCTGCAAAAGGCTATGAAACAAACTAACTGTGACGTTCATGGCCACGCGTGTCATCAAGGTTTGTTCGCGCGGAATCTTTACCTCGGTCAGCGATTACCGCTGGCGGCGGTAGCGCACCAGAACGGCACCGTACGGTTTGGTGATAACCCGAAAACATCGGCGCTCGACCGTAATTGCAAGGCGCACGACGTCGATAACCTTTATGTGGTCGATGCGAGCTTCTTTCCTTCGAGCGGCGCGGTGAATCCCGCGCTGACGATCATGGCTAACGCGTTGCGCGTTGGCGACCACTTGTTAGAGCGAATGAGATAGAACAGGGGGAAAAGGGGAACAGGTGAAAAGGGGAACACTATGATTCAAAGAGTTCTTAAGCGACGAGTCATCGGTTCAGTAATTCTAGCGGCGATACTTTCCCTTTTCACCTTTCCCCTTTTCCCCTTCGGTTCAGCCTTTTCCCTTTTTCCCTCTTCTTTAGCGCAAGCCCTGCCAACGGACGCGCGTGTTCTCACGAACGCGCGCGTCCCCTTCCTATCTGCAACGAGCGAGAAGCCGCGAGGTGACGTTGCGGTTGTCGAACAAGTCGGAGCGATCGGAATGACGGTGACGGACATGGATGCGTCAGTTGAGTTCTATTCGAAGGTGCTTTCGTTCGAAAAAGTTTCTGATGTGGAAGTTACCGGCGAAGATTATGAGCGATTACAGGGCGTCTTTGGTTTGCGCATGCGGGTGGTGCGCATGCGGCTCGGCGATGAATTCATTGAGCTGACTGAGTATCTCGCGCCGAAGGGCCGGCCGGTTCCGGTTGACTCGCGCAGCAACGATCGTTGGTTCCAGCACATCGCGATCATCACCAGCGACATGGATAAGGCATACGCGCTCCTTCGGCAAAACAAGGTGGAGCATGCATCAACCGGCCCGCAGCGTCTGCCTGACTGGAACAAGAATGCTGGCGGCATCAAAGCTTTCTACTTTCGCGATCCTGACAGGCACTGGCTGGAGATACTTCAGTTTCCCGAAGGGAAGGGCGAAGCGAAATGGCAGCGGAAAGATCGTCTGTTTCTTGGCATAGATCACACGGCAATTGTTGTCAGTAATACGGAAGCAAGTTTGAAGTTTTATCGCGATGTGTTGAGGCTACGCATCGCCGGTACGAGTGAGAACTACGGCACCGAACAAGAACATCTCAATAACGTGTTCGGCGCGAGGTTACGCATTACGGGCCTTCGAGCCGGCGGCGGGGGGCCGGGCATCGAATTTCTAGAGTACCTTGCGCCGCGTGATGGGCGAGCTTATCCGGCTGATGCTCGCGCAAACGATGTCTTTCACTGGCAGACCATGCTGGTTGTTAACTCTGCGGACATCTTTGCGCAGAATTTACTCATGAGTAGCTTTCGTTTTGTCTCGCCCGGAGCGGTGACGATCAGCAATAGACAACTCGGATTTAGCAAAGGTTTGCTCGCGCGCGATCCTGACGGACACGTGATGGCGCTAGTTGAGAGATGACGAGATCTGGCTCCGTTAGGAGCCAGATGTTTATAGCCCCGGATAGCCAAAGCTTCCAACTGCCGCTCAGAAGAGCGACGGAGGTCGCTCTTCTGAGCGGGAGAAACAAATTGAATCGCAGTCTGCTGCTTTAAACATCTCGTCCCTACGGGACGAAGTCCAAAACGTCTCGATTAAGCACATTCGGTGAAAATTATTTCGGTCAATGTGGGTTTGCCGCGATTGGTAATGCGGAATGGCGAACCGGTCTCGACGAGTATTTTCAAAGAGCCCGTTGCCGGTCGAGTAATGCTGCGGACTTTGAATCTCCATGGTGATCGCCAGGCGGACCTGTCCGTTCATGGTGGCCCGGATAAGGCTGTCTATCTTTACCCATCGGAGCACTACGAATTTTGGCGTCGGGAATTGCCGGACATGGAACTGCCCTGGGGGATGTTCGGCGAGAACTTCACGACGACGGGCTTGCTGGAGACGGAAACCAATATCGGGGATCGATTCAAGATTGGCACGGCTGAAGTGATGGTTACGCAACCCCGAATGCCTTGTTACAAGCTGGGCATCCGTTTTGGACGAACGGACATTATCAGAAGATTCCTGGTCAGCGAGAGATCCGGATTTTACCTGTCCGTTGCGAAAGAAGGTGAAGTGGCGGTAGGAGATGAGTTCGAACTCATTGAGAAAAATGCGGCCGGTGTAAGGGTTGTCGATGTCACGCGACTATATAGCAGCGACAAAAGCGACGTCGATTTATTGAGACGAGCCATCGCATCTGAAGCCTTGCCGGAGAGCTGGCGCAGTTATTTTCAGGAACGTCTGAACAAAATCATTCCATGTCAAACATAGCAAACAAACAGAGGAAACTGACCGCTGAAGAGGAACGGCTCGAAGAAGCTCGCCAGCGGACGAAACATTGGAAGCGTTGGGGACCATACCTCAGCGAGCGGGCCTGGGGTACGGTGCGCGAAGACTACAGTACGTACGGCACTGCCTGGGATTACTTTCCGCATGACCATGCGCGGTCCCGTGCCTATCGTTGGAATGAAGACGGCATCGCCGGCATCAGCGATCGCCACCAGAAGATTTGCTTTGCCCTCGCGCTGTGGAACGGCCGCGATCCAATTCTAAAAGAACGCTTGTTTGGTTTGACCGGCAGCGAAGGCAATCACGGGGAGGATGTAAAGGAATATTATTTTTATCTCGACTCAACTCCGACACACTCGTACATGAAGTACCTGTACAAGTATCCGCAATCTGAATTTCCTTACGGCCGATTAGTTGAAGAAAACCGGCAGCGAGGGAAACAAGCGCCTGAGTTTGAGTTAATCGATACCGGGATATTCAACGATGATCGCTACTTTGATGTCTTTGTCGAGTACGCCAAGGCCGATGTTGAAGACATTCTGATCAAGATCACCACCGTCAATCGCGGGCCGGAATCAGCATCAATCAATTTGCTGCCGGCGATCTGGTTTCGCAATACGTGGTCGTGGCATCAGAATGGCACTGCAAAGCCACAGCTGCGCGGAGTCAACGACGATGTTATTGAACTAGAGGTCAGCGAACTCGGCAAACGGTGGTTTCACTGCGAAGGATCGCCTGAACTTCTCTTTACTGAAAACGACACCAACACGCATAGGCTTTTCAACTTTGCGAACGGAACTCACTACGTCAAAGACGGCATTAACGACTACATCGTCCACGGTCATCGCCACTCTGTTAACCCCGAGCAACGAGGCACGAAAGCCGCAGCGAATTACAAGCTGACCATACCATCCGGCGAAACAGTAACTATTCGACTTAGACTCACTAACAAGCCGATCATAAAGAGCGAAAACGCTTTCGCCGATTTTGAAGAGATCTTTACGACGCGAGTTCACGAAGCCGACGAGTTTTATCAAACAGTCAGTCCGAAACGTCTTTCGCGCGATGCTGGAGCGGTAATGCGTCAGGCTTTCGCGGGCATGCTGTGGTCGAAACAGTTCTATCACTACGTCATCGAGCAATGGCTCGAAGGCGATCCTGACATTCCCAAACCGCCAGCTGAACGGCGCAATGGCCGCAATCGCGAATGGAAACATCTCTACAACGCCGATGTGATTTCCATGCCGGACAAGTGGGAGTATCCCTGGTACGCGGCGTGGGATTTGGCCTTTCACTGCGTGCCTCTGGCACTGGTCGATTCTGAGTTTGCAAAAGAACAACTCGTGTTAATGCTGCGCGAATGGTACATGCACCCGAATGGGCAACTGCCGGCATATGAGTGGGCCTTCGGTGACGTGAACCCGCCGGTGCATGCTTGGGCCAGTTGGCGTGTTTACAAGATCGAGAAGAAACGTCGCGGGGTCGGCGATACGGTCTTTCTCAAGCGCGTTTTTCAGAAACTGCTTTTGAATTTCACGTGGTGGGTCAATCGCAAAGACGCTGACGGCATGAACATCTTTCAGGGCGGCTTTCTAGGCTTGGATAACATCGGTGTCTTCGACCGCAGCGCTCCGCTGCCGACTGGGGGTCACATCGCTCAGTCCGATGGTACGAGTTGGATGGCGATGTATGCGCTGAACCTTTTGGCGATCGCGCTGGAGTTGGCGAAAGAAGACCCATCTTATGAAGATGTAGCCAGCAAATTCTGGGAGCATTTTCTGCACATTGCGCACGCGATGAACAATCGCGGCGATGACGAAATCAGGTTATGGGATGAGCAGGACGGGTTTTTCTATGACGTCCTCCATCTGCCACAAGGCAAGCCTTATCCGATGAAAGTCCGCTCGATGGTTGGATTGATTCCGCTGTTCGCGGTCGAGACTCTTGAGCCTGAGTTGCTTGATCGCTTACCCGATTTCAAACGCCGGATGGAGTGGTTCATTGAGAATCGTCCGGATCTAACCGCAAACGTTGCATGCATGCGCACACCGGGTAACGCCGAGCGGCGGCTGCTTTCTGTCGTCAGTCAGGATCAATTGCGTCGTGTGCTGCGATTCATGCTCGATGAAAATGAATTCCTCTCGGCTTATGGCATTCGCGCGGTTTCGCGCTTCCACAAAGAGAATCCTTATGTGTTGCAAGTGAACGGAACAGAACATCGCGTGGATTATGAACCGGCGGAATCCACTACCGGATTGTTCGGCGGCAATTCAAACTGGCGTGGACCAATCTGGTTTCCGCTTAACTATCTCTTAATCGAATCGCTACAAAAGTTTCATCACTATCTAGGCGACGACTTCAAAGTCGAATGTCCGGTTGGTTCGGGTCAGATGATGACACTGTGGGAAGTGGCAGGTGAGATCTCGAAGCGACTGTCACGAATCTTTTTGCAAGATGCCAACCAGCGACGGCCAGTTTTCGGCTCGACGGAAAAGTTTCAGGCTGACGCGAATTGGCGTGATCTGATTCCCTTCTATGAATACTTCCACGGCGACCACGGGTCCGGCGTCGGCGCAAGCCATCAAACAGGCTGGACCGGCCTGGTCGCGAAGCTTCTCCAGCAAAGCGGCGAATGAATCCCTTCGCTGCGTACAGCGAAATGTTTATAGTTCGTGTTCGCTAATTTCTTCTACGCTTCGAGAGAAACGCAGGGCGTTTCTCTCGAAGCGTTATTGTTTTCGCATATTGCCATTTCTATAAACATTGCGCGCCTCCGGCGCTTTGCTTGTAAGGAATCCCTTCCAATTCCGACTCATGATTGTTTGGTGAACCCATTACAAGGACCCCAATTATCATGAGCGCAAGACCATTCGTACAAAACTTTTCGTGGAAAGGCTCGATTCAGAGCAGATCGAGCAATTCGCGACGTAGTGAGCGGTGGGCAATCATACTCGCCGGAGGCGATGGCACGCGTCTTCAATCCATGACTCGCGCAATCAGCGGTGATGATCGGCCCAAACAATTTGTGCCGGTCATAGGAGGCAGTACCCTCCTCGAGCAGACAAGATCCCGTGTTGCATTGTCAGTCTTGCCAGGCCGTACGATGTTTGTTGTTACAGAAAAGCATCGTCGATTTTATGAATTGCTGGCGCATGCAGTTTCGCCGAATCTAATTCTTGAGCAACCAGAGAACAAAGGCACGGCCCCGGCCATCCTCTATGCTCTTATGCGCGTAGCAGCGAAATCACCAAGGGCTATTGTCGCTCTGTTTCCATCTGATCATTATTTTGCGGACGACGAAGATTTCATGGAACACGTAGATGTCGCTTTTAACGCCGTCCAGGCACAACCTGCGATCGTAACGCTCTTGGGGATTACACCAACGGCACCGGAAACTGAATATGGATGGATTGAGCCGCAGCGCTCGATATTGGGAAGTGCTCCTCGCTCCATCACAAGGGTCAATCGCTTTTGGGAAAAGCCGGATCCGAGTCTGGCACGCGTTCTCCTGGAAAGCGGCTGCCTCTGGAACAGTTTCGTAATGGTAAGTCGTGTCGATGCGTTGTTGAAGATGACACGAACCGCACTCCCGGAGTTGTATTCACAGTTTTCGAAGATTCACCTAACGTTTGAAACTCCCAAGGAGCGGCAAGCTTTGCGTGAGCTCTACTTGAAGATTCCCGAGACGAATTTCTCTCATCAAGTGTTGGCACATCGTCCCCAGGATTTAACCGTCTTGAAAGTAGGCGACGTGGGTTGGAGTGATCTGGGCGAACCATCACGCGTTTTATCGACACTCGCTCGCATCGGAATCGAAAAACAATTGGCAATGCCAGCGAGTTAAAACTGAATCCGCAGATTACACAGATTACAAAACAAATGCGCCAAGAGGACTCTTGGAAACCAGACTAAAGACCACTAATACATTTAAGCTATCTTTGTAATCTGCGTAATCTGTGGATAGACGTTGGATCTTAAAGGATTAAAAATGAAAGCAATTGCAGTCAAACCAGGAATTCCAAATACAGTTCATCTAGCGGAGCTGCCCACACCCAAGGTTACTGATATTCCCAACGATCGCGGCGTGCTGGTGCGGGTCATTCGCGTCGGCGTCGACGGCACGGACAAAGAGATTAATGCCGCCGAATACGGTCAGGCGCCTCCGGGATATGACTTCCTGATCATTGGTCATGAGAGCTTCGGGCAGGTCGAAGCGGTTGGTCCAAACGTCACTGAAGTGAAGCCGGGCGATTACGTCGTCGCAACCGTGCGCCGGCCCGGATCGAGCATCTACGATCTCATCGGCACGAACGACATGACAACTGACGATACTTACTTCGAACGCGGGATCAATCTGCGCCACGGCTATATGAGTGAGTACTACGTCGATGATGCCGAATTCATCGTGAAGATTCCCCAAGGACTCAAACAAGTCGGCGTCCTGCTCGAACCGACCACCGTCGTTGAGAAGGGAATTGCTCAGGCATACGAGATCCAGCGTCGCCTCAGAGTGTGGAAGCCAAAGCGTGCGGCTGTGATGGGCGCAGGAACGATCGGCTTATTGGCTACGCTCGTCTTGCGCTTGAGAGGCTTGCAAGTAACAACTTTCGGCAAGACGGCGAAGCCTTATCTGAATTCGGATTTGATCGAAGCGATCGGCGCTACCTATCAATCAACGGAAGAGCTTTCAATTCTCGAAGGCGCAAAGAAATATGGGCCGTTCGACATTATTTTCGAAGCAACTGGTTTCTCTCCTGTAGTTTTTGACAGCATGCAGGCGCTCGGTAAGAACGGCGTGCTCGTACTGTCGAGCGTCACCGGCGGCGATCGTAAGATCGAAGTCCCTGCTGACAAAATCAACCTCGAGTTTGTCCTTGGCAACAAAGTGATGGTGGGGACCGTGAACGCCAACCGGGAATATTTCGAAATGGGTGTAAAGGATCTGGCGCAGGCTGAAGCTGAATATCCCGGCTGGCTCGCGCGCTTACTAACACATCCTGTGAAGGGCTTGGAGAATTATCAGGAACTGTTTGCGAAGCTCACGAGTCCGAACGGCGCAATCAAGGTATTCTGCGAAGTCGCAGAACTGTAGTCCAGGGAAAACGATGACCAGTGCTTCAAATCAACCAAAACGCCTTTTGATTCTTGGAAGTGGCTTCGGGGGCCTTTACACTGCTTTACATCTTGAGAAGAAACTGGGTCGCGCCTCCAATCTCGAGGTTACCCTGGTTAATCGTGAGAATTTCTTTCTCTTCACACCAATGCTGCATGAGGTTGCGGCGGGCGATCTCGATCTCACTCATATCGTAAATCCAGTACGCAAGCTGCTGCGACGTTCGCAGTTTTTCAACGGCCAAGTTAAGTCTATTGATTTGAATGAACGCAGAGTCGTAGTTACGCATGCCGACGACAATCACGATCACGAACTGCCTTACGATTATTTGGTCCTAGCTCTTGGCTCCGTCACAAACTTCTACAATCTTCCCGGACTTGCAGAAAATGCTCTGACGATGAAGTCGCTCAGTGACGCGATAATTCTGCGCAGTCGCCTCATCAAGAATCTGGAAGATGCCGATTCTGAGTGCTCAGGTGAAGATCGTTCGCGCTTGCTCACGGTGGCAATCGTCGGCGGGGGATTCGCCGGCGTAGAAACCATTGCTTCCGTCAATGATTTCATCCGTGAAGCGATTCGTTATTACCCGCGATTAACTGAAGATGAATTGCGGATTGTTTTAGTCGAAGCGACCGACGCTATTTTGCCGGAATTGGGGCCAAAGCTCGGCACGTATGCGCGTAACAAACTTGCTGAACGTGGCATCGAGTTCCTCTTGAACACAGGCGTTACGAGTGTTTCTGACGGCGAAGTGAAACTTAGTGATGGCTCTACAATCAAAACCAACCTGCTTGTCTGGACGGCCGGTGTCTCGCCTAATCCGCTATTGGGTATTTTGGACTGTGCCAAGGAACGAGGACGGCTGATTACAAATGAGTTTCTTGAAGTCGAACGTTGGCCGGGAGTTTGGGCGCTTGGTGATTGTGCAGCCGTGCCTGATGCCACTACCGGCAAGTCGTGCCCGCCCACTGCACAGCACGCACTGAGGCAGGGAAAGACTGTCGCTGAGAATATTCTCGCTGTGCTCAATGGCGGACGTAAGAGACCTTTCAGATTCAAGACAATTGGCGCTCTGGCATCAATCGGTAAACGCACCGGAGTAGCGCGAATATTGGGAGTGAATTTTTCCGGCTTCGTCGCATGGTGGTTATGGCGAACGATTTATCTGAGTAAGCTACCGCGCTTTGAAAAAAAGGTGCGCGTGGCTCTCGATTGGGCGCTCGATCTCTTGTTCTCTAAAGACCTGGTTCAATTCATGGATGTGAACCCGGGAAAACAGAATGAGTCAAAGATTCCGCAAACTAGGGCGGATGCAACTGCCAGAGTTCATGCGGCCTAAAGGTGAACTATGCTTGAGCTGGACCAGGAAAGCTGTCGCAATCTGAATGTTGCCGCGTCTCGCGAATGGCTTGAAACCAACGGAATCGGCGGTTTTTCTTCTTCCACTATCATCGGACTGAACACACGCCGCTATCACGGGTTGCTTACAGCAGCGACGAAGCCACCCGTTGGCCGGCTCGTACTGCTGTCGAAGTTGGAAGAAACGCTTGTAATCGATGGTCGCCGGCATGAGCTGTCGGCGAATCAATATCCGGGCGTCGTCCATCCACAAGGCTTCAACTATCAGACTAGTTTTCGTCTCGATCCATTTCCCGTCTTCATGTATGACGTGGAAGGCATGACGTTGGAAAAGTCTGTGTTCATGGTTCAAGGCGAGAACACGACAGTCGTTCAATATGAGTTGCTCGACGAAGGTGAGAATCGACATGGTGACATCAGATTAGAGATTCGTCCTCTTGTCGCATTCCGAGACTATCACGGAACGACACACGAAAACGGAGCACTTAATCCGCACATCGAATCTGAGAATGGTACGACGACATTCAGACCGTATATTGATCTGGCTCCGCTTCGTCTCGCGCATGACATGGCTGAGATTGATTCGAATGGTTTCTGGTATCGCAATTTTCAATATGCAATTGAGCAAGAGCGAGGACTGGATTTTGTAGAAGATCTTTTCAGTCCATGTGCCTTCACATTCGATTTGAGTGTAAAAAAGAAGGTCAGCGTCATCGCCTCAACTGAACGGCGCGAGGCTAGCCAGGCAGATAGTTACCGCAATGCCGAGGAGCGACGGAGAGCCAGCCACAAAAACGCTACTCTCGTCGGCTCATTGACGACCGCTGCCAATCAATTTATTGTCGCGCGCGAACGAGGCAAAACGGTGATTGCAGGCTACCACTGGTTTGCCGATTGGGGACGCGACACCATGATCGCGCTTCCCGGTCTGACGCTCGCTAATGGACGCGCAGACATCGCGAAGGGCATTCTCGCGGAGTTTGCTACCCACGTTGATCAAGGCATGTTGCCAAATCGATTCCCCGATGCGGGCGAAACTCCGGAATACAATACTGTTGATGCAACGCTGTGGTTCTTCGAAGCGGTGCGTTCATTTCTCCAGTACACAAATGACTATGACTTTGTGCGCACTGATCTCTATGCCGTGCTTAAAGACATCATCGACTGGCACGTCAAAGGAACTCGCTATCAGATTCATGTAGATGAAGACGGCTTGCTCTACTCAGGGGAGCCGGGCGTGCAACTGACGTGGATGGATGCAAAAGTTGGCGACTGGGTGGTCACGCCGCGGCATGGAAAGCCGGTCGAAATTCAGGCGCTCTGGTATAACGCGTTGAGAATCATGGGACAGCTTGCGGACAAGTTTGACGACGCAACGGGCCAGAAAGAATACGCCGCGAGGGCAGATAAAGCGCGCGCCAGTTTCAATAACACCTTTTGGAATGAGCAAGCTGGTTGTCTTTACGATGTGATAAACGGGGAAGCTCGCGACGCTTCGATCAGGCCAAACCAAGTGATTGCAATTAGTCTTACCAACACAATGCTTTCAAAGAATCGAGCTACCAATGTTCTACGCGTGATTGAACGTGAACTGCTGACACCGCGCGGCCTCCGTACATTGTCACCTGGTGACTCAAATTACATTGGACGCTACGAAGGTGGCCCGCAAAGTCGCGATGGTGCTTATCATCAAGGCACGGTGTGGCCATGGTTGATGGGTCCATACATTACGGCTTACATCAAGATCTTTGGTAAGAAAGCAGGTCGAAGATTTGCCGCAACGTGGATGG
>DATEDU010000228.1:0-31405 GCA_035281525.1 Pyrinomonadaceae bacterium | reverse complement strand
GTGGCTTATGAACAAATGGGCGACCTTAATCGTTCAATCGAAATGTTTACTGAAGTATTTGGTGTCGACGTTGGATACCGGGGAGTTGCAGAAAAACTAAAAGACCTCCAAGCTCAGAAAGAACAAAAGAAGAAGAAAAGGTAAATGGTAAATGGTAAATAGTAAATGGTGAAGATATCTGAACTACGAGGTTTGTTCTAAGTTCATTTACCATTTACCATTCACCATTTACTATTTGCCATTCACTATTTACGATTCACGAAATGTCCGCGAGACTCAGCGTCATCTTTTACATCATCCTTTGCATGGAGATTGGTATTGTTCTCACCGTTCTGCCTTGGATCCCGCAAGGTTTTCTAGGTTTGAGTGATTGGGGAAACAATTATTTTTTACTCTACGCGGCTCGCAAATCCGGCTTTTATGGTTTACAGAGTGTGGTGGCTTCGGGTTGGATGCGAGGCGCGGTGACAGGTGTCGGGATTCTTAACCTTGGAATGGCTTTCTGGGAAATTTTCCATTTCAAGCAGACACTGCAGGCGCTCCAGGGAAACGGGCAATCCCCCAAACATGTGAACAAAGATGCCGCTCAATCTGACAAAGCAGATCATTTACCTGATAACGAGCGGGCAGACAACCCTCCAGACAACGACTCAGAGTGAAAGCTTCTCACGCCTGCTGAAGCTGGTCGAAGCAGCAGTTAGCGCCGAAATAGATCTCATTCAGCTTCGGGAAAAAAATCTCTCAACGAAAGTTCTTTTTGATTTGACGAGTCGGGCTGCGGCGATTGCGGGTGGCAGCCACAGTCGTTTGCTGGTTAATGATCGTGCGGATGTTGCTCAAGCAGCAGGTGCTGCGGGAGTGCACTTAACAAGCCGTTCGATCCCAGCTTCTGTCATTCGGAAGACTTTTGGTCGCGAGTTTTTGATCGGGGTATCCACTCATAGCATCGAGGAAGTGCGAGTCGCTCGGGCGGGGGAAGCCGATTTTGTAGTATTTGGACCAGTGTTTGAGACTGCCTCGAAAGTTGAGTATGGTCCGCCAGTTGGGTTGGTGAAGTTACGTGAAGTTGCGTCGAGCGTGCCGGAGTTTCCTGTGCTGGCATTGGGTGGAGTGTCGCTCGATAATGTGGGGGATTGTTTTCGAGCAGGCGCAAGTGGTGTAGCCGCGATAAGAATGTTCGAAAACGTCGATGAGCTGAGCGGTGTCGTGAAGCGAGTTCGAGAGCAGTTTGCTGGTAAGTGATAAACATGGAAAGCCGAGCCACTGTACCAGTTGCGTTAACTGTTGCGGGCCTTGATCCTTCTGGCGGCGCCGGCATCATTGCCGACATTAGAACGTTCGCTGCGTTCGGGTGCTTCGGCACGGCGGCTATCACATCCCTAACATTCCAGAATACGACGAGAGTTTTCGGCGCAGTTCATCAGACTGCTGCTACGGTGCGCGCTCAGGTGACGCCAATTGTTGAGGACTTCACGGTAAGTTGCGCGAAGACTGGAATGCTGCCAACGCGAGAAATAATCGCGGAGGTCGCACGCCTTTTTCGCGCGAATCTGCCCGCACCTGTTGTAGATCCCGTCATGAGAGCCACCTCGGGCGACGACTTGATTAATGATGACGCTGTGGCTTGTCTGGTATCCGAACTGTTTCCACTCGCGAGGCTCGTTACTCCAAACATTCCGGAAGCAGAGCGGCTGACAGGCTTGATAATACGTGACGAGCAGACGATGAAGTTGGCGGCAAGTCAGATTCGTCAGATGGGTGCTCGTGCTGTGCTGGTGAAGGGAGGTCACCTCGCGGGCGCGTCTGGAGGCAGGCAGGAGGCAGGAGGCGCCGGGGAGGCAGGCCGCAGCGATCAGCCGGTGATGTCGTCATTCGAAGCGATTGACGTGCTTGATGATGAGGGAACGTTAACAGTTTTTCGTGATGAGCTAATCCCTGGTGGCGAGCGACACGGCTCTGGTTGCACACTGTCCGCCGCCATTGCCGCCGGGCTCGGCAACGGCGTTAGCTTGAACGAGGCGATACAAACGGCAAAACGCTATGTGACTGAGGCGATTCGGCGTTCACCCAAACTGGGCCACGGCTCCCGCCCCCTGTGGTAAAACAATCTGCGCCGCTTAGGTAAGAAATCCGCCGCGTAGCGGCGTGTGAGTTTAGCCCGGCGTTTCAACGCCGGGTGTTCTGAAGCGAATGAAACGCGCGTCGCGTAGCGACGCATGAATCAACCGTCGCTACGCGACGGTCGCGTGATGGATTGACTTGACCCGGCGTTGAAACGCCGGGCTACACTCAAAACGCCGCTACGCGGCGCCTCATTATTCTTCGATCGTCACGCTCTCCATTTTTACTTCCGATATCGGCCGGTCGCCGGCCCCCGTCTGCGTAGTCGCTATTGCATTAACCACGTCCTGTCCTTCAGTCACTCGGCCGAAGATTGTGTAGCTCGGCGGTAGCGGGTAATCAACGTGCATGATGAAGAATTGTGATCCATTGGTATTAGGCCCCGCGTTTGCCATCGCCACTGTGCCCGCCTTGTACCCATGCTGGTACGTCGCAGAACCACGATCGATTTCATCGTTGAAGCGACCGCCCCACGCCGACTCGCCACCTCGTCCGGTTCCGGTTGGGTCGCCACCCTGAATCATGAAGTTCTTGATAACTCGATGAAAGATGATTCCGTCGTAATAGCCGCGTTCAGCGAGCAGTCGAAAATTTTCGGCGGTCTTGGGAGCGACGTCCTCTAGTAATTCGAAGCGAATGGTTCCCTTGTTCGTCTTTAATACCGCGGTCCTATTTGCCATTAGAAAGTCTCCTGGATTGTTTGTAGGGACAGAAGTTCGTGTTCGCCCCTGCGTCCTCTATTTAAAAGGGGCGGACATGGAGTTCCGCTCCTACAGTTTCCGGTTGAAGAATAAACTTTTCGATCGCGAGTGCGACGCCATCCTCATCGTTTCCAGCGGTCGCATACAAGCCTTCAATCTCATGCAAAGAAGGTTCAGCGTTATGCATCACCACCCCGACGCCGGCGTAGCTCAGCATCTCCAGATCGTTCAAATTGTCGCCGATCGCCATTACCTCTTCACGTGAGACATTCAGCTCCGCAGCCGCAGCAGCAACGCCGATGCCTTTGGAAGCCTGAGGGTGGACCACATCGAGCAGCGCAAAGTTTGTTTTGGGATATGTTGTTAAGAATACTTTTACTTGATTGGCAAGTTCGCGCTTCAAAACATCTGCAAGTGTTTGCATCTCAGTACAACCCCCAGTGAACGCGAGATGCACGGGCTCGTGATCTAAATATTCTTCCAACGAGTCAACCTGTCGCACGGCTTCGGTCCCCTCGTTCCCATGAATTCGCTTGGACCAGGCGACGTAACGCTGTGCGGACCGATTATCACCGCGCAAGCGATCGTAGACCAGTAAGCCCATGCCCTCGTGATCATCGCTTAGCAGCGGATCGGCGCCCGCCGCTCGTCCCACTTGCAATGCCTTGCGCGCGGCTGGTAACGGCAAAGGTAAGGCGGCAACTGTTTCGAGAGTCTCGGCGTGTTTAGTCAATGCGCCATTGTGAGCTATCAATGGAACATCGAGTCCCAGCTCGAGCGCAATCGGGCGCGCATCGCGAAAGCGGCGGCCAGTTACTAACGCGACACGAACACCGCAGGCTCGCGCTTGAGCGAGTGCGGATCGGTTGCCTTCAGTGATTTCCCCGCGCGGATCCAGCAGCGTTCCGTCGAGATCAAGCGCGAGCAATCGAATCGGCATAAGCGGAGTTAACCACGAAACTGCACGAAACAAGAAACACGAAATATGCGGGCCAGAATGGCTAGGTCTTTTAGGGCTAGTCTGATATTATGCGCGCGCCTAAAATCCCCCTCGCCAAGATCAAAACGGAGGTACCTATGAAACGGGTAGCAATCGTGCTTTGCCTGGTGGCTTTCGCCACCGCAGGAGTCCTCGCTGTACCGCAGGGTTTCAAAGTGATTAAGGAATTTCTCACCGGATATGAAGAAGTGCCTGCACTTTCCACCACCGGCAACGGCGTGTTCAACGCGAAGATCAGCAGCGACGAATCACGAATCGAATGGCAACTGAGTTACGCCGATCTGGAAAGCGCTGTACAGCAAGCGCACATTCACATCGGAAACGTTAGTGTTAATGGCGGCATCACGGTCTTTCTCTGCACGAATCTCGGCAATGGTCCAGCAGGAATCCAACCCTGCCCGCCAGCCCCGGCGACCATTTCAGGAGTTATCGAGGCGGACGACGTCAGCCCAAACATCCCAGCGACAGCGGGAGGAAGGGGGCAAGGGATAGATACCGGAGAAATTGATGAGTTGATTGCGGCGATGCGTGCGGGCGCGACCTATGTGAACGTTCACACGACGGTCCGAACAGGAGGCGAAATACGCGCTCAGATTGGCGGCGATCGAGGTCATGGCCACTGAGTTTGAGATCTGAAATCTCAGATCTGAGATCTCAGACGATCTCAGCCTTTCAGCCGATTTTGCTGTGTTCGCGACCAAGGTGCGGCGGGTCGCGGCTGAGTCCTGCCGTGCTGTCTAAAAGTAGCATCAAAGTGCGCCGGTTAATTGGTAGGGGCGTCCCTTCGTGGGCGCCCCTCGCCGCTTTTGAACTTCCTCGCCGGGCGTCAACTGTAGACGCAATACGTTTACTGCACTTGGCGCAGACAAGTTTGGGTATCGGGTGTCAGGTGCCGGGTGTCGGGCGCTGATAGCCGATACCTGACACCCGGCACCTGACACCGGGTACGTGAAGCCAATTACCCCCATCCTCTGATAGCATACCTGCCATTCGCTTCAACTTATCCCAACCGAAGGGAATGAATTCGCGATGAACGTGACGCACTTGGAGTGCGCAGCATGTGGTCTGAAGCACGAGGCACGACGGTTGCACAATCTCTGCACCGAATGTGGCAAGCCATTACTGGTGCGCTACGATCTCGAACGCGCCAGGCGTTATTTGACAAAAGAATCTCTGAATGGCCGTCGAGCCGATATGTGGCGTTACCGCGAGGTGTTGCCGGTCGAGCAGGATGAAAACATCGTCACGCTTCGAGAAGGCTGGACACCGCTCATTCGTGCGGAACGACTCGAGCAAAAGCTCGGCTTCAAATCGCTTTACATCAAAGACGAGTCACAGAATCCGACTCAAAGCTTTAAGGCGCGTGGAATGTCTGCCGCTGTCTCAATGGCTAAGGAGTTAGGAGCTAAGAAACTCGCGGTGCCTTCGGCAGGAAACGCAGCCGGAGCGCTTGCAGCCTACTCGGCTAAAGCGGGCCTCGAATGTTTCATCTTCATGCCCAGCGATACGCCGCGCGCGAACGTGATCGAATGCGAACAGATGGGAGCGCACGTCACTTTGATGAACGGGTTAATTACGGATTGCGGTGCGGAAGTCGGCAGGCGCAAAGAGGCAGAAGGGTGGTTTGATGTTTCAACGCTCAAAGAACCCTATCGCATCGAAGGAAAAAAGACGCTTGGCTACGAGCTCGCCGAGCAGCTTAATTGGACTCTTCCTGACGTGATTGTCTATCCGACCGGCGGCGGTACCGGGCTGATTGGAATGTGGAAAGCTTTCGACGAGATGCAGGAGCTCGGATGGATTGGCCCAGACCGGCCGCGGATGGTCACGGTGCAAGCTTCTGGTTGTGCACCGATCGTACAGGCGTTTCAGAATGGGAAACACTTTGCTGATGAATTCCCAAACGCCGCGACCGTCGCTTCTGGTTTACGCGTCCCGCGCGCCATCGGAGATTTTTTGATAATTGACGCCCTGCGTGCATCAAAGGGAACAGCCGTCGCTGTCAGTGATGAAGAATTGATATCTGCCACCGGGGAGATTGGTGCTTTGGAAGGATTGTTCTGTGCGCCCGAAGGCGCGGCTTGTTTGCCCGCTTTGAGAACGTTGATTAGTGACGGACAAGTCAGTCCCGATGAGCGAGTTGTATTGTTCAATACCGGCGCAGGCGTAAAATACCTGGAAGCTTTTAGTTGAATCGTTTTAGTTTTAATTGATAGGAGATTTACCTCGTGAAGTACCTGCTATTTTTCGTCCTAACGACAATCTTGCTGAATGCTAGCCTGAGCTTCGGCCAGGCAAAGAACGGAACGCCAGCTAAGGCTGAGGCGACAAAGCCCGTTAAAGCTGAATCGACGCCGGCATCGGATTCTGAGGCGGCCGAAATTGAAGCTCTGCGCCAGAGTGGAATCGAAGCTCTTTATAACCTCGACTATGAGAAGGCACGTCGAGAGTTCAGCGAGATTGCACGCCGTTATCCCAACAACCCTGCCGGGCCGCAACTATTAGCAGGAAGCGTCTGGATCAAGTCGCTTTATCAATCGCGTCGACTGCAGGCGTCGCTATACAGTTCTGAGTCGTTCTATTCCAAAGGGGATGATAAGGTCGATCCGAAAGTAGTCGAAGAGTTCCGCAATCTAACGCGGGAGGCCAAGCGACTCGCTGAGGCACGGCTCAAGAAAAATCCTAAAGACATTGAGGCGCTTTACTACCTGGGAGCGACTGCGGGACTGAAAGCGTCGTTTCACGAGGCAGTTGAACGCCGGCATTTCGCCGCGCTGAGAGAAGGTTCGGAATCAGTCGATCGGCATCGTGATGTGCTCAAGCTCGATCCAAAGTACATTGACGCAGAGTTAACGATCGGCGTGTATGACTACG
Organism: Pyrinomonadaceae bacterium; assembly: GCA_035281525.1. GTDB lineage: Bacteria > Acidobacteriota > Blastocatellia > Pyrinomonadales > Pyrinomonadaceae > PSRF01. Next base: position 24,709 of record DATEDU010000228.1, on the reverse strand, counting down.
TGGTTGGGTCTCTGCCGCTTCCTGTGCGGCTGCTCGCAGGGATTACTGGTGCGCGTGGCTCGAAGAAGCGTGGCCTTGCGACCGTCGAGCGTGTGGCAAAGGAGGGACGCTGGTCGCAAGACGATGCGAAGTCGGTACTGCTTCTTCTTTACCGGCGCGAGAAACGTTATAAGGATGTGTTGACTATCGCGCAGGAGTTGAGTGCGAAATATCCGCGCAATTATCTGTATCGATTGGAGGCGGCGGACTCGCTCGTAGCTCAAGCTGCGGTGGAGCGTAAAGCCAACAACGTTGCGGCTGCGACCAAAGCTGAACAAGAAGCGTTCACTATCTTTGAGGAGTTGTTGCGAGACCGCACCATTCGAGACACTGTCTCGAGAGCGTTGGACTTGGTGCATTTCAAATACGGTGAGGTTTTATTGACTGCCGGCGAAGGTGATCGAGCCGCGAAAGAGTTTGTCGCTGTGACGAGAGTTGATCGGGCAGAGCCGGCGTTAGTGACGATGTCTCACTTGTATGCGGCTCGAGCTTTTGATGTAGCAGGCAAGCGCGATGATGCGCTGGTCCATTATCGTCAGGTACTCTCCCGCCCCGACATTTACGACGCGCATGATGGAGCAAAGAAAGGTCTGCGTGAGCCGTTCAAAAAAGAGACCGCCCGCCTGAACGGGGAAGACTAATATTTCAGGTTGGCCGGTCACCAAGAAAATTTGCAGGTTGGGAAGGGGGCAGGCGAAGCGCGCCCCCGCATCAAGAGCACTTCAAAAATGAGCATTAACGATCCAATACGCCCAGGAAACACTCGCCCCCGACGCCTCCTTCTTTGTCTTGACGGAGTACCACACGAAGTAATTGAAGCCGCTCGCCAGCGCGGATTGTTCGACAAGTTTCACACGCCGGCCCGGCTGCTCTCGCCTTTTCCTACGATGACCAACATTGCCTTGTCGGCGATGTTCGGCGCCACCGCACCACTGGGCTACGAGAGCCTCTACTTCGACAAAAATGCGCGCCAGCTACGAGGCGGAGTGAGGAAGTATCTTGGTTGGCGCACGCCCGATAAGATTCCGTCCTCGTACATGGACAATCTCGACTATCAGGAGCCACTCGCGTTTGAGTTCCTGGTCTACGTTGCACCCGAGAACGTCTGGCGCGCGGACATGCGCCGCTTCCGCGATCGATTTCGGATGGCGCCGCAGGGACGAGATTATTTTGCATTTCTCAAAGGCACTGATGGTCTCTTGCACATTCGCGGGCCGAAGCGATTGGGTGTGGCGCTTGAGTCGCTCGACAAGATCCTGCGCGAGATTCAGAGTTTCTGCGGCGATGAAACCGAAATCGTTCTCTTTTCGGATCACGGCATGAACTTGCGCGAGAATATTCGCGTCCCGCTACAGACTTATTTGAAAAGTCGAGGCTTCGTGATTAGCGGAGAGTTCGCGGATACGTCGCGCCAGCGGGTAGCGGTTCCCGCATTTGGACTGTGTGGCTACGCCGCCGTCTATTGCGCTGGAGAAGAAGGACCAGAGCACGTTGCGAACGCATTGGCCGAACTGGAAGGCGTTGATTTTTCGGTTTATCGCGACAGCGACGCAGTTGTGATGAAGGGAGCTAGTGGCGCAGCACGCGTGGAACAGCGGCAACGCAACGGCCAAGTCCTTTACCGCTATGTGCCTCTTCATAATGATCCGTTGCAGCTTGCGCCTCTCGTGCAATTGCTCAGTCGCGAAGGAAAGCTCGACAGCGAAGGTTTCGGTGAGGACAGCATGTGGCTTGCCTACACCGCGGGTCACATCTATCCCGATCCATTGAATAATTTGTACACCTCACTCTACAGTCCGCGAGTCAGACATACGGCCGACGTATTGATCAGCTTTCATGATGGTTATTACTACGGATGGTCGCCATTCGCTCGTTTTGTTCGTCTCGCCGCCACTCACGGCAATGCACTTCTACCCAGCTCCACTGCCTTCATGATGAGCACTCACCGGGAGCTTCCTGCGTACGTCCGCGCCGACAACGCTCAACCCTTGCTGCAAGGTTGAAGCCGATTGCGGAGCCTGCGAAGCAGGCGAAAGCGTAAAGCCTGAGGCGTGAGCCCCAGGGAATTGGGATGTGAAAAGACGCCAGCCCGTGAATACAGGCGACAGTAAGTGTGAAACGTGTTGGCGGGAATTATTTTCCGCTTTCGCCCGCTGTCGCGGGCTCTGTTGGTGATTTACGTTGAACCTGGGGCTGACGCCCCAGGCTTTAAGCTTCCGCCTGCTTCGCAGGCTCTCTCACAAGTTGGTTGACTTCCTATTCTATGAAATCTGTGTAATCTGTGGAGCAATGAATGAAACAGCAGCCAACGGAAACTTGGCCGTTGAGACCTTCAATCTCGTTCGGCGCTTCGGTGCTTTCACCGCCGTAGATCACATCGACCTGCGTGTACACCGTGGAAGCTTCTTTGGATTTCTCGGCCCAAACGGTGCAGGGAAATCAACCACCATAAAAATGCTTACAGGTCTGCTCGCACCAACGAGCGGAAAGATTCGCGTGTTGAATGTTGATCTCGAAGCCGAACCGCTCGAAGTTAAAAGAAGAATCGGCGTCGTGCCGGAAGACCTGAATCTGTTTGAGCGACTTACAGGGCCTGAGATGCTTGCATTCACCGGTCGCATGTACGGCCTGCAGAAGAAGGAAATCGCCGAACGAGCACCCGAGCTTCTGGAGTTGATGGAATTAGCGGACGAGCCAAAGAAGTTGATTGTCGAATATTCTCACGGCATGAAGAAGAAGCTTTCACTTGCGTGTGCTTTGATTCATCGGCCTGAGATACTTTTTCTGGATGAGCCATTTGAAGGCATTGACGCCATCGCTTCGCGTACGTTGAAGGATTTGCTGATGCGGTTGACTGAACGCGGGCTGACGGTGTTTCTCACTTCACATGTACTCGAGATTGTCGAACGCCTCTGCAGCGACATTGCTATTATTTCTCAAGGTAAATTACTAGCCTCCGGCTCGCTTGCAGAGTTGAAGAAAGGGATTCAGATCTCAGGTGATGCCCAAGTGGCGGGCGACGGAACCGGGATAGGAGCCGATGATGGTACCCCTCGAGGTCCAATCTCGTTGGAGGATTATTTCATTCACATCGTCGGCGGCGCCCGCGAATCGAATGAAGGAGAAGTCCTACAGTGGTTAGGTTAGACTATCAAGCACCACTCACGCGGCGCACCGACGTAGGTTGAGCGGTACGCGCCTAGGTTGAGTGATTTGAGCGCAGGCTACTGCAAGCAGTTCTGCATTGACTACCAGGAAACACCCACAACATTTTGCCATGCTGTTCTGTGATCCGACCCCTCAAAGAGTGCGGTAATTTTTTCGACCAGCTCAGCGCGCGTTTCATGCTCAGGAAAAAAGTTTTTGTCTATGTTGTCTTCCAACTGTTTTATTTTCTCCTGGCTCTCCTTACCACGAACCTTGTATGCGGGCGAGTCTAAAAAACGCCAGAGATGGATCGGCTCATAAATCGACTTTTTCGCACTCTCACTGTAGTCGGTAATGTATTTATGTAATAGCGCCTGTTCAGCCGGAGACAACAAACGCAGCGCGCGTACTTCGCGTTCAAATTCCCACGGCCACCACCATTCGGTCGCATCAATCTCCAAGTACAGTTTCCTGTAATTCTCATAGAGCTGTTTGCGCTCTTCCTTCAATTCGGCGCCAGACACGTTCATCCGATCGTTGTGTTGAGCAAACATTCGGAGCAGCGTGGATTGGGAATGTATTCTGTTAGTGAACTCAGCATTACGGTCGCCGAATTTTACTGCTCTTGCGAGTCTTGCCTCGCGCAGCGACTTAACGTCGTTGTGGCGTGTCAGTACCATTGGAATCAGGAGGTATGTCGCCAAGCCGCCTACGGCAATAAGCAACAGCCGGCGCACGGGTATTTTTTCGGCAAGATCTGACATGGGGATCTCCTAAAGAAGAGAGATTATCCGAAGGCTTCACGTATATAACACAGGCAGAAGTGGGTTTGAATGGTGCCAGCAGTGATAAGATTATCCGGCTTAATCTCGCGCCGTTGCAAACCAAACTAGCACGCCCAAACGGAACGGCTAGATCATGAAGCTCAAAACCACACTTACTATAGTCGCGATTTCTATTGGAGGTGTCCTGATCTTGATCGGTGCATCAAGTTGGTTGCTCTACCGGTTTCTTGTGGCACCGCTGTTCGCGTTGACAGAACCTCCACCTGAATTGGAGCAAGCGAGAGTCGTTGTTGGTGCCGATTTTCTATCACGTACGGATTTCTACAAACCCGACGAGAAAGCTTCGTGGTTCGATTTCGGAGATCCAGATAAGCTTAAGAGCAATCTAGACTCCGTTGAAGATACGGCCGTAGGCGAGCTTGATGGACAACCTGGTTTGGATATCGGATTGGCCGGTCGATTTGGTGTGACTCTGTTGGATACGCACGGCCAAATGAAAAAACGTATTACTTATCAATTTGAAAAAGGGAACGTGAAGGTTGGCCCATTTGACATGGAGCGCGAGAAGAGCACTTTTTTCGACATACGAATCCTGGATGTTGAAAGTGACGGCAGATGTGAGATTCTCGCTTCCGGACTAGACGGAGTGACCGTATTCGATCACCGGGGTCGTGTACTACTCAGCCGTGGAGAGCGCTTAGAAGGAAAACAATCGATCCGAGAGATAGCAGCCGGAGACATCGATGGAGACGGCGTGTTGGAATTTGTCGCTGGTTGGGGGTATGACCCATCCTCTATTGAATTGTTCGATCGCTTCGGCAACAACAGGTGGAAACTGCAAGAGGAGTTCCTACCAGGACCATTCGAGATAGTTGACGTCGACGGAGATGGTAAGCGTGAAATTGTTGAGGATGATGGGCGGAACCTTAAAATCCGGGACGCTCAAGGCACCGTAATTAATAACCCGGAAATGCCTGTTTACCTGTGGCATATCTGTCTAATTCAAAAGCCTGGAGGCAACAGTCCGCCGCAGAATCTCGCAGTGCGAGACGGCAGCTTATGGTTGATTGATCTCGATGGCAAAAATTATTCGAAGTCCGACGCTCCGTTGAGCTCAATCAAACTTGAGAAGCCGCGCAAGTTGCCGACGTCCCCTGGAGCGCCTGAAGTGTTCGATGAGACAGAAGATGTCTACCGAGCCAAGGGTGTTTGGATAAAGCTAAAAAAGGATCAGCCTGAGTACCTGGCTGTCCTTGGGACGTTTGCTGCGATCAACCGCGCGTTGTTATACGTCTACGATTACACGGGAAAGCTCGTCTACCATGAAATTCTGCCCGAGGGTTGTAGCGACATAGCTGTTTTGAAATCCGAAGGCGATAGTGGCCCTGACGCCGTGCTGGTGGGTGGTGAGACGACCGTTTGGCGCTACACCGCTCGTTGAGATCTCATTTCACGACGTTCACAGTCACCCGAGAGGCATTAGTGCCGCCGTAATAGACGCGCTGTGTCGCCTTTTGAAAATCTGCTTCGACGGCTTTGTAGATGTCGACGAACTTTTGCGGGTTCCGATCTACAAGTGGAAACCACGAGCTTTGGATCTGAATCATGATCTTGTGGCCCTTGAGGAACGAATGGTTAACGTCGGGAAGGATGAATGCTACCTTTGTCACCTGCTTAGGAATTATCGCCTCGGGCTTCTCAAAGCTATTGCGGAACCTCGCCCGCATAGGCTCACCTCTGACCAGCATTTGATAACCACCCATCCTGACGTCCGTCGGATTTGGATCGGGATCCGCGGTGTCATCGGGAAAGACATCAATTAATTTCACGACAAAGTCGGAATCTGTGCCGGTGGTCGAAACGTACAGAGTTGCGGTGATTGGTCCGGCTACAGTTACGGCTTCCTGCAGCACTTCCGATTCATACACAAGCACATCCTGCCGAGTCGTAGCAAAACGCTGGTCGTCGACCATGTATTCGCGCGTCATGCGATTCGCGATGCCGTTAATGTAGGGAACGGGTCGAGAAGGATCGCTAATGTACTCGTCGAATCCACTCGAGCTACCGGCTTGTGTAAAGGTGAGTTTCCCATTGTTCGCGAGGTACAGTTCGCGCTTTTCAACATTCGCCGGTGGCCATTGAGGGTACTCTCTCCATGTGTTTGAGCCAGTCTCGAAAACCAAAGCTTCAGGTAACTTGCGGTCACACTTATTCTTCAGAAGGCAGTTGAAGAACGGCAACTCGACATTCTCGCGGTAATAAACTGAAGTCTTCGAACCAAATTTTACGTTGCCCAGAAAATCGCCTTCCGCGCGTGACCAGCCTCCGTGATACCACGGGCCCATCACGAGCGTGTTGTAAATCCCCGGATTTGCTTTCTCGATCGCTTTGTAAGTATTGAGAGCGCCGTAAAGGTCTTCAGCATCAAACCAGCCGCCTACGGTCATCACGGCCGGTTTAATGTTTTTCAAATGAGGCAGCACATTCCGCGCCTGCCAAAAATCGTCATAGTTCGGATGATTCAGCGCCTCGTTCCAGAAGGCAATTTGTCCCTTGAAATACTTCTTGTCGGCCTGATACAGCGGGCCCATATCGAGAAAGAACTTGTAACCATCGGGAGTGCCATGGCTAAAGCGCGGCGGAAACTCTGTTGTTGGCTTTGGTCGGGGCCGGCCAAACGTCGCGAAGAAATTAAACGTGTGAGGCAGGAAGAGTGCGCCGTTGTGATGAAAGTCGTCGCCGATGAACCAATCCGCGATGGGTGCTTGCGGCGAAGCTGCCTTCAAGGCGGGATGTGCGTCGATAGTGCCCATCGAGACATAGAAACCGGGATATGAAATACCCCACATGCCGACGCGACCGTTGTTATTAGCGACATTCTTTAGTAACCACTCGATCGTATCGTAGGTGTCTGTGCTTTCATCGATGTCTCGCGGCCCTGATTTCTGAGACTTGTGCGGTCGCACATTTTCGAATTCGCCTTCCGACATCAGCCTGCCCCGCACATCCTGGTAGACAAATATGTAGCGCTCTTTCTGGAAAAGCGAAGAAGGGCCAACCGAATCTTTGTAAGCATCCGGTCCGTATGGAGCAACGCTGTACGGCGTTCGGTACAGCATGATGGGATATTTCTGCGAGGTATCTTTGGGGGTATAAATCGCGGTAAAGAGCTTCACGCCGTCCCGCATCGGGATCATCTGTTCACTTTTAGAGTAATGATCTGCGACTGTTTTTTCCTGAGAGTGGACAGTGGTTGAAAAGAGAATAGCAAAGACAAACAGACAAAAGATCCTGTGCATGATTCTAGATAGATGCATATTTTGTTTAGTGGGGGACGCCGCGTAGCGGCGATTGATTTTAGCCGTGGCTTTTAAGCCACGGGTTCGTTGAACAAAAAATATTCGTCGCGTCAGCGACGGATGACCTCATGCGTCGCTACGCGACGCGGGCGGGTTTTCCCTGAGTATTCCCGGCGTTGAAACGCCCGGCTAAACTCAAATCGCCGCTACGCGGCGGACTCAGGTGCCGTTACGCCGCGGACTCACGCATCGCTACGCGGCGCAAAAAGATACTAGATCGATTCGACGATCAATTCTCTTGCAAAAGTGAAGTTTGGACGCTTGCGCCCCTTCATATACTTCGCAGCAGTCTGAGACAGCGCGGTGATCAAAACGGGAAGAGCAATCGTCGCGTCGCAGTTCACATAAGCCGTATGAGCCCCGCGAGCCAGCTTTCCATAGACCAGTCCTTCATCAAACGATACGGCATTTGAACGACCACCAGGATGCGGCGCATCAGTCGTAATCTGAATCGCGTACTTGTGGCCGTGATAGTGATCTTTGGAAATGAAAGATAGAACTTCGGCTTGCTGAATAAAACTCTTGGGAGTGCCTCCGCCCAGATTAATAACTCCCGTAACGCGAGCTTTACCAGTGACGTTCATCATGTCGAGCACATCCTGCACTATGTCGAACATGAAGTTGTTCTTCTTTTCAAACCGGGAAGCGGCGACACCTACAGCTATACCGCTATCGGCAATTGCCGGGCAGAAAATAGGCACGCGTGCTTTGTAAGCCGAAGTCAGCACGCCATCCTCCGAAGCAATCTCCGCCAACTCTCGACCGATCAGATGGAGAAACTCGCGAGTCGAATACGGCCGCGTTTGATCGAGCTGGTTGGTGAAACCTCCCACCCATTCGTTGGCTTCTCGGTATTCCTCGTCGCTGGCGAGCAGATCCCACATCCTGCTGATCTGCGCCGAGTCGAGCTCAGCATCAGTCATACTTGGATGAGCTTGAAAGTGGTAACGCCCGAGAGTTTCATGGAGGTCGTGAAACAGAACTGATCCTGAGAGCACCAACACGTCGACAAATCGATTCTTGATCACGTAGGCCAGCAGCCGCCGCATGCCGGCGGGGATAAGTGATCCAGAGCCCGCCACCATGATCGTCGTATTGTCGCCGAGCATGTCGAGCCAAATGCGATGAGCTTCCGCCAGTTGCCGGCCGCCAAAGCCTGTGCCTTCCATCTTCTCCAACAATCCGGCGACTGATCGGTCGCGGTCTACCTGAACGGGCCGCGTCGGCGTGATGAGGTATTTTGATGCTTTTGGCTTGCGCTGCGTGACCATAAGGTTATCAACCTCTCGGTGTACTAGACTCGTCAAAAATCGGTTCGGCGCCTGGCACGGGGACGAGCACCGTTTACTGCCAGGTAGGTATATGCGTCATAACGCGATTCGTAGAACTGTGCCAGTTCCGCGCCTTCAGCCTCACTCATTTCACCATCTTTGACTCTTTGACTGATCAGTCTTCGAAAACCGTCATGAAGCAGACTGCGTTCGTACCTTGCGCGTTCGGTAGCCTCACCGACTGTGGTGCCACGAATGACTTTCTTAATGAGATACCCGTCTTCGTCGATGTAGATGTGTGCCTCGTGGGGTGCTCCAAATAAATTGTGATTGTTGCCCATCACTTCCTGGTAAGCGCCTACGAGAAGAAACGCAAGATAATAAGTCTCGCCCGGCACGAGCGGATGAAGTTCGAGCACCTGCTTTACGTCATGCAAGTCTACGAATTTCCCTACCACACCGTCGGAATCACAAGTTATGTCACAAAGCGTGGTGTACTCGCTTGGAGGCTTGTTTAGCTGGTGAATTGGAACGATCGGGAAAAGCTGGTCCAACGCCCAATGATCCGGGACCGAACGAAACACAGAAAAGTTAGTCAAATATTTTGCGCATAAGAGTCGCCGCAAATCGTCAAACTCTTCTGATACATACTTGGCTTGCTGTGCATACTTATCTGCCTTCTCACAAACATCCCAGAACAACACTTCTCCCTTGGCACGATCCTCGAGCGAAACCAAGCCAAGATTGAATAAAGTGTAAAGCTCTTCCCGGTGTTCCAGCGCATCGTGATAGTACTCACGATAGTTCTTAACAGTGATCGATTCTCTTAACTCTCCCAGTTCAGTTACTACTTGCGGATCATCGTCGTCAATCTCTATCGGAGTGATGTCTTCGACGACAGTTTCAATCTCGTCCTGAACATTCGTTACGAGGATTGCGTGGTAGGCGGCCAAAAAACGGCCCGACTCCTGGATAATCGTGGGATGCGGAACGTTTTCATCTTCGCAGACTGTTTTGATTGTGTAGATTACGTCGTTCGCAAACTCCTCTGCCGTGTAGTTGGCAGACGAGTCGAATGCCGTTTTCGAACCGTCATAATCCACCGCCATACCGCCGCCGACGTCCAGGAGATCGATCGGAACCTTCATCTGGTAGACCTTTGCATAGACGCGCGCGGCTTCCTTCATCGCATTCTTGATGCGCTTGATATCCGTAAGCTGCGATCCGATGTGAAAGTGCAGCAGCCTCAACATGTCGATGCGTCCGGCTCGTTCGAGACGCTGGATGACCTCCAACATTTCGGTTGTAGTCAGACCAAACTTCGCAGCCTCTCCGCCCGATTTTTCCCACCTGCCTGAGCCCTTCGAATAGAGTTTGACGCGCATTCCGATGATCGGTAGCGTGCCTTCGTGCCGTTCCGCCACATTAAGAACGTGATCGAGCTCGTTCAACTTCTCGATAACAATCACCACTCGTTTGCCGCAGCGTGCTCCGGCAAATGCCAACTCAATAAACTCTTCATCTTTGAACCCGTTGAGCACGAGCAAGCTGTCAGGCGTTTGCTCAAGCGCCAGCGCTGCGTACAGTTCTGCTTTCGAGCCTGCTTCCAAACCAAAGTCGTAACGCGAGCCTTCGCGCAAGTACTCCTCAACCACCGCGCGCTGCTGGTTCACCTTCATTGGATAAACGCAAAGATGCGAGCCTTGATACTCAAACTCGCGGATTGATCTACTGAAGGCGCGCTGGAGCTTGCGAACTTGCGCGGCGACGAGCTGAGGAAATCTCAGCAGCACGGGCGCACCAATACCCCTGCGATTGAGGTCATCAATAATCTCTTTGAGATCGGCGGAGCGAGGATCGCCTTCAGCGGGGCGAACGATAAGATTCCCCTTGCGGTTTACGTCAAAGTAGCCAGCGCCCCAGTTCTCGATGCCATAGGTTTCGAGCGTCTGCTCGATTGCCGTCGTCAATTCGCGGTCTCCTGCGTTACCTTCGGAAAAACCCGTATGCCGTTCATTTCAGTGACTAAAGCGTAGTTCTGTATCATCCGAATCGAGTAAGGGAAACTGCAGGATGGAACGCTTTAGTGGCGCAATGTAACAGAAAACCGGGCGGCTGGTCTATAACTTTTTTATGTCGAATTCGCAGCCTAAATTCCCTCAGTCGTTAGGAATTCTTAGGGTTATGAGGAATGGAGGAAATCGTGGTTCATCAAAACTAACTCTCCAGACCTTGACATCCTCGCAATCGACACTATAATGCAAGCTTTTTTGGCGCCGTCAGATGACGTTCGCTTGGTTTTCCCGCGATAGCCTTCTTAAACACTTCGCACCAAAAAAGCCACCGGGGCGAAGAGCACCCCTAACACTCCCTTTAACTTGCTGGAGAGAAAATGAACCCAAAGACTGTCTTGAAGTACGCCTCTGACCAAGGGGCGAAGTTTGTATCCATACGCTTTACCGATTTGCCCGGCTCCTGGCAACACCTTACTTTCCCCATCGCTGAATTGGCTGAAGAGAACTTTGAAGATGGCTTCGGGTTCGACGCCTCATCCATTCGCGGTTGGGCAGCAATTCATGAATCCGACATGCTCCTGGTACCCGATGCCACGAGATTCTGGATGGATCCTTTTTCAGAACAACCGACGCTCTGCCTCATTGGCAACGCCATCGACCCAATCACCAAAGAAGGCTACGCCTACGATCCGCGGTCTGTAGCGGTTCGAGCGGAAAGCTATTTGAGATTTACCGGATTGGCTGACACCGCCTACTTTGGTCCTGAAGCCGAGTTCTTTGTTTTCGATTCCGTTAAGTTTACGAACGACCCACACCATGCCAGTTACCACATCGATTCAGACGAGGGTCACTGGAACAGTGGTCGTGACGCGAACGAGTTTGCTGGATCGAACCTTGGTTTCCGCATTCGTCCCAAGGAAGGCTACGTGCCCGTTCCGCCGACAGACTCTCTTAGCGATCTTCGTTCCGAGATATCTCTCAAGCTTGGAAAGTGTGGAGTCAACGTCGAATGCCATCACCATGAAGTAGCTACTGCCGGCCAATGTGAAATCGATTTTCGTTATTCGACCTTGTTGGGCACGGCGGATAATCTGCAGATATTCAAATACGTGGTTCGCAATACTGCTTTCGAGTACGGGAAAGCGGCGACCTTCATGCCTAAGCCGCTGTACGGCGACAATGGTTCGGGAATGCACTGTCACCAATCGTTATGGAAAGGTGACAAGCCTTTATTCGGCGGTGATGGATATGCTGGATTGTCAGAGATGGCTCGGTACTACATTGGCGGATTACTGAAGCACGCTGCGGCAGTAGTTGCCTTTGCTGCTCCGACCACGAACAGTTACAAGCGTTTGGTTCCCGGCTTCGAAGCTCCCGTCAATCTTGCTTACTCGGCTCGTAACAGGTCAGCGGCTATTCGCATTCCGATGTTCTCTGCGAATCCTAAACTGAAACGACTCGAGTTTCGTCCACCTGACCCGTCATGCAACGCTTACCTGGCGTTTTCGGCAATGTTGCTGGCAGGGCTCGATGGAGTTCAGAACCGGATTGATCCGGGTGAGCCTTTGGAGAAGGACATTTATGATCTTTCGCCCGAGGAGTTGAAAGACGTTCCGACGCTACCAGGCTCACTCGATGATTCGCTCAAAGCTCTTGAAGCAGATCACGACTTTCTGCTGAAGGGCGATGTGTTTAGCACGCCACTGATTGAGCGTTGGATTAACTACAAACGGGAGAGAGAGATTCAGCCATTGCGCATGCGTCCCCACCCGTTGGAGTTTTCGCTCTATTTTGATGTGTAGAGGATAGTCCAAAGTCCAAAGTCCAAAGTCCAACGTCCACGTCGGACGGTGCTTGAGTTCCACGTGGAAGCTAGGACGTTGGACATTGGACGTTGGACATTGGACTATACGTGGGTGCAGGCCTTTGAGGATAGAGTTGAGTCGCTGATGCGCGACTTGCCCGATCAGCAGGGGCCTCGTCTTTTTCTCGAAGACTTTCAAAAGGAACACGCGCGCGCTTACAAAAACCTCATTCGCGAGCCGGGTTTACTTTCCGACACGTTGACCCTTGCAGCGTGGAGTCCTCTGCTCGCAAACACGCTGCAACAGAATCCTGAATATATCTCGTGGCTCATGCGCGAGCGCGCCAACTCTCGCGTCAGGACCTACGAGGAGCTCAAGGAATCGCTGGCGCGCTTTGCATTGACTCACTCTTCAGTGACCCCTCAGGTGCTGCTCGCGCGTTTTCGCCGTCGCGAGCTACTGCGTATCTACTTGCACGACATCCGCCGCACGCACACTTTGGTCGAAACCACCGAAGAACTCTCCAATCTCGCAGATGCAGTCCTGGATTACGCGTTGACGCTCGCTCGCCAGGATCTCGACAACAGGTATGGTCAACCGCGGCGCATTGACGATCGTGGCCGGATTGCGGCGGCCGAGTTTTGCATCGTTGCGCTCGGCAAGCTCGGTTCCTTCGAACTCAACTATGCTTCGGACATCGATCTGGTTTTTATTTACTCAGTCGAGGGGACGACTGCGCCGACGGGGCAGCGCGGCGAAGTCACTAATCGAGAATATTTCATAAAACTTTCTGAGACTGTCGCAAAGCTTGTCGGCGATCCCGTCGGCGAAGGCGCAGCATATCGCGTGGATTTGCGGCTGCGGCCGCACGGGCGCGACGGCGCGATAGCGGTTTCGCTTGACGAGGCCGTCCGTTACTACCGTGAAACTGCTCAGCTTTGGGAGCTGCAAGCATTAATTAGATCTCGAGCCGCGGCCGGCTCTGGGTCACTCTTCAGCAGCTTTGTTAATGCAGTGCGGCCGAAGATTTACCGGGCGGACGTGTCAGTGAAAGAAGCTTTGGCGAGCGTGCGACTTGCGAAACAAAAGATCGATCGGCATATCGAGCAGCATCGTGGCGGCTTCAACGTAAAACTGAACCGCGGAGGAATTCGCGAAATCGAGTTCATTGCACAGGCGCTTCAGCTTGCGCATGGCGGAAAAGATGATTGGCTGCGCGTCCCTCACACTTTGATCAGTCTCGGGCGTCTGGCAGAAAGAAGGCTGATAACTGAGGACGAACGGACTGAACTTTCTGATGCGTACATCTTCCTGCGCATGCTCGAGCACCGGTTGCAGATGGAGCATGGGCTTCAGACTCACTCTGTTCCGGCGAACCCAGAGCAAAGACGATTAGTAGCGCGTCGCTTGAACTTCTCTGAGCCGGCACCGCTCGGAGAATTTGACCGTGCACTTGCATGGCACACGTCAAACGTCAGTCGAGCATTCGAGCGTGTTTTTGGTGAGCAGGGCGAAGCGGGCAAGACCTTTCTCAATGTTGAGGAGACGGGCGTCGTCAGCGACGAACCCGTCGAGACGGACCTGTCACTGGCTTATGCTGCGGCAAACGTCTTTACGTCGCATGTGCCAGGTGAATCTGCTGATCTTCTGGCGCGGCTAATTCATAACACCTCGCGGCACTCGCTGAACGCGCACCGGGCACTTACCAACACTGCCCGCATTGCCTCTTCTCTGGAAAAGTCTGACGAGCAGCTCGCCATTTCCTCGCGCAACCTGACCGCTTTGGTCCAGCTCTGCGGGACATCCGACTATTTTGCCGAAATGATCGCCAGCAACCCTTCTTTGATTAGAAGTGTGGACGAGCAAAGGGCCTCGGGGCGCGATTACCGAACTGTTTTGCGGGCGAGTGCAATCGCAGAACAAGATTTTTCCGCCGCCTTATCGGCATTACGTCGCACATGGTCGAAGCTTCTGTTGGATATCGGGGTGCGAGATGCCTTCGGCGAGATCACTGTTTCAGAATCGAATCGATTGCAGACGCAGTTGGCCGTAGCGAGTCTCGAGGTAGCCTACGTTCTGGCGCGACACGAGATCGTGAGGCGATTTGGGCGGCTCCAAAACGAGCCGAGTATCGCGATCCTGGGGCTGGGCCGGCTCGCGAGCGGAGGACTCGATTATGGGTCCGATCTCGACATGATCATTGTCTACAACTCGCTGCTGCCGACGCCAATTCGCAGTCTGACTCACGAAGAAGCATACGCGAGGCTGGCCGAACTCATGATTGCGGCGCTGGGCAGCGTAACTCGAGAAGGTTATCTGTACCGCGTGGATATGCGTTTGCGACCGGACGGTAAAAACGGGCCGCTGGTTGTCAGTTCGCAGGCATTTCTCGATTATCTGAGGCAGCGAACGATGCCTTGGGAGTGGCTGGCCTACGTCAAACTCCGTGCTGTTGGTGGAGATCTTGATCTGGCAAAGATGATTGAGACTCATGCGAGGCACGCCATTCATGAAGTAGCAAAAACGGTCCCTACGGAGGAGTTGAGAAGCGAAACGAGGCACGTCCGCGACCGGTTAGAAAAGGAAAAAGGAAAGCGTGGACGTCACGCTGGCGTAGACGTAAAGTATGCGGCGGGCGGCATGTTGGATGTTTATTTTGCCATCCGCTATTTGCAGTTGCGAGATGACGTTTCCGACGAAGGTGAGGACCGTTCGACTGCTACGACTCTGGAGCGTCTGCGGGCCGTGGGTTCATTAGAAGCCGAAGACTTTGCTGCGCTCAGTGAGGGTTATGCTTTGCTGAGATCAATCGATCATCAAGTGCGGTTGATCCTGGGGCGTCAGAAGCGACTGCCGGCGATCGATCACTCGGCGTTAGGGGACATTGCAACTAGTTTGGGGTTTGTGTCGGCGGCGAGTTTGAATGAGGCACTCATGGAAAAAATGAGTGCGATCCGAGGGGCTTATGATCGGATCACTGGATAGGACCGATAGGAATAAGAATAGGAATAGGACCAATAGGACAAATAGGACGAATAATAGGTCGAATAGGACCTATTCGTCCTATTTCCTTCGCTATCACTCAAACCGCATACTCACTCCCTATCGTTGCCTCATACCAACATCGAGTGCACCACAAATGACTCCTATCCCGTTCTTCAGCCGAAAATTCACTGCTGGCAGGCAAACGCCGCACTACCTCGCGTTCGTCATCATTCAGCTCCGCCCAGCTCTTCAATGGTCCTTCACAACGCGGGCACCGCTCATCAATGTTCATAGCGTCACTTCTTATCAATGTTCAGCATCAACTTCTGTCAATCAACTTCTTGTTTACTGATTCCGCATCATCGTGTAACTTACCTGTGATGTCTGCGTGCAACACTAAGCCTCAGAATAGCATCAGCATAACGGGAACCATAAGGACGCAGGAATGTTCAGAATCAAAGCCTCGTACTCCGACCAACTGGAATTAAGAACCACGCTAGAACGCGCTCGCGAATTCTTCAGCGAGTTTCGCAATTTTGTCGACTTGATGCCGGGCATTGAAAGCATCCGCAAGGAAGCGGGAGGCATCATGCGCTGGATGGTTCGCGCCGACGTGCCCGTCATCGGATCAGTGCACGCCAGCTTTGCGGTTGAGAAAACCGACGATCGCCCTGACCGCGTGGAGTGGTCGCCCGCGCGCAGCGAGGTCAAAAACTATCTGCGTTATGCCGCAGCGTTCGAAGAGCGCGGGCACAAAGTGTTAGTACGCATCGCGCAGCACGTCGAGTTACGACGGCCGCACGCTCGAGACTTACACCGGCTGGCTATGCTGGTTGGTGAAGGCCCAATCAGTGCCGAGATGCAGAAACGCGTCAGCGAAATGATCAAGACGTTTCTCGAGCGCGCCCGCACTAAACTGGAAACTGAATCCGCTCACGATCAAGAACCCGCTCTCGACGGTGTAATAAGTATTTAGTGGTTTTAGTGTTATTTCGTGGATCGACTTTAACGATGCGTTAGCAAACGATCCACGAAATTACACGCACTGACTCGAGTGCGATGTGCGCTGGCTACCGCAAGCGGTTCCGTGGCTTCTGTCCGTAGCTGATCATGTTGGCGAACATTCGATAAGCTCCCGGCACGCCCGCAGCCAACTGCCTGTACCAAACCATGCTCGTGTAAATGTAGTTACCACGCCCATGTCGAGCTACGAGCAAGCCACCGGCTAAAGGCTCTTCACCCTGATCCGCACTGGCAAACAACGCCTGATACTTGCGATCCCACTCTTTCGGATAATAAAGTCCGCGCTCCTGGATCCACCCATCAAAATCCGAACTCTTAATTCGGTTAGGGACATTCATCAGCGCATGCGCCGGCAGCAGGAACTTAACGGGCGCGTCTTCTTCGGTCACGCGATCGCCACTCAAAATTATCGGATACGGAGCGAGCTGCGCCCGGTTCTTCTTCTCATCCGGGTTCCACTCGTCATTCTTGTGATAGAAGACGATCAATGTCGCGCCTGTTCGAACGCGCTCAAGCAATTTACTGTTCGCCGCGATCAGCTCCGGATGAGCCTGGTACCCGCGATTGTCAATAATGATCGTGCTGTACTCTGCCAACTGACCGTTTTGAATTCCTTCAACAGTCAATTCAGTAGCAGTGACACCCAACGCTGAAAGTGACTGTGCCAGAGTTTTGTCGAAGCTCGGCAAGTAACCCACCCGCAATCCTCTGACTACCCTCGCATCGGTGTACACCGAACGTAAGTGGCGACTGGCAACGACCTCTTTTGCGCCTATCGAGAATGACACCGTGCCGGACTGTAATTGACTCTGCGCGATTTCCGTTGGCGGCGGCGTGGAGTTTGATTGACCGTCGCCCATTTCCGGTGACGGCCGGTTGTCACCCGTAAACTGAATGTCGCGCTCTTCGTGCGGCTGAAGCTGAAACTCCGGTTCGGCATAGAACGTCGATTCCGCGGGCCCTTTTATTTCCGCATGGCCTGCAAACGGAGTTGCCAAGTGGTTTGCGAGTTTGGCTTGAAGAGTCCACGGCTGTCCCAAAGTCCCCGGCGTCCAAACTACGACCTCTGGTGAGAGGCTTTTGATCTCGACCGGCGGCGTCACCGCAAGATTTGTTTCTGCGATGACCGAAAACCTTGCTCCGTCCAATTCGAGATCCGCGGTAGTGCTGAAGGTTTCGCCCTCGAACCGTCCATCGTAAAGATGATCCGCGCTCGGCACCGTTAACGGCGCGTTCGGTGGAGTCACGAGGTCAACCCTGCTGATCGTGTCGGTGTCTGCTGTTAGGAATTCCGCGGCGTCGAGTTTCAGTCCCGCGCCCCAACCGAGGAAAGACAACCTTTCTATCTCGACGGTTCGCTCGCCGAGGTTGGATAAGTTGACGGTGAAAGTCGAACGAGTCTTAGGAACCAGCACCGGATCTCGCGAAGCGACCGCAAGAGAAATGCCGGAAGCTACGGCAAGCGCTCGATTGCCGCGCGCTTGGAGCAATCGCGCGCGGTGCGACTGTTCTGTTCCGTCTTCGGGTGACCGCGCTTGCGAGCGTCGCCAGTTAACGAGGGCGTTAAGTACTCGGTCGGGCATGTCGATAAACTCAATCAGAGCGCGATCCTCGATTCTCGGCGGCCTTAGTTGCGATTTGGCGGATTCTTCCAGGGCAAGCCCATCGAGAAACCTCTTTGCATCGTTAGGTAGCGGCGGCGCGCCGCGCGCTTCTTTAACTAACTGGTATCGAATGAGAGGCAAGCCAGCCGATCGGTTTCCGAGAGACGCGAGTCGTTCTGCGATCGTCTTTGGCCATGGCCCTTGTGTGGCGTGCATGTGAAGTGCGGCCAGAGCCTGTTCGGCGTACATCGTCCCGCGCACTGGATCAACTTCATTGGGATCGATGGAGATTATCTTTGCTGATTGTGGTGTCGTCTCGGTGGGAGTCCGTGTGACGTCAGCTGGAACTGTTGGGCTCGGTGCGGGCGTGGTTCCGTCCGTTGGGCTCGGTTCTGGGGTGGCTGCGACTGTTGGACTCGGACCGGGCGCTGCTTCGGCGGTTGGACTTGGTGTGGAAGCTGGTGTGCCTGTTGTTGGGCTCGATGCGGCGGCCGGAGGCCTGTACCGAACGAACAGCCTCGCTGGTTGCCAGACCGTCTCCCGCTGAAGTTGCTCAGGGAACCGTTTTGGATCAGCAGCCGCGTCGAAAGCTTCCAGTATCAGCCGGCCCGTTGCTTGATGATGGCCATGGCCTCGCGATGTGTCATGGTTCGTTATGATTACATCCGGGCGCAGCTCGCGAATCTTCTGCACCATGCGGCGCAGTGCCTCCTCCTCCCCCCATAGCTTGAATGTTTCTTCAGCACTTTTGGAGAATCCAAAATCGCGCAACCCGAGGAAATGAGGCTCAGACCCTTGAATTTCCGACGCTGCCAGAGTTTCTCGCGCTCGAATCACACCTAGCTCTTCATACAGCTCTGGCCCGACGGCGTTTTGTCCGCCTTCTCCGTAGGTCGAAAAGAGACTCACGGTGTGCACGCCATACTTGCGACGCAGAACGGTAAGCGTCGTTCCGTCTTCGTCATCCGGGTGTGCTGCAACACACATGATCGTCCACGTGTTGTTGAGATCGATCAGCGCCTGATGGAGTGCGACCTTATCTATCTGTCGAGCAGGAGTTTCAGAAGGCTCAGGAGAGGCCTCAGGTGGCGCTTCCGGTTCGGCTGATGGTGATGGGGAGGGTTCCGGTGAAGGGGGCTGTGCGGGCGATGACGGCGATGATGGGGCTGGTAATGCTGGAGTTGGAGTCGGTGTCGGTGTTGGCGTCGGCACTGGAGCGGGCGCAGGCGTCTGCATTGGCGCAGGAACTTGCTGCCTGCTGAAGGAGACTTCAGAAGCAAAAGAACCCGCTAGTCCCAGGCAAAACACCAGAATTAGCAGTACTTGGAACTTCTTAATAAGCATAAATTCGTATGATTATTCGGGAGATTTATCGGATGGTATCTCTTTTGGCTGGCTTCACCAAACGGGCTCGCTATAACCTCGTTCATCTCCGTGCTCTCCGTGTCTCCGTGGTTAATTTCGTAATTGGCATCACCACGGAGACACGGAGAACACGGAGATGACTCAAATTAGCCAAAAGAACACTGCAGAACTTACGATCGCAGCCGTTCCAGGTGGGCCGCAACAACCATGCTCACAGCAATAATCGCAATCAAAATTACTCCATACGTGGCAGCCGCTCCCAAGTTGAAATCGCGCAATTCGGAAGCAATCGCAATCGATACCGGCCGGTTTGACGGCACAAATACCAGCACCGAGGCCACGTATTCTCCTAACCCGATGACAAAAGCTAAGAGCGCGCCCGCAACCGCTCCCGGCCAGACCAACGGCAGAATGACCCGTCGAAATCTGTGCCACCAACGTGCGCCCAAGCTCGCGGCCGCCTCCTCGAGACCAAGATCGAGTTGCTCCATGCTTGCCTGCACTGCTCGCACGACCAGCGGCATGAAACGGAGGAAATAGACGACGGGCAAAATCCAGAAGGTGCCGACTAATACGAACGATCCGAGCAAAAGGCTCGGCTTACCATAGCTTTCAGCAATGGCGACTGCCACGACAGTTCCCGGCAACGCCCAGGGTACAAGCACGAGGAAAGATAGAACTCGCTTCCAGATCCGACTTCCTTTTCCAGTCACCAGAGTCGCAACAACGAAACTCCAAATCAGTGCCACCACTGCTGCTATGCCCGACATGGATAGGCTGTTGACGAAGACGTCAGCATCCGTTTCGGCCAGAACCCGCGCGTAATTATCAAACGTATAGGCAGGCGGGATCGTTTGCGTGGTCCACGACCCTTCGCGAGCGAGACTGACGAGCACAAGAGTGGCTACAGGCAACACGAGCAGGATCGAAAACGTGACGCCGCAAAAGACTGCAAGAGCTCGGGCCTTCCCACTCCCAACTGGTTTGAGCTTACGTGCAGTTCCTTTCAATGCAGCGGCCGCAAATCTTCGAGTTCCTTCATAGCGTTGAAAAAAAACGAGCGACGCTAATGAGAATACGGCGAGGATAACGGTTTCGGTGAGAGCCAACCCAAGATCGCCACGTTGCCGTGCAGTGAATATTTCCAGAGTTAGTACGCGAACGTCTCCACCGAAAAGGAGCGGCGCACTGAACGATGCCATCGACGTCATGAACACGAGCAGACTCGCTGCAACGAGCGACGGCGTTAGTTGCGGCAGAACCACGCGGAACAGCACGTAAACTGGGCTGCCTCCCAAACTTCTACCGGCTTCCGCCAATCCTGCGTCAATCCGGCGTAATCCAGCCCCGGTTAACACATAAAAGAACGGATACATCGTGTACGTGTGAAAGAGCAGCAAAGCAGACCAGCCGCGCAATGACCACGGTGAAGATTCGAGGCCGAAGGCGGACTGAACCAGCCGCGCCAGAATTCCCGACTCACCACAGAGAAAAATAAATGCCACCGTGCCGACAAGCGGCGGCAACACCAAAGGCAGAGCGGCGAGAACTGCGAAAACACGTCGTCCAGGAAAGGTGTAACGCTCGAATAAAAAAGCGAGTGGTATTCCGATCAGAGCGCAGAACACTACAGTCAGGATCGAGACGCCGAGGCTAGTTAACACCGATTCGAGTACGACGCTTTGCGAAAGTGCTTCGCGATAATGCGCCAATGACCAAACACCGTCTTGCTTGAGTGAGCTGATGACGACGTGAAGATTCGGATAGATGACTCCGTAAAGGAGGACGACGGCCGCCGTAGCCATGAGTAGGAGACGGGGAGAAGGGGAGACGCGGGGACGGGGAGACGCGGGGACATTTCTCAGTGTGTGAATCACGTTTTCGCCGTGTCTCCGCGTCTCCGTGTCCGCGCGTCTCTTATTCACTTTTCAACAATGACAACCTTTCAGCGGGTAGAGTCACAAAGCAAGCGTCGCCGGTGGTCAGACCATCCGGTTGCAGGACCAATGCTTCAAGCAACAAGCCATTCGCATCGAGCTTGATACCGGACGTAGCTCCAGCAAAATTCAGCTCTCGCACTCGAGCCGGCAGCACATTCTCATGCTGAGCAGTGGTTTTACTAATGACTAAGTGCTCGGGACGGATCGCGAGAAAACACGGCTTGTTCAGAGGCGCCAGTTCGTCGTGTTGAATAGGCAGCCGCAGCGTATGATCTCCTTCAAGCGTTTTAAACTCTCCGACTGCGGCCTTGCTTGAGCTTAAACGCATCACTCTGATCAAGTTGTTGCGCCCGAGGAACCGCGCTACCGAAATCTGCGCAGGATGTTCGTACAACTCGCGAGGTTTTCCTGTCTGAAGGATACGGCCGTTCATCATCACGCTGATCCGATCGCAGAGTGCAAACGCTTCTTCCTGATCGTGCGTGACGTAAACTGCAGTCAATCCCAGCCGGTTGACCAACTCTCTCAACTCGCTGCGAGTCTCCTCACGCAGCGTCACATCCAAATTTGACAGCGGCTCGTCAAACAGCAGTAACGCGGGTTCAATCGCCATAGCTCGCGCGATAGCCACTCGTTGCTGCTGACCTCCGGAAAGTTCGTCGACTCTTCTGCGTTCGTAGCCTGGTAACTGCACGAGCTCGAGTGCGCTGCTGACGCGCTCGGCAATCTCAGTTTTAGGTTTGTGCCGGGCGCGTAAACCGAAGGCGACGTTCTCAAAGACATTTAGGTGAGGAAAGAGGGCGTAGTTCTGAAATACCATGCCAAAGCCTCGACGCTCTGGTGAAAGGTTGGTGATGTTCTGATCCTCAAAGTGGATAGTGCCGGAGTCGGGTCTTTCTAAGCCGGCGATCATTCTCAGCGTCGTGGTCTTGCCGCAGCCCGATGGCCCAAGGAGGCCAAAGAATTCACCGCGCTCGACCGCCAAAGAGACATTTTGAACTGCGAGCGTTGAGTCAAACTTCTTTGAAATATTGTCGAGTGACAGGATTGTCATTTCGTGTTACTTCGTGGATCGACCGCGGATCTCAGTATCCCAATAACGCATCCATTCATTGCCTTCTTTTCTCAGCAACGCCCAATCCAGCGGCATGCGTGTGAAAGCTTCGTTCATCCACGACGGCAGCTGTGCTCGATCAATGTCGTTCCGCACGGGAATGCGATAGTAGGCCTTTGCCGCGTGCACGGAACTTTCCGGCGTCGTCACAAACTCATAAAAGCGTTTCGCTTCTGCTTCGTTAGGCGCGCCCCGCACGATTGCAATGCCGTCGGTGATCACCGGAACGCCGCTCGTTGGAAACACGTACGAAACGGGCAAGCCTCGCTGATCCTTGTAGACCCAAACGTCGGGCAAATTCCACAAGCTAATTAGGCCTTCCCTGCGAGCCAGCTTTTGCATCAGCAATGTACCGTCCGCTGTATACTCGTGGACGTTTGCGTCCAGCTTCCGCAGCCACTCATAACCTTTCTCAGGGCTGCCCGTATCCTTGTAGAACCGCCAAATCATAGCCCCAAAGATCGCTCGCATCGAGTCCGACGGGTTGGGATTCCGTATCAATATTTTGTCGCGCCATTTAGGATCCAACACATCGTCCCAGTCCCGTGGGGCCTCTTCAACGCGCACCGCCTCGCTGTTGTAGACAATGACTTCCGGAGTTTCGTAGATGCCGTACCAACGATCCTGTTCATCGCGGCTTGAGACTTTGTCGGCCCAGGTCGGACGATACGAAGCGAGCAAATTCTCTTCGGCTGCAGTCTGGAATGTCGTATGCGCAGCTCCCCACCAAAGATCGGCTTGGGGACGGTTGCGCTCGGCGCGCGCGCGCTCGAGGATTTCGCGCGAGCCCATGTCGAGAAACTGAACATCCGCTTGTGGGTGTTGCTGTTTGTAGCGAGCTATGAAGTCGCGGAGTTGGGCCTGCCCATGCGGCGTGTAGATGAGGAGGTTGCTTGTTTGGGATCCACCGTCCCGGTTGCACGCGCCAAACATCGCCGCCAGACAAGCGATCGTCAAAAACAATTTGGCGCCACGAATAGACATTCACCATGAATCTTGCTGGGAGATTGTTGTAGCACCCTCATGCTAACATACTCGCCAGACATCATGGCTAAGACAGTCACGGGAAGAGTTGGGTGGGCGATCGCGAAGAAAGTGATCAAAGCGATTCCGTTTGTTGGCCCAATATTCTCGGTCGGATTCGCAGGCTATGAGATCAAGAAGAAGGGCGTGATACCAGGTGCCATTCACGTGGGACTCGATGTGACGCCGGTGGTAGGCACGGCAAAAAATGTCGTCGAAATCTTCACGGGCGACTGGATTCCCGATAAACCTGACCGAGCTCCCGCCTCCGTTGAAATTCAACCATCCCGGGGCAAGTAGAAAAAGAGTAAATTGAATCAGTTTGTCAGGCGAACTTGCTTCGCGCCGAAGGCGCGAAATAGGGTAGCCAGGGGCAAGTGCTGAGCGTAGCGAAGCACGCCGCCCCTGGAATAGTTTAGAAACAAATCGAGCACTGAAAGTGCGAAAGAAGATTTCTTGCTACGCAGGTTTCTGCCGCTCTTTCAGAGCTCCGCATAAATTCTTGCAGGTTCCCAGGGGCGGCGTGTTTCGCTGCGCTCAGCACTTGCCCCTGGCTAACTTAGGTCGCGCCTTCGGCGCGAAGATTGGCTTCTCAAACGTTCCTCGTTCCATTGAATTCGTGCTTGCATATGAACATCTCTACGCGTGGATCGGAGGACGAGCGGTGAAAGGCTGCGCGCTCTCATAAGCCTCGGCAAGTTTGAATAACGTAGGCTCAGACCAGTATGGTCCAAGCAGCTGGAACCCGATGGGGAGCTTACCAGTCGAGAGCCCGCAAGGAACGTTGATACCAGGAATTCCTGCCAAATTCGCCGTCACGGTATAAACATCATTCAGATACATCGCTAGCGGGTCGTCAACCTTTTCACCTAACAGGAAAGCCGGTGTCGGCGCCGTAGGCGTGATGATCGCGTCGCAACTTTCGAATGCCGTGCGGAAGTCTTGTTTCAGCAGCGCCCGCACTTGCTGCGCCTTGCGATAATAGGCGTCGTAATACCCCGCTGAAAGGACATACGTGCCGAGCATGATCCGCCTCTTGACCTCCGCTCCGAATCCTTCGTCGCGAGTTACTCGGTACATCTGGCGCAGCTCGGGCGTGTCTTCAGCCCGAAATCCATAACGCACACCGTCGAAGCGCGCCAGGTTGGACGATGCCTCGGCGGTAGCGATGATGTAGTACACCGCGATGCAATACTTCGCTCGCGGCAGCTCAACATCGACAATCTCAGCGCCG
>DATEDU010000227.1:0-10507 GCA_035281525.1 Pyrinomonadaceae bacterium | reverse complement strand
CTGCCGAGCAATTGCTCCTGGGCCGCCGCTGTGCCGGTCAGCCTCCGGCCATCCGGCGTGATAAGCGAGAGCGAGAGTGTCATCCCGTTCTCCTCAATCAGGCCCTTCTCGAGTTGATCGAGCGCGCGGAAAACGTCCTCTCCCATTCCATCGAGAAGACCTTCTGAGTAGCCGTGACCTCGCTTGTCGAAAAAGAGGACGTCGTAGCCATTCGCTACGAACCACGTCACCGTTTTCCTCATCTGCTTTCCAACGGAGGTAGCGCCCACTGACTGATCGAACGCGATCGAGTACGGAAAACCGGCGGAGATGATGATCAGCGGATGCTCGACGGTCCGCCCGGAGCGTTCGGGTCGTTCTGCGTCGTCCGGAGTCACGCCATCGCCCTTGATGTACCAGCCGCGTAATTTCAACGGAACAGAGGGCCGCGGGTCCGGCGGAATCGCGACAGGAATCCACGTTGGTGTCCATCCGAGGATTTCGAAGTCGCTCTTGGGAACTTCGAACTCGATGCGGTACGTCCGTTCGTCCAGAGTGCTGAAGACCTCGGCTGCGAAAGCCTGCGGAGTCGCAACCTCGCTGAGATCAGCCGGAGGAACATTCGGCGGACCCCAATGCGTCGTGACGAAGAAATACGCGGCGGCCTCGGCGGCCGCCTGATCGTTCGGCGCCATAAGTGACCAGAAGCCGCGCATGAAATCGAGATCGAATGCCTCGGGCGGAAATGCAGACCAGTTGCGGGTTGCGCAGATGGAGCGATCGCCGCTCTGAATCGATTCGCCGAAGAGCGGCATCTGGTAGACGTCTGGGTCAATGCCCAGGAAACAACTCTCGCCGGTTGGCCTACAGGGTCCTCGTTTTTCCAAGGGTTGTGCCACAGCGGCGGCAGTGAATAACAGAAGGATCACTGCCGAGAACTTCGGGAGATATCCCGTCCTCGGCGGCATCGAGTCAGCTTTAATCTTCGTCATCATTGCTGGTAGACATTTGAACATTGCGGCCTCCGCGATCAAGTAGTAAATAGAATTCGCCGCCACGAGGCGTGTACAGGAAGTCATGGACTCTGTCGGCGTTATCGCACCGCAGCTTCGGCGCTGACTCCGGGCGCAGTCGTGAATGTTAGTTGTGTTACCCCTGATCCATCGGCGTTCATCATGAAGATGTTTTCGCTTACGCTTACCTCGGGGCGGCGAGCGGTGAAGTATATGGACTGCCCATTTCGCGACCAGCCGGGCGCCCGGCTGCTCCAAGCGCTCGCAGGAACATCGGCCGGTTTGGGCGTAAGATTAACTGGGTTGCTTCCGTCGGTGTCCATCACAAAGACCGAAGGGTAGCCTTCGCGCGTGCTCAGAAAGGCAAGCTTCTTGCCGTCGGGCGCCCACGAAGCCATCTGATTGATCAACGCCGCAGCGGTGAGCTGAATCGGATTGGATCCATCCAAGTCAATCAGGTAGAGGTCAGTGTCTCTCCGGATAGCCAGTTGTTTACCGTTCGGTGACCATTCCGGGAACTGGTCCAGGCCAGCATAATCCGTCACACGCGTCAGATCCGTACCGTCGGGTCTAATGACATAAATTTCAAAGTTGCCATCGACATTAGAATGGAAGGCGATCCACTGCCCGTTGGGCGACCACCGCGGCCATGAGTCCTCGGTCCCGTTCAAGGTCAATTGCGTTACGTCGCTTCCGTCCGAGTTCATCACAAAGATCTCAAAATCGCCCGTCGGGTTCGTATCGCCGATGATTCGGTTACTGGCGAATACAATCCGAATTCCGTTAGGAGAGACATCTGGACGTTGATCATTCCTTGACTCGAATGTGAGACGGGCTTGATCGGATCCGTCGGGATTCATCATGTAAACCTCATTGTTGCCATCACGGTTGCTGTGGAAGGCGATGCTATGAGGAGGTCCACCGAAGGTATCCGCATCATGCCCGACGATCTCTCTCCTGGGACTGATTTCCAAAGCCCGGGTATCAACCGAGTCGGACGGGTTAAGCACCACCAAAGCTCTTTTGTCGTTGTCGGCGGATGCAAATCGCTCCGACAAGGCTGCCGTGATCAAAGTCACGGCGAAGATCGTTAAGAGCAAAGTTTTCGTTTTTTTCATTTTTCTTCTCCTTTGCGCTGGGCCAAGTCGGCGCGGCTGATGAGTGAAAGTTTGTCGCCTCACTTAAGAAGAGCGGAATTCAGTTCAAAAGGGGGCCAAAAAAATATGAAACGCGGCACAATGGAGTTAAGGCCTCGCCTAGGTAAGCGTTGGTGGGCGACTCCTGGCAGTTTTTTAGCGACGGATTACGGGCTAGACTTTCAATTGATTTGGAGATCAAGCAAGGAGTAAATTCGTCGGAAAGAAAGAGATCGAGTCTTCGAAGATTTTGTTCTCATGGCCACAGCTTCACGCAACGAAGTGACCGACCTTCTCATTGAATGGAGCGAGGGTGATCAAGACGCTCTAAACAAGCTCATGCCGCTGGTCTATGATGAATTGCGCCGACTCGCCCGCCGATATTTACGTAACGAGCGAACCGGACATACTCTTCAGACTACCGCGCTTGTTCACGAAGCGTATCTGAAGTTGGTGGACCAGAAGAACACGAGCTGGCAAAACCGCGTGCAGTTCTTCGCCGCAGCAGCCCAAGTGATGCGTCATATCCTGGTTGATTATGCTAGGAGTCGCAGGGCCTTTAAGCGTGGTGGAGACTATTGCAGATTATCGCTTGACGAGGCGATGACCTCCTGTGAGGAAAAGGATCCGGATCTGTTAACTCTCGACGACGCACTCAACAACCTGGCGGCGATAGACGTACAGCAGAGCCGGGTGGTTGAGCTACGCGTGTTTGGGGGACTCACAGTCGAAGAGACGGCTGAGGCTTTGGGAATATCACCACGAACGGTCAAACGGGAATGGAGCATGGCCAAGGCGTGGCTCCATAAGCAGATCAGAAATCAGTGACAGAGTTACTCACAAGCAAGACAAAACTTTGGCCGGGCCATCCGTCACTCGTCATACGCCGCTGTAAATCATGACACCAGAGCGGTGGCAGCAGCTAAAACAGATTTTCCAATCCGCACTTGAGCGTAACCCGGCGGAGCGCTCCTCATTTCTGAATCAAGCCTGTGCTGGCGATCCAACGCTCCGCCGCGAAGTTGAATCGCTGATCTCTTCTCACGATCAAGCTGGCGATTCCATCGAAGCAATGGCCGCAGAAGCCGCTACCGAGATGCTGGCGGATGACCACGCAATCGTAGGCAAGCAGATTGGCCATTACCGAGTTCTGAAACGAATCGGGCGGGGCGGCATGGGCGACGTGTATCTGGCGACAGACGAGCGACTTCAGCGTCCGGTCGCTCTCAAGTGTCTCCCCTCTGATGCGTGTCAAGATATAGGCCGCATCCGCCGGTTCACGCACGAGGCCCGCGCAGCTTCGGCGCTCAACCACCCAAACATCGTCACCATTTACGAAATCGCGGAGACTGAAGAAGGTCGCTTCATCGCGATGGAACTCGTCGAGGGCAAAACACTGCGCGAGATCGTCGGCGAGCGCCCTGCGGCGAGCGTCGTGGCCAAGATCGGGAGGCAGTCGGCTGAAGCGCTGCGCGTGGCACACGCCGCTGGGATCATCCATCGCGACATCAAGCCGGAAAACATCATGGTGCGGTCGGACGGGTATATCAAGTTGCTTGATTTCGGCCTCGCCCGTCTCGCTGGGCCCCTCCCGGCAATGGCAGAGACAGCGACGGCGTCGCAAACAGCGGCTGGTAGGATTCACGGCACTTGGCGGTACATGTCGCCGGAACAAAGCCGCGGCGAGGAACTTACCAGCGCAACCGACATTTTCTCGCTCGGACTCGTGTTGTACGAGTTGGCCACAACGCAGCATCCGTTCAGCGGCGAGTTACCTGCGACCATCTGGCGCACAGTGCCGGCCTACTCGCCGGCACCTCCCTCACGGGTCAATGCTGAGTTGCCCGCCCCACTGGATGACCTGATTCTAGAAATGGTGCAAAAGGACGCGCGTCTCCGCCCAACTGCTGAGGCCGTGGAGCGAACCCTCGCCACCTTGTGTGCCGTCCCGTCTCGAACCCCACAGCCGTTTGTGCAACCAACGCGACCGGTGCGGAACATTGTTGGACGCGAGGCCGAACGAGCGGCGCTTCGCACCGCCTTTGAATCCGTCAGGTCTGGACACGGATCGATGATTTCGGTCTGCGGCGAACCGGGCGCCGGCAAGACGACGCTGGTCGAAGACTTTCTCGCGACACTCGGACGTGGCGATGACCGGTGCCGTATCACCCGGGGTCGGTGCTCGGAGCGTCTGGCAGGCACCGAAGTGTATTTGCCCTGGCTCGAGGCGCTCGACGGCTTGCTCCAAGGCGCCGAACGCGATCGCACTCTCGACAAGATCAAAACGCTGGCGCCGACTTGGTACGTCCAGGTCGCACCCGCGTCCCAGAGCGTCTCTGCCGCCCGGACGGAAATGGGGTCGGCATCGCGCGAGCGTCTCAAGCGCGAGCTGACGGCGCTGCTGCGAGAGCTCTCGCTGACGGAACCACTCATCGTCTTCTTCGAAGATCTGCACTGGGCCGATATTTCGACCGTCGATCTGCTGTCGTTCATTGCCGATCGCCTTGACGGCATCCACGCCCTCTTTGTCGTCACCTATCGCCCGTCCGATCTGCTCCTGGCGAAGCATCCGTTCGTGCAGGTGAAGCAGGGACTGCAGGCGCGAGGTACGTGCCGGGAGCTGCCGCTGCAGTTCCTGACCGCAGATGACATCGACCGCTATCTCGTGCTCGAGTTCCCGGAGCATCGCTTGCCGCCCGAGTTCGCCGCGCGCATCCATGCCAAAACCGAAGGCAATCCACTCTTCATGTCCGACCTAGTGCGTTATCTCCGCGATCGTGGAATCATAGCTGACGATCGTGGGCGATGGGCGCTGACGCAGCCGCTGGATGCGCTGGATCAGGGTCTGCCCGATTCGGTGCGGAGCATGATCGCGTTCAAGATCGCTCAGCTGGACGAGGCCGATCGGCAGCTGCTCGCGGCGGCCAGTGTCCAGGGCTACGAGTTCGACTCGGCTGTGATAGCGCGAGTGCTGTCTCTGGACGCTGTGGATGTCGAAGATCGACTGGGCGATCTCGAGCACGTTCACGCATTCGTGCAGCTCGTCGAGGAGCGGCAGTTTCCAGATCACACCTTGACCTCGCGGCACCGCTTCATCCATGTCCTCTACCAGAACGCGCTCTACGCGTCCATCAAGCCGACACGCAAAGCGCAGCTCGCGGCGGCGTCCGCTCATACGCTGGAAGGCCATTGGGGCTCGCAAACCAAAGACGTGGCCAACGAGCTTGCCGTTTTGTTCGAGACCGCTCGCGAGTATTCGCACGCCGCGGAGTACTTTCGAATCGCGGCGCTCGGCGCCGGCGAACTCTTCGCGAGCCGTGAAGAGGAGGCGCTTGCGCGTCGCGGTCTAGCCGTCGTCGAGCATCTGCCGCCCGGCGCCGAGCGGCTCGGTAAGGAGCTCTCCCTGCGACTCGTCCTCGGCAACGCCCTGATCGCGACATCGGGCTATGCGGCCGCGGAAGTCGAGAAGACGTTCCTCCGGGCGGGCGAACTCTGCCGGCAACTCGGCGACGCACCGCGCCTTCTGCCGGTGTATTTCGGCTTGTCCGCTTTTCATCTCGTCAAAGGCGAGGGACGGCGGGCACGAACGATCGGCAAAGAGTTCCTGGAAATCGCAGAACGCCATGGCGATCCTGCGGTCATCGTCGGCCATCGTCTCCTAGGCATCACGTCGTTTATTTTGGGAGAGCTGGTGGCGGCGCGCGAACATCTGACCCGCGCGAGCGCCATGTACGAGCCGTCGCAGCATCGCGCGCTGACCCTGCTGTACGGCGGCGAACCGGAGATGAGCACACGCAACTACTTGGGCATGACGCTGTGGCTGCTCGGGTATCCCGATCAGGCCATGGCCTCGCACGAGAAAGCGCTCGGCCTGGCGCGTGAAGTGACGAATGCGCAGAGCCGCGCACACGCCCTGGCGTTCGCCTCGTTGCAGCATCAGTTCCGCTCTGATTCGCGGCGCGTAAGCATGCTCATTCAAGAGATGTTGGCGTTGACGGCCGATCAGGGCCTGCGGCTGTGGCGAGCTTATGGAAGCGCGATGCATGGTTGGCTCCTGACCAGCCAGGGAGACATCGCCGAGGGCATCGACGAGATACAGGCGAACCTCGCCGAGCTGCGGGCGTTCGGTGCGCAACACTTCCTCCCGTACTTCCTGTGCCAGCTTGCCAGCGCGTACCGCGACACCGGTCGCCCCACCGCCGGGCTAGAAATTCTCGATCAGGCCCACGCGATGATCGAAGCGACCGAAGAGCTCTTCTGGGAGGCGGAGGTATCGCGGCTTCGAGGAGAAATGCTCGCCACGCCGGCGCTAGGCAACCCGGCCGAAGCAGAAGGGCATTTCGTCCAGGCCATGAACATCGCGCGTCGCCAACAAGCGCGTTCGCTCGAGCTTCGGGCGGCCACGAGCCTGGGCCGGCTGTGGCGGCAACACGGACGACGGGCTGACGCCCGGGCGATGCTGGCCGAGATACACGACTGGTTCACGGAAGGCCATACGACGTTCGACCTGCTCGAGGCGAGCGCCCTGCTGCGGGAGCTCGCCTAGGACGGCGCCCCCCAATTCATCCGCTCCAATCCGAAGCCATGAGGGAGTTCGTCCCCGAATTGCGCCCTCTTGGTCGTGGCTCTTGGCGTCTGGACGTTCGTGCGGCGTGGGCGAGCCGAGACCGAGCGCAAGGCGGCGGTCGCGGAGTTGGAACGTCTCGTTGACGCGGGTCGATTCGTGAGCGTCAAGCAAAATTGGAATCTTCCAGTCAGACGCGAGACATGATCGTCCAGTGGTCCAAGGACCTGGGTCGAGCGATCGACTATCTGGAAACCCGGGTGATTTCGACCGTGACAAGCTGGCGTAGTACGGGTACAGCCTGGGTGCGGATCACGCCGTCCCGATTGTCGCTCTCGAGCCGCGTCTCAAAGCGGTGATTCTCCTTACCGGCGGGCCGCGCACATCGGTCCTCCGTGGCTCCGAATGAGTTCGGCAATGGAGTTACGTCTCTCGTGACGACCGCCAGGTCTATTTTAGTCTCATTACCACCGAAGCAGACGTCTGGCTGTCAAGATGATCTCACCCCATTCCGTTGTGGCAAATTTGTGACGTGAATAACGGCAAACAGTTGTGAACGGTTGTTACTAGGTGTACTCCGAAGCAGCTGCACCCTGTTTGAAATGTTATTAGATCCTAAGAGCCGTTACTGGATGGAATCGGCTTGACCGCTCTTTTAACCAGTGGGTCGCAGGTTCGAGTCCTGCTCGGCTCAATTCCATTTTCCAGGCAAGAATACTTAGATGCGGTTGATTTACAACTTTGCTTTAAGCTTCGTGATCGCCTCACGGATGCGTAGAGCATTTGGAGCTTTGGGGCTTTCTTTCAGGTAAGCCTCCAACTCATCGATCGCCTTCTGATATTCCTTACGAATGTTGTAAATGGAAGCAAGGTAGAGGTGCGCGGCACTCGCTTGCTTTGGTCCGCCAATAGCGTAGGCGTCCTTCAACGACTTTTCTGCCTCGTCCAGATTTCCAAGAGTAATAAATGCCATTCCCAAAAAAAGATGAGCCCGAAAAAGTCGCGGATCCAGGGCGATCGCGGCATTCAATTCAGGGACCGCCTGCTTTAACCTGTCCAGATTGACATAAGCCATGCCTAAACCCAGATGCGATTTCGCCGCTCTCGAATTAATTTGAATTGCTTTGCTTAATGGCTCAATAGCTTGCTCGTCTTTCTCTAACTCGATGTACAAAAGTCCAAGTTGTTCCAGGGCGACAAAATAGGTTGGAAATATCTGGAGGGCCTTTTTCAAAGTGGTGGTCGCACCGTTCTTATCGCCTTTGGACATTGCGGATACCGCCTCTTGATAGAGCTTTTCCGCGTCAGGCGGTACGGCCTGTGCAAACACACTACCCGCGATTGCCGGGCGATTCCCGGCGCTTTTAAGTGAGAAATCAAATCTCTCCTTTGAAAAATTCGTGATACTCGCGCCGGAATTGATCAATTCAATTTTTTGCACCGTTGGTTGAACCGCTGACTCAGCGGGCTTGAGAGATAGGTAGTAAATTCCAGCAACGACACCGGCAAATCTGTAACGGCCATCGCTGTTCGTTATGTCCTGATCGATCTGAACGCCAGCGTGATTCTGAAGGCTCACAGTCACATTGGGGATCACTCTGCCATCAGGTCCGTAGACGGTGCCTTCAACTTCGTAGACAGTTTGAGCTTTAACAAGCCCGGCAACGGCAAGAACAACGCACGCAGCCGTAAAGAGTTGAACCACTCTTAATCTCATTTTCAGTATCCCTAGGTTAAGCGCAGACTTCACTTCCCAGTCACGCCAAATCGTACTAAATTCTGGAGAATCGCCATTTTTTTGGATCAGTAATAGGCTGCTTGTATTTCCCATCAAGATCAAAACGATAGAAAAAGCCGACTTCTTTAACCGCGTTGGGAAGGGCATGGTAATTGCCCACCGTGTTCGCAGTCAGATCTAAATAGTTCATGCAAAAAGGGCTACCTCCACACGGGCCCTCTCAGGCCGCAAGAATGAGGCAGCCAACGCAGAGCTTGGTTGTATTCAAGCACCCTCCACTCCGATGAGACCGATGAACCTATTCATCGCAGGTAACAGAAAAGGAGAAATCATGAAACCGTCAAAGCAACAGCGCTCTCTCTTGTTCCTCGTGCTGGGACTTCTTTTCTTGTTCAGCTTCGCTCCCACAGTATTGGCTCAACACATTCGTGGCGCGCTGGAAGGAACCGTCGTCGATCAGAATGAAGCGATCGTCCAGGGCGCATCCGTCACCCTGAAGAATATCGCCACGGGAGCCGAGACTAAAGCCACCACCGATGAACGCGGAAGATTCAATTATCAAAACCTGGAACCAGGTAGTTACTCAATCACAGTTGAGAAAACCGGATTCCGTAAATCAGTCACAACTGACGTCATTGTCAAGGTTGGTGCCGTTACTCCGCTAAATATTAGTCTGGCGGTTGGCGATGCGAGAGAAGTCGTAGAAGTAATAGCTGGGACCGAGGCGACAGTGGATACCACACGACCAACCGTAGACGGTGTCGTAACTCCACAGCAAATTCAGAACCTTCCGCTCAATGGTCGCAACTTCCTCGACCTCGCGCAACAAGAGCCCGGAGTCCAGGTTCGAGATGGCGGTGACTTCGACCCAACCAAAAACCAGATGGTCGGCGTATCAATGGGCGGGAGAAGTGGTCGTTCAACGCGCATTCAGGTCGACGGAGTCGACATCACTGATGAGACCGTAGGCACCACCACAACCAATATTTCAAATGAGACTATTCAAGAGTTTCAGGTAAGCCGCTCGACTCTGGATGCGAGTACTGACTTGACTTCCAGTGGAGCTATCAACATCGTGACCCGAAGTGGCAGCAATGAATTTCACGGCGCGGGTTTCGGCTTCTTCCGCGACGAGCGTTATTCCGCAGACCTACGTTTGAATAAGACTTCACCTACGACGGCAAAGCCGCCCTTCGATCGTCAAATCCTCGGCGGACGTGCCGGTGGTTACGTCCTTAAGAACGAATTATTCTGGCACGCTGAGTTTGAGAACAACAACCAGGACGGTCAGCAATTTACCGCCGTACCCAATTTTACTCAATTCACTCAAGCTTTTGCCGTGCCGCTTGACGAGAGACTTACCGGGGGCCGGCTCGATTGGAAGGTGAATGATCGGATCAGTACCTTCTACCGTTTCAACCACAATTACAATTTTGGCGTAACGGGTTTCGGTGGTACGGACCTTAGCGCGTTCGGCAACCTCAACAACACGAACACTCACGTAGCGGGACTTGACTATTCTGCTTCTCGCTGGACACATTCCGGCCGATTTAGTTATCTCAACTTCAATAACTTCATTGTCGATGCTAACGCTGCGGCTGGAACACCGACAACGCTCGATCCCGCGGGTGCACCGATTCTTGTTCGCATCACCGGTGGTGTTCAAGACATTGGACCAGACCTGCTCGCGCCTCAGCAGACTTTTCAGGACAACCTGCAGGGTAAATACGATGGCAGCCTGAGCACGGGCAATCACACCTTTCGATTTGGCTTGTCTTACAACCATATCGAAGAAGCCGTGTTCGCGAACTTCTTTGGATTGGCGGCTCGAATCCGCGGCAACATCAGTGGCCGAACTTTCGCGAATGCGAATGGTGGTGCCGACAATCCTTTGAACTTCCAGCTGAACCAGATTGTTCTCGGGAATGGTCTTGGTGCATTTAGCGAACGGCCAGCCCTGGGATTTCCCAACGGCGGTACGACCAATCACCGACTCGGCGTTTATTTCACTGACGCGTGGAAAATAAAGAGCAACTTCACACTCACCCTGGGACTGCGATATGACTACGACAGCGCG
>DATEDU010000226.1:0-3066 GCA_035281525.1 Pyrinomonadaceae bacterium | reverse complement strand
CGTCCTGCATTGCCGATTCGCTCTCCCGTTGAGGCCAACGCTCTGAACAGCGCGTTGCCGGTCGTGGTGTTAACGGTTCCGCGTAACGCGAACAGTTCCTCGACGCTCATTCTCGACACGTCGAGAGTGGTGATCACGTTTGGTCGAGTGGCGATACCAATTGCCGAAGCCAAACCGCCGAGAGTTCCGGTTGGGTCATTCGGATTCAACGGCGAGAACGGCGCGCCGCTCTGGAAGTTGAAGTTAGAGTTGACCTGCCATCCGCCAAGCACATGGCCCGTAAAGCCATTTTGATTGCTGAAGAACGGCAACTCATATACGAAGTTACCGGCAAGACGCAGCGGACGATCATAAGAAGACCTTCCGCGGTCGAGACGGCGGTTGTACGGATCTTGCGCGAGCGCGATCTCGGCAGCGGAGTTGTTGAAGATCTCCGACATGGTGTCGATGAACGAGCTCCACGTGAAGTGAACGCCAGCACTGACGCCGCGGCTCAGTCGCTTCTCGAAACTCGCCTGCATTGAGTGATAGATGGACGATCCCGAGTTAGCGCGCAGCCGGATCGTTCCGGTCGTCGGATCGGTACGCAGGTCCGGGGGGAGCGGCGATGGCGGTGGCGTGGTCCTGAAGAGTAGTGGATTCCCGTCGATGCTCTCGAAGAGACCTGTCCCCTTTGAGCCCACGTAACCAACGCGAAATACCGCGTCGCGTGTAAGTTCACGTTGCAACTCGAAACTGAACGAGTCATAAGCCGGCGAATGAAAATCCTCCGTCACCTGCGTGCGGGTGAAATTCAACGGGTTGATGGGCATGTTGTTCAAGTTTGCAAATGCATTGGTGGCACCAGGCACGTTGTGCGCGGCCACAAACGGGAACGAGCTCCAAATGTTGAGCGCGATGTTTGTGTAAGCGTAATCGTACGTACGGGTGTAACCGCCGCGGACGACGAGCTTGTCTCCGCCGGTTAGGAAACCGATGATCCCGCCGCTGCTGGTCTGCGGGTTCCAGTTGAAACCAATTCTCGGTCCCCAGTTATTGGTATCGCGTCCCGGTATCGGCTTCACCCTGAATCGAGGATCGTTTCCTGAAGCGGCGAAGACCGGATCGTTGAATTCAACCAGGTCCTGAATCGGCTGACCGGCATTCTCGTAGCGCAGACCGAGTGTCAAGGTTAAGTTTGGTCTGACCTTCCACTCGTCCTGTCCATAGAGATAAAAGTCGTGCCAATCCAGATGCAGCACACGAGCGGTGCCGGGCAAGTCTTGGTTGAGTTGGACGTTGGCGACGTCGTTTACGAAGTTAGCGAGGTTGGTGTAAACGAGGTGGCCTCGCGTTGTCGGTTTGAACAACTGGTGCAACTGGCTGCGGTGAACATCGACACCAAACTTCCAACCATGATTGCCCGTCGTGTACGACAGGTTGTTCTGGATTTGGAAAGTGTTTCTGAACGACTGCTGCGGCAGGTTTGCAGCCAAACCAATCGCGGTGCGGGTGTTGCCCGCGTTCAGGCCAGTCAGTCCCAGGCTCGTGATCTGTATCGAGGGAATTGCCTCGGCTTTAAGATCGGCGGCGACGGTAGCACTGGCGGCTCGCAGGTAAGCGAGTCGCAGTTCGTTGACCAACTTCGGACTGAGGATACTGTTTAGGGCCACGTTCACGCCTTGATTGCGCGACACGTTCGATGACTCATACCCGGTCGGCGTGACCTGACCAGCACCAACTGTATCAGCGTCCTGATAGATGTAACGGCCGCTGAGCGTGTGATTACTGTTCAAATGATGATCGAGGCGAATCGACTGCTGCCAGTCGTTGAATATGAATGGGCTGGAGCCTGTCAGCGAACCCAAAGGAACGTTAAACGTTGCT
Source organism: Pyrinomonadaceae bacterium (assembly GCA_035281525.1). Classification (GTDB taxonomy): domain Bacteria; phylum Acidobacteriota; class Blastocatellia; order Pyrinomonadales; family Pyrinomonadaceae; genus PSRF01. Next base: position 1,200 of record DATEDU010000226.1, on the reverse strand, counting down.
CCATTGGCAGTAAATGGTGCAGTTTGGCCGTTTGGTGTTTGAGCGGCCGGCAGAAAAGTGAGCAGCGCTTGCACCTGCGGTCGATTTCCGACCTGCTGCTGAAGTATCTGTCGTCCAGCTTCGGTCGGCGCACCCTGAATGGTCTGGCCTTGTTGGAACCGGCGATCCCACCATCGTTGCAACGCGAAGAAGAAGAACGTTCGGTCTTTTCCGCTGATGTAGGTTGGGCCACCTTCACCGAAGCGAGGCAAATGCAGCGGACCACCAATCGTCATTCCCAACTGGTTCTCAACTCGGAACGGAGCGATCTGTCGCGACGGGTCGGTCGCGTTTTTGTTGCAGAAGCCGCCGTTCTTGTTGATATTGCTGCAAGCGTTCAGGTGATTGTTGTTGTGAAACCAGAACACCGAACCGCGATACTGGTTCGAACCACTCTTGGTGATCGCATTGAACACCGAGCTGCTGTTGCGGCCATATTCAGCGCTGAACTGGTTGGTAACCAGTCGCACTTCCTGAATCAGGTCGGGGTTATTGAGCTGAACTACACCACCGCCGACGCCGAAGTCGTTGTTGTCCTGGCCATCGAGCAGAAAGTTGTTCGAACGCAATCTGCCGCCGTTGGACGAGTAGTTGATGCCATTCGTGAATCCTGCCTGATTGGATTGCAGTTGGCTCACACCAGGCGCCGACAGCGCGACGTTGTAAACGTTGCGATTCGGAGCAATCGGCAACTCCGATAACCGTCGACTGTCGAACCGCGTTCCGACCTCGGTAGTGGTGCTATTGAGAATCGAAGCGTTCTCGACAACGTTCACGACTTCGGTTAGCTGGCCCGCCTTGAGCGTCACGTCGACGTTCGCCTGCTGGTTGAGCACGAGTTGAATACCGGACTGCACGTACTTCGCGAAGCCGGTAGACTCAACGGTTAACTCGTAGTCGCCGACTGGCATACCGTTAAAGCGGTAGCGGCCGTCGCCGTCAGTTTGCGTGGTGCGTGATTCGTTCGTTTTTACGTTACGAACAGTAACGGTGGCATTCGTGACAATCGCCTGCTTCTCGTCCTTCACCTCACCGGAAATTGAACCCGTGGTTTGGGCCAATACGGGAGATGTTAGTAACGCAAGCAAAGCTACGAAGAAAACAGAGAGTCTGGTAACTTTATTCATCCTTTGCTCCTTTGCTCAAAACGCTTGGTGAAGG
>DATEDU010000225.1:0-10445 GCA_035281525.1 Pyrinomonadaceae bacterium | reverse complement strand
TCACTAAAATGATCGGAATTGTCTGCAGCATTAACGAGTCCGAGGTCGGACCCGGATCGTTGAAGTAAAAGACAGTAAAGAGAGCGGCGCCAGCAAGGTAGCCGGCAGCCGCGTTAGGCTTTAGGTCTCGACGCTTTGCCAGGACATAAAATTCGTACAGTCCGAGAACCATCGCCGCGGCAGCCATCACGATGAAGAGCGGTTGCAACCAGGAAATCAGGATTGAAGCGATTAGAAAGGGAAGGACTACGACGGCAGTGATGACTCGAGACATTCAGGGGTTCTTAGCGATACGGGCGCCTCAGTCAAAATTCAACTCCGCAAACAGTTCGGAAACAGGAAGTGTAAAACCTGGAAGTACAGATTCGCCGGAAATTACATCGCCTTCTCTAAGAATCTCGTGGTTTTCAGGTGAGTGATAGATCAAAACGACACGCTGTTTTGGATTGATTACCCAAACGAGACGAGAGCCATTGGCAAAATAGTCGACAAGCTTGTCATAGCGGAGTTTGTTTCTTTCGCTCGGCGATAGCACTTCCACTACAAGGTCGGGCGCGCCGTCGAAGAATTTCTCACCCGGGTTTTTCTCGCCTTTAATGCGGTCTTTAGCGATAAATGAGACATCCGGTGAGAGGAAGTCTCGATTTTCCATCCAGCAGCCGAGGCTGGAACCCAGAACCGCTCCGAGCTTGTGCAACTGGACATAATTACCAAGTGCCATGATTAACCGCACACCAATAAACTCGTGCGTAAAGCCTGCCGGACTCATTGTGAGGATTCCTTTCAAGACTTCGTACTTGTTGCCGTCCTTAGGAAGGGCCAGAAGCTCTTCGTCCGTCCAAACTCTGGGTTGGAGAATTGTGCTCATGAGGTAAGCCTATTCTATTTCACATTGACGACGAGCTTCAATCCACCAAACCGCCGCACTCGCCGTTGATAGTCGACAATCGCTTCGAGCAGATGTATGCGCCGGAAGTCCGGCCAAAGAGTTTCCGTCACGTGCAGTTCGCTATAGGCAGCCTGCCAAAGCAAAAAGTTTGAGATGCGCATTTCGCCACTCGTGCGAACGAGCAGATCCAGCTCCGGAAGCTTGCGGGTGTAGAGCTCGTCCGCAATCCGCTCTTCGGTGATTTCGTCTGGTGGGTTTCCCTCATCAATCAACCTGCGCACAGCTGCACGAACAGCATCGACGATCTCAGCACGGCCACCGTAATTCAGTGCGACAGTGAGAATCATCCCCTTGTTACGCTCAGTTCTTTGCGTTGCGTTCGCAATCTCTTTACGGACGCTTTCCGACAATGCACCAGTCCGGCCGATAGTTTGAAACCTGATTTGCTGACGATCGATTTCATCGAGCTCCAGGCGAAGATATCGCCGCAGCATGCGCATTAAAGCATCTACTTCGTAACGCGGTCGCTTCCAGTTCTCGGTCGAGAAGGCATACAGCGTAAGGGCTTTGAGTCCGAGCCTTGCGCCTGTGTCTACGGCGGCACGAACGGCTTCGACACCCGCTCGATGGCCGGCGATTCGCGGTTGTCCGCGCAGTGCGGCCCAACGCCCATTACCGTCCATGATGATCGCGACGTGACGCGGTAGTCGATCCCAGGCTATCGACGCCAATAACATCTCATCGCGGCTGCCGGGTTTAACGACTTCAGTGAAATTGGAAAGCATAGATTGATCAGGTGCCGGGTATCAGGTGCCGGGTGCTAGGTGTCAGATGTCGGCTATCGGCTGTCGCGTCTCAGGACCATCATTAGCAACCGACACCCGGCACCTGACACCCGGCACCTGACACCCAAGCATTCTTGCCTTAAAGGATCGACTTTGTCAATCAAAGCGCTTTGCCGCCAGTAAAACTTTAATTCTCTGCGCACTTCTGTCATTCATATCGAACTGACAGCAACGTGAGGCCGCAGGGTGGAGCGGTCGCGGCGGCCAGCGACCGATCGCGCTCCGAGATCGCCTGCCGTATTTGTTTTTCGTCGACCTCTCCTCTTCCCACCGCCAGCAATGTGCCGGCAATGGAACGAACCATGTATCTTAGGAAGCCATCAGCTGTAACTTCCATCTCAATCAGGTCACCGTGCGAACGTGAATCCTCGATCTTCCGGATTTCAAGCATCTTGATCGTACGAATCCGACTTTCCGCATCAGATTGCGCAGCCGAAAACGCCGTCCAGTCGTGACATCCGACAAAAAGTGCCGCAGCTTGCTTCATCCTTTCAAGATCTAGTGGACGACACTCGTGATGCGCGTAGCGAATCCAAAATGGCGACCTGACTGGACCGTTGACGGTTCGGTAAATGTAGGTCTTATCCAAAGCTGAATATCGAGCATGAAAGTCGTCACTTACACGCTCACACTCAATCACTCGTAAATCAGGATCCACATTGCCATTAACAGCGGCTCGCAGTTTTAAGGCAGTTATGTCTCGTTGGAGTAGAACGCTTGCCACTTGACCTTCGGCATGGACACCCGCGTCGGTTCGGCCTGAGCCATGGACGACGACTTCCTGTCCTTCAATCAGCGACAGCGCGCGAGTCAACTCGCCCTGGACGGTTCGCAAGTCGCTTTGCATCTGCCAGCCATGAAAGTCAGTACCGTCATATTGGAGAGTAAGTTTAAAGTTCATTCAATGACTGCAGGGTGTCAGGTGTCGGTTGTTAAGTCGGGAGTCTGGAGTCTAGAGTCGGGAGTCAGAAGGCAAAAGTCCGGCTCAGACTCCGAACTCCCGACTCGCGACTCCAGACTCCCGACTTGATTCTTGACACCCGGCACCCGACACCTTACTGCTTCCTGCTTCCGGGCTTCGTGACCGCTTCCCCTCTCTTACACTGTTCACAAACCGAAGCGTCAACTGTTGGCACACTCAATGTCACCAAAGCCACACGCGGCACACCCACGTCAGCCTTCCCATCCGAACGATCGACGATGGACGCCGCCGCGATCACATTTGCTCCAGCAGCATGCAGAGCCCTTACGGTTTCGAGCGTCGAGCCCCCAGTCGTAACTACATCTTCGACAACCAGAGTCTTTTCGCCCGGCGATACTGAGAAGCCCCTTCGTAAGGTCATTTGTCCGGCTTCACGCTCAGTCCAAATAAATCTCGCACCAAGTTGTCGCGCTACCTCATGTCCAATAACGATGCCCCCAATCGCCGGAGAGGCGACAAGTTCAATGGCGCGATCGCGAAAGTGCTCAGCGATCGCGCGACCAAGTCGCTCTGCTTCAGCCGGGTGCTGCAGCACTAGAGCGCACTGCAAATAGTTTGGACTGTGAAGCCCACTGGAAAGGACAAAGTGTCCTTCGAGCAGCGCGCCCGTAGCCTTGAACGTCTCGATTATTTCTTCAGAACGCAAACCTACCTCTCTAACAACAAATGCGCTACAATCGCAATCCGATGCCGCCTTACTCTAACCTGATCTCTGATTCGACTCTGGTCCAGGAAACAATCGAGCTTTTGCGCGACTGCGGTGGACGGGCCCAAGCCACTACGATCGTTGACGTCGTTTTTAAAGTGTCGCACATAGACGATGAACTCGCAGGCTTGCTGGTGGCCGATCTCGTCAAAGACGATCGACGATTTAAATTCATTGACGATCGAACTATCGAGCTACAAAACGACGACAATGAATCACGGTTGCTGGATGAGTTGGAATACGTCGCCGTCGATCTAGAAGCAACCGGAGCCAAAATGCCTCCCAACAGAATCATCGAATTGGGAGCATATCGTATTTCCCGCGGCCGCATCGTAGATAAGTTTTTGACTCTGGTAAATCCCGAGATTCCGATTCCGCGATTTGTCATATCGTTAACTGGAATCACGAACGAGATGGTGAAAACGGCGCCGGTGTTTGCCGACGTCGCACCAAAATGGCTGGACTTCGCAGGCGACGCCGTGTTGATTGCCCACAATGCACCATTCGACACCAGCTTCCTGAATCACGAGGTTTCGCGCGTTTACCCCGGCCATCGAATGAGTAACGCCCATCTTTGTACGGTAAAACTCTGTCGCCGAGTGTTTCCCGGCCTAACCAACTATCGCCTCGAAACGGTTGCGAGCCACTTCTGCATTCCCATCATGCAACGCCACCGGGCCGGCAGCGACGCCCTGGCGACGGCGGAAGTGTTTCTGCACCTGCTGTCGGGACTCAGCGAACAAGGTGTCAAGGATCTGGCAAGCGCCCGGCAACTTGAATTAGTTGAGGCTCCTCTTTCCGCTTCAATTTCAGCCGCACAATAAACACCGCGACTATCACTATTGCCAAGCCGAGTCCGATCCAGGGGTAGTACCTGGCGAGGAAGACCTTTGCCTGTGCTCCATAACGAATCGCAAAGTAACCTTCCAGTAAAAAACGAAATCCTCTTCCCACTACGATAGCGGCGAGAAAACGCGTCAAGCTAAAGCGTAAGACGCCGGCGGTTATCACAAAGATCTTGAACGGGAAAGGTGGCGGCAAAACTGATGCGACCAAAACTGACAGCACATCGTAACGATCGATCAGCTCCTTAGTCCGCTTCTGTTTCGACACGGAAAACCGCGACAGCGCGCGGCTGCCGGCGCGACGCGAAACAGAGTAAAGAATGAAGCATCCCAGAGTTGAACCGGCCGTGGCTACTAATGCATAGAAGACCATCCAACGCGGATGAGCTGTGGTGAGGAGCAACATTAAGGCGTCCGCACTGCTTGGCAATGGGACGAAGCTCGAATCGAGAACTGCAACTACAAACAGGCCGAAAGGTCCAAAAGTAACTAAAAAGTCAGAAAGGCGCGTGAGCTTATCGGAGAGTCTCAATCGTTAGTTCCTCAAACGGCTTTCTTAATTCTTCGGCGATTGACGATTGTATAAGTTACGATTGCTATGAAAGCGAATGCCGCCACGATGCTCAGCACCACCAGACCATTGTCCTTCATAAACAGTATCACGCGCCGGCCATAAAAGACTGCCAGGATTCCTTCCACGTAGTAGCGGAACGATCGAGCAAGCATCACTGTCAGCAAGAATTTCCACCGTGGATATTCAAGCGTGCCTGCGGTTGCCACAAAGATCTTAAATGGGAGCGGCGGCGGTAGGATGGCTGGAATCGCAATAGCAAACACACCAAATCGAGCGTAGGCTCGCTCGACGCGTTTAATACTTTCCACCTTGAAACGCTTTCGCAAAAGAGCCTGACCACCGCGCTTCATAATCGTATAAAGAAGAAGACATCCGAGAACGGATCCGGCCGCGGCAAAGAGTGGAAAGTAGAAAACTGCTGTTGGGTATTTGTAACATCGTCCCACCACGAGGTAGTCGTTAATCTCAGGCAGCGACAACAACGACGAATCGAGCGTGGCAATCAGCACCATTGCTGGCGCGGCAATATATATAGGGACGCTGATGATGTAACGCTCCAGCCAGAGCGCAATGGCGTGGAGCCAGTCAAACATGGTTTAGTGATAAGTGATGAGTCATAAGTGATAAGTAACAAGTGATAAGTGATAAGTGATGAGTGATAAGACAAATATCACACAGATCATGCGAGACTGATTCTAACCTGACACGAGTCACTTATCACTTGTCCCTTATCACTTATCACTCATCACTTATCACTGTTCTATTTGGCGGGCGCAAAGACGGAGGGAGAATTGTACGTTACGCCGATCGTAACTCCTGAGTTCGGGCTGAAATCAGTCAAGCCTTTTATCCCGGCAAAATCGAATTGCAGGCCTGAAGCACGAATCTGCATTCCTAATCGTGCTTCTGACTGAGACTCGGTACCCAATGGGCCATTTCCAGGTCGCGTGTTGATGCGGCCATTTACTTCCCCGGCCAAGCTGAACTGGCGATTGAGGCGGAAGATACCTGCGAGGCCATATGTGATCACATCATTTTGCGTGAAGAGGGTAGTGGGTGCAGTGAGAATGGCTACCCCAAGATTGCCGAAAGTATTAAAGCGTCCATCCTGACCAAACTTTTTACCTATCAATAGTGAGCCGAATGCGTTGGTCTGATTCAGACCGATTCCGCGCTCTTGATTAGAGTTTGGCAATTGTACTCCGAAGCGGAATCCAATGCTCGGGCCACGCCGAGTCTCACTTCGGAGTTTTATCTTCGTCGCCAGTGTGAAATCGCCGATGTCGTTAGCCGAGTTAACGCCTGGAGCAAGCGATAGAGGAATGGCGGATGGTCCTCGGGTGTTGATGCTGAGGAAATTCTGGGCGACGCCTTCAATCTGGAACTCAACGTTCGGCGCAAAGCCTATATTGATTCCGATCACACCAATGCGCGTCAGATCCCCTGTCAGTCCGGACGCAGGAAACTTGACGCCTTGCAGATAGTCGATTCCTGCCTCGATTCGCACTGTTCCCGGGGGAATTATGTCAACGTCTTCTGTGATTAACGGCCGCTGTTGAGCAATCGCAAGAGTCGAGCAGGCAAGAATGACAAGAACTAGATTGGCCACACGGGAAATCATTGAACGGGATTCTAGTTTGGGGACCAGATAACGTCAATACATTTGACATTTGTCATTGGACATTTGTCATTTGGAAAGGCAGACAGCAAACAGCTAACAGCAGACAGCGAATAGCAGTTATTTCATGCTGTTGCTGTTCACTGTTTGCTGTTTCGCTATTAGCTGTTCGCTGTTAGCTGTTTGCTGTCCGCTGTGCTTCGCTTATGCAAACTCAAGATCGCTATGTATAATGTCCCGCACTCAACAAGCCTAGCTCGCCGAAACCCCCAGGCGGGTGAGCGTATCCTTTTAATCTAGACCGCAAGTTGCGAATTTGGAGGAGAAGATGTCCAGATTGAAGTTTTTTTCCGCGTTCCTGCTGCTGGTGTGCCTGCTCGTGGCGCAAGCAGCCGCGCCGGCGCAAACGGGCGCAAAATTTCGGATTCCAATCAAGGAATACACGCTAAAGAACGGGCTCAAAGTGATCATGTCCGAAGATCATTCGGCGCCTACTTACTCTATTGCGCTCACCTATAACGTCGGCTCGCGCGACGAGCGCAAGGGCCGCACCGGCTTTGCGCACCTCTTCGAGCACATGATGTTTCAAGGTTCCGAGAACGTCGGAAAAGGCGAACACTTCATTCTTGTCGACTTGAATGGTGGCGCCATGAACGGAACTACTAACCAGGACCGCACGAACTACTTCCAAACATTGCCCGCGAACCAGCTCGATCTCGGTCTGTTCCTTGAAGCTGACCGTATGAAGAGCCTCGTCATCAATCAGGCTAACCTCGACAACCAGCGTAATGCAGTCCAGGAAGAACGGCGGTTGGGAGTTGACAATCAGCCGTACGGAAAAACATTCGAGGCAATCCTGGACACAGCTTACGACAATTTCGCCTACAAACATTCAACCATCGGCTCGATGGAGGATCTCAGCGCAGCGGAATTGAAAGACGTTGCCGACTTCTTCCGCATTTACTACGCCCCGAACAATGCTGTGTTGACGCTGGTGGGTGACTTCAAACCCGAAGAAGCCCTGGCCAAGGTTAAGAAGTATTTTGAAGGGATTCCTTCGCAGCCAACTCCGACTCCTCCCGACACAACCGAGCCGGAACAGAAGGAAGAGCGCCGGAAGAATCTCGAGGACAACTTCGCGCGCACGCCGCGAGTCGACGTGGTCTATAAGATCCCTCAAGGCAATACGCCTGACTACTATGCTCTGAGCGTGCTCGGACAGGTGCTCTTCGGCGGTCAATCTTCGCGACTTTATCAGAAATTGGTAAAGGATAAGGAAGTGGCGACCAACGTGTTCGGAGGCGCACAGGAGCGCCGCGGCCCCTCACTATTTTCAGCGGTCGTGTTCGCCCAGCCGGGTAAAGACCTGGTGGGCATCGAGAAGCTCATTTATGAAGAGCTTGAACGCTTAAAAACAGAGCCAGTCGCCGACTGGGAGATTCAGAAAGGACTTATGAATTTGCGTCGCACACGCGCGCAACAGTTACAGAGCACCCTCGCGCGCTCCGTAGTCCTGGGTCAATTCGCGGTCTACTATGGCGAGCCGAGTCTTATCAACGACATAGAAGATAAGTATGCAAAGGTGACCAAAGAAGACATTCAGCGCGTCGCCAAAACGTACTTCCGCGACACGAATCGAACCGTTATTACAACCATTCCTAAACCAAAAGCGGCAGAGAAAGCCGGACAGTGAGAAGGAGAACTACCATGAAATATCTGAAGTCCATCAAAAGCCGAAGCATTATCAGCTTTCTCGCGCTCATGGCATTAATTGCACCTCTTGCGCCAACCACGGCGCAACAACCAGCGCCCGGACAAGACAAGTCCGAAGCGCGCAGCAAGGTTGAGCGCAAGAACAAAGCGCCTGTATCGAAGGATATCCTTCGCGTAAAGTTGCCTAAGCCTGTTGAGACGACGCTTGCGAATGGTCTGACTGTGCTGATCCTCGAAGATCGTCGTTTCCCGGTTGTTACGACGTCTTTGCAAATCAGCGGCGCCGGTCCGATTTTTGAGCCCGCCGACAAGCCTGGGCTCGCGAACATCACAGCTCAAATGTTGCGTGAGGGAACGAAGACTCGGACCAGCCGTCAGATTGCTGAAGAAGTGGATCGGATAGGCGCTACGCTTTTCGCCAACTCCGGTTACGGGTCCGCTGCAGCGACGCTTGGTGCGTCAGGGCTCTCCGATAACTTTGACCAGTGGTTTGCTCTGCTGGTCGATGTGCTGCTGAATCCTATGTTTCCAGCTGAGGAACTAACCAAACTTAAAGGTCGAATTAAAACTCAACTCATTCAGCAACGCACTCAACCAGGTTTCCTCGCTGAAGAACGCTTTCGGCATGTCATTTATGGGAAACATCCAGCATCGGTTTTTACAACCAGAGCGGAAGTCGTCGATGCTTTAACGCCAGAGATGTTGGCCGAGTGGCATCGCAGGGTTTACGTCCCGCAAAACGCGATCCTGGGTATTGCGGGCGATGTTAATGCCAAAGAAGTAATGGCTAAGCTGAACAAATGGTTGGGCGGGTGGAATAAAACTGATTACAAAGAGGCGTTACCACCGAATCCCGTGAGAGCGAGTGAAGGGAAGATTTTTCTCATCGATCGTCCAAACTCAGTGCAGTCAACCGTCACGATGGGCAACATCGCGATTGACCGCCGGCATGCTGATTACATTCCGGTCGTTGTCATGAACGGTATTGTCGGTGGCGGCGCGTCAGCCCGGCTTTTCCTCAATCTGCGCGAGGAAAAAGGGTACACGTATGGAGTGTACAGCGGTTTCACAGCGCTCAAGTACCCCGGCCCATGGTCGGCGGGCGGAGACGTCCGGACTGAGGTAACGGAAGGCGCCATGACGGAGTTTCTCAAGGAGTTGAACCGCATTCGCGATGAGAAGGTGCCTTTGGCTGAGCTCGAAGAACAGAAGAGGTCAATCGTCGCTGGTTTTGCACTTTCGTTGGAAAGTCCGTCGCAGCTGCTGAACTACGAAATGACTCGGAAGGCTTACAACTTGCCGGCCGATTACTGGGACACTTACCCGAGCAAGGTAATGGCCGTTACTGCCGATGACGTGCAAAGAGTTGCGCGGCAGTACGTCGATCCGAAGACGCAACAGGTCGTGATTGTCGGCGACGCGAGTAAGATTAAACCGATTCTGGAAAAATTCGGAACGGTTGCGCTGTATACTGCTGACGGTCGTGTCGCTGGTCCAACGGAAACGAGCACGCAGCGTAACAACAATAATCAGTAAGCTACGGAATCGGGAGCGGAGGGACACCGGGAGCGTACGGAACCGGGAGCGCAGCGACCGGGTATGCTGTACCAGAAAGTTCGCTGAAGTTTACCCGGTCGCTGCGCTCCCGGTTCTGTAGCCAACACCTTTATGAATCCTAACCTTAATGGCCGCAGATTAGCCCTTTTCTCGTTCCTAACATTTTTCCTTGCAAGTCAACTCGTCTTTAGTCAGGCAACAAATCCTGCCGACAAAGTTACGGTCGCAGGTCTGCAGCAGACCATAACACTGCGACGCGACGACCGAGGCATTCCTTACATTTCAGCTCAAACCGACAACGACCTCTACTTCGCTCAAGGTTATGCAACTGCCCAAGATCGACTGTGGCAGATGGACCTCCTTCGTCGCACGGCACGCGGTGAACTCTCAGAGATATTCGGCAACCCAACTCTCGAAGAAGACAAACGCCATCGTACCCTTGGATTCGCGCAGGTCGCCGACGCTGAAGTTGCGCTCGCTACACCGCAGGCACGTTCGCTACTCGAAGCGTACGCACGCGGAGTGAATGCCTACATTGCAACTCTGGACGCCAAGACTTTGCCCCCGGAGTTTCGTGTCTTGCAATATCAACCTCGTCCATGGACACCCGGTGACTCTCTTATCATCGTTAAATTGTTCTTTGAAACACTCTCCAACACTTGGCGCCTCGACGTCATGCGTGAAGCACTTGCCGACTTGCCGGCTGAAAAACGCGC
>DATEDU010000224.1:0-9514 GCA_035281525.1 Pyrinomonadaceae bacterium | reverse complement strand
TTGAACCGGATTCGGTAGTCTGCATCATTGAAGCGATGAAGCTGATGAACGAGATCCAGGCCGAGACGAGCGGCGAAGTAGCTAAGATTTATGTCGAGAACGGCCAGCCGGTTGAATACGGCCAGCCTCTGTTCGGTATTCGCGCGTAACCTTAAAACTTGACGTCCAATGTCTTCGGTGTCAGCACACCGCAACGACATTGGACGTTGAACTATATTGGTAGTGATAAGTGATGAGTGATAAATGATAAGAAGGTGAAAAGTGATGAGGAGTTCTTTTTCCTCATCACTCATCACTTATCACTCATCACTAGGACCAGCCAGAGATGAACAGCCGCAAGTTCAAGAAAATCCTGATAGCGAATCGAGGCGAGATTGCCTGTCGCATCATTTGGACCTGCAAAGAAATGGGTATTCGCACCGTCGCGGTCCACAGCGACGTCGATCGCGATTCTTTGCACGTGCGCTTTGCCGACGAAGCAGCCTGTATCGGGCCAGCACCTTCTGCCCAAAGTTACTTAAATATTCCCGCTATCATCAGCGCCGCTGAAATCTTTAACGTCGATGCTATTCATCCGGGTTATGGGTTTCTCGCTGAGTCTTCCTATTTCGCCGAAATCTGCGAGGCCTGCAACATCAAGTTCATTGGACCGCAGGCGAACATCATTCGCCTGATGGGTGACAAGGTTGAGGCCCGCCGCGCGATGAAACAAGCCGGCCTGCCGATCCTACCGGGCAGCTCCGATCCGATTTCTTCCGATCAGGAAGCGATTGCCCTCGCGCGCGAAATCGGCTTTCCGGTCATCGTCAAAGCGTCCGCTGGCGGTGGAGGCCGCGGCATGCGCATCGTCCGATCTGAAAATGAGCTCAGCCGATCGCTTGAAGCAGCGTCGACCGAAGCGGCCGCAGCCTTCAAGGACGGAAGTGTTTACATCGAAAGGTACATCGAGAATCCACGGCACATCGAGATCCAGGTGCTGGCTGATGAATACGGCGACTGCATTCATCTTGGCGAGCGTGAATGCTCCATTCAGCGGCGGCACCAAAAGCTGCTTGAAGAGGCTCCGTCGCCGGTGCTCTCGTCGGAGCTGCGAAACCGGATGGGCGAAGCAGCGGTGGCTGCCTGCAAGAAGCTTGGTTATTCGAGCGCGGGCACGGTTGAGTTTCTGCTCGATAGTGACAATCAGTTCTACTTCATGGAGATGAACACGCGCATCCAGGTTGAGCACGCTGTGACCGAGATGGTGACACTTGCCGACATAGTGCGCAATCAAATCCGGATCGCGGAAGGCGAAGCGCTTGGATACGCGCAGGATGATCTTTTGATCGTCGGGCACGCGATCGAGTGCCGCATCAACGCTGAAAACCCCGAGACCTTCTCACCTTCACCCGGTCTAATCACCGCTTTCAACTTGCCGGGTGGTCCGGGCGTTCGCGTCGATACGTACGTTTACTCGGGATATCGCGTACCGCCGTTTTATGACTCGATGATTGCGAAGGTCATTGTGCATGCGCGAACTCGCGACTTGGCAATAGCTCGCATGAGGCGCGCGCTTGAGGCAATGGTTATCGAGGGCATTAAGACTACGATTCCGTTGCATTTGAAGATCATGGACGATCCGAAGTTTCGAAAGGGCGAAATCTCGACAAGCTTCATGGAACACTTCCTCGCACAGAACGGCGGCAAGACTCGGACTGAAGTACTTGCCTCCGCCCGTTAAAGAAAAGAATTAGCCGCGGATTACGCAGATAGACGCGGATAAGAAAAGAGACATAGCTGCCCGCTTTCTTTTTGTACTTTTTCTGATCCGCGTTTATCTGCGTAAATCCGCGGCTAAAGGCCTTCCGGCGGTTGCCGTTTGAGCCGAGAAAGCCCTATAATGTTCGACTTTTCCGAGGCGGGGAGTCCCGTCTGAGAGGGAGCTTGAGATGTCATACGCAATTATCAAGACAGGTGGAAAGCAGTTCTTCGTCGCCGAAGGAAATACCGTCCGCGTGCCTTTGATCGAAGAGGAAGCGGGAAAGTCGGTTGAGCTCGATGCGCTGCTAACGGCCGGCAAGGATGGTGACGCTGGGCCAGTGTTAGGCGCGACTCGGGTATCGGCCACGATTGTCGCACATGGTCGCGGGCCAAAGTTCATCGTGTTCAAAAAGAAGCGCCGTAAACACTACAAAAGGAAACAAGGACACAGGCAGGGTTACACAACGATCCGAATCGATAGGATTACTGAAAGTGATAAGTGATAAGGAAGAAGTGATAAGTGATGAGTGATAAGTGATAAGGAAAGAGTGATGGTGGTGAGAGATTTTTTCTTATCACTTATCACTCATCACTCATCACTCATCACTCATCACTTGAGGAGTTTTTATGGCACACAAGAAAGGCGTTGGATCATCACGTAACGGGCGCGACTCGTCGTCGCAGCGATTGGGTTTGAAGAAATTCGGCGGCCAACAAGTCGTTGGCGGCAACATCCTGGCCCGTCAGCGTGGAACCAAGTGGAAACCAGGCAAGAATGTGGGACGCGGAAAGGACGACACTCTTTTCGCGCTGGTCGACGGCGTCGTCAAATTCGAAGACAAAGGCCGCAGCGGAAAGTTCATCAGCGTCTATCCGGTCGAACAAGCGTCTGCCGCATAAGAGCAGGAGTATTATCATGCGACGCCGGCGCCACAATCGAGTACCGCAGCGTCGCTTCAGATTTAAATGTTTATTGACCGCGTTAAGATTCGCGTGCAAGGGGGACATGGCGGTAACGGCGTAACAGCTTTTCGCCGAGAGAAGTTCGTGCCGCGCGGTGGCCCTTCAGGCGGCGAGGGTGGACGCGGAGGCGATGTCTGGATCATAGCTGACCCATCTCTCAATACTCTCCTACATCTTCGCTACAACCCTGAACACGTTGCCGGTCGCGGAATGCATGGCGAGGGCTCTAACCGATCCGGTCGCGATGGAGCGGACGTCTTCGTTCACGTACCCGTAGGTACGCAGATTTTTGAAGCGACTACTGGTGAACTGCTTCAGGATCTTGCTGCGGACGGCACGAAGTGGTTGGCGGCTCGCGGTGGGCGCGGCGGATTCGGCAATGCCCACTTTGCAACTTCAACGAATCGAGCTCCTCGCTATCACCAGCAAGGTGCCACCGGCGAAGAGCTCGAGTTGCAACTCGAATTAAAGCTCCTTGCTGATGTTGGGCTGGTGGGGTTTCCGAACGCAGGTAAGTCAACTTTTATTTCTACCGTTTCCGCAGCCCGGCCCAAGATCGCGGATTACCCTTTCACGACGTTGGAACCGCACCTTGGCGTTGTCGATCTAGGTGACTACCGCACCTTTGTGATTGCGGACATTCCGGGATTGATCGAAGGTGCTCATGAGGGAGCAGGATTGGGTGATCGCTTCTTGCGCCACATCGAACGCACCTCGCTTTTGCTTCACCTGGTTGATGTTTCTTCACAGTCCGGACGAGAACCGGTGGCTGACTACCAGACAGTCAATCGCGAGTTGGCTGCTTACAACCGAGAATTGGCAGAACGGCCGCAAATTGTGGTGGCGACCAAAATCGATGCGCTCGACGAACCTCAACGATTGGAGTCGTTAAAGCAGCGGGCGAAGAGCGACGGTAAGCCATTCTTTGCAATTTCTTCGGCCACGAATGAAGGCGTTCGAGACCTGATAAATGCTGTCGCGGCCAGGCTGAAGGAGCTTAAGAAGCCGGCGAACGCGACCGACGCGGTGCTGGCCTTGTGAACCGCAAACGGATTGCTATTTACGGCGGAACGTTTGATCCGGTTCATCTCGGTCACCTGGAAGTCGCAAAAAAAGTTTGTGAGCTCTTTGAAATTGATGAGCTGCTGTTTGTGCCGGCTACTGTTGCGCCGCACAAGCTGGCGAGCGACGTGACGCCGGCAATACACCGGCATGCAATGTTGGTGCTGGCAACTCAGGACACGCAACGGTTCTATGTGTCGACGTTCGAGATCGAGGCGCCCAATCGGCGGTACACAGTGGACACGCTCGCGCATTTCGCAGCTCAAGCGGGAGAAACGGAGGAACTCTTTTTCCTGATGGGCGCTGACTCGTGGTCTGAAATTACGACGTGGCGTGAGTGGGAACGGCTTCTGGGTTTGGTCAATCACATCGTGGTGACGAGACCTGGCTCCGATATTGATCCGCACATTCTTCCTGCGCCGTTGCGCGAACGAGTCGTGGATTTACGAGGAACGCCCGAGCAGTCAAAGCTCATCAGCGAACGCAAAGGAAAGGGAATATTCATCACCGATATTGTCATGCGCGATGTTTCGTCAACAGACATTCGCCGCGCCGTGAGGGAGAACAAATTGGACCAGCTAAACGAGCTGGTGTCGCCCGTAGTTGGGCAATATATAAAAAAGTACGAACTGTACAGGGAATCGAATGAAACAGAATTCAACGGCTAAGGAACAATCTCTTAATCCGACCAGGGCTACGTTATCTGAGTTACCGGATAGAGCGCCGTCAGCGTCCGAAGAACTGGACGAAAGAATCGTCATGGCTCTTCAGGCTGCGAGCGACAAGAAAGCGCTCGATCCAATTGTTCTCGATCTGCGCCAGATTGCTACCTTTACGGATTACTTTGTGATCACCGGCGGCGCGAACGAGCGCCAGGTGCAGGCGATCTCTGATGAGGTGTTTGAAAGGCTTAAGAAGGCGGGCTCCAACGCCGCGCGTGTGGAGGGTTACAAGAACGCTGAGTGGATATTGCTGGACTACGGCGATTTCATCGTGCACGTGTTCGCCGAAAAAGCGCGCAAATTTTATGACCTGGAACGGCTCTGGCGAGAATCGAAACGGGTTGAGCTGCCGTCTGAATTAAGCGGTGAGGCTCCGAGTTCTTTGAGAAACGAATCGTGATCGAGATCGTTGCGGAGTCGGAAGCAATGCGTGAGGTAATGGATCTCGCCGAACGCGTCGCTTCGACAGACGCGAATGTGCTCGTCACTGGAGAGTCAGGCGCCGGTAAAGACGCACTGGCTTTTTATCTTCATGCAAATTCGCGTCGCGCGACGCAGGCGTTTGTGAAGATCGATTGCGCAACGTTGCCCCGGGATCTTCTGGAGGCTGAGCTTTTTGGGTATGAACGCGGGGCTTTTACAGGAGCTACCGAAGCAAAACCGGGAAGGCTCGAAGCTGCGCATAAGGGAACTCTGGTGCTCGACGAGATTGCGCACCTGACAAATGACTCTCAGGCAAAACTTCTGCGAGTCATCGAGACGCGAGAGTTTGAGCGGCTCGGAGGACGCCAGACGATCAAAGTAGATGCGCGGCTGATTGCTTTGACTAATGTCGATCTGGACGAGTCGGTTAAGCGTCATGACTTTCGGGAAGATCTTTATTACCGGCTCAATGTTGTGCACATTCATCTGCCTCCGTTGCGCGAGCGCGGGCAGGATTTGCCGAAACTGGTCCAGTCGTTTGTGAAGAGCTATGCCGCCAAGCACGGCCGTTCAGTCACTGAGATGGCGCCTGAAGCATTGGCTCTGCTCAAGGAATATGAGTTTCCCGGAAACGTCCGCGAGCTTGCCAACACGATCGAGAGGGCAGTGATAGTCGCCGCGGGTAAACGAATAGAAGTTTCGGATTTGGCTGAATCGATTCGCGCGACCGCGTTGCTGCAACGGCGTCGAGTTGGGCGGCAATCGCTGGCTGAGGTTGAGGCTGAATATGTCGCGGAAACTCTGCGAGTGACCGGCGGGAACAAGACTGAGGCCGCGCGTATTTTGGGAATCAGCCGCAAGAATCTTTACGAAAGATTGGCGCGGCTTGAGAAGGGATACGGGGACACGGAGAAGCGGGGACACGGAGAAGAGTAGTTGCAAGATAGTCACCGTGTCACCGCGTCTCCCATTCTCCGCGTCATTGCCTTGAACAGATGCGCCTGAGACTTATCTGGACCGGGAAGACGAAAGACGCTCGATTGAGAGCGCTGATCGATGATTACCGTAAGCGTCTATCGCACTTCGCTCGTTGCGAGGTGACGGAACTCCGCGAGAGTCCGGGTTCGTTAGCCAAAGCGGGCATCGATAAGGATTCGAAGCGCATCTCAGACCGGCTGCCTGCGGGCACGGCAACGGTTTTGCTCGATCCGGATGGGGCCGAATGGACTTCGGCAGAGCTGGCTTCCCAGATAAGTCGCTGGGAGAACAGCGGAACGAAGGAAGTCGCATTCATCGTGGGTGGCCCGAACGGCGTCTCTTCGGAGCTTGGAGCTCGCGTCGAAAAGCGTTGGTCGCTTTCACGCTTGACGCTGACTCACGAAATGGCGCGAGTGGTTTTGCTCGAACAGTTGTATAGGGCGTACACCATCATTCATGGTTTGCCTTACCAGAAGTGATGTAGTTGATACTCGGTCCTCGTAGCACGTTTTTATCAAGTGGGTGGAGGGTTAACAGATGGAAAAAAGAAAAATGAGAGTGTTCCGCGATAAGTTGCTCGGCCGTCGGGAGAGCCTGGTGGGCCAGGTGCAGCAGGCGGAAATGTACAGTCGCGAGCGCGATGCGGAAGCGACGCAAGATCCGGCAGATATGGCCGCCAACGCTTATACCAAAGAGTTGCTGGTATCCATGTCTGACAACGATCGCCGGTTGCTGAATCTGATTGACGAAGCGCTCGAACGTATTGAAGCAGGCAACTATGCGAAGTGCGTTCATTGCGGCGAAGCTTTGCCGGAGAAGAGACTGGACGCGGTACCGTGGGCTCGCCATTGTGTGCGCTGCCAGGATCTTCAGGAGCGAGGGCTGCTCGAAGAAGAAGAGGATTAGTAACTCTCCAAAATTAGGTGACATAATTACGGCCTCCTGAATGTTTCAGGAGGCCGTAGTTGTTTCTGGATGCGAGTGAGGAGTCTGGAGTCTCGAGTCTGGAGTCTCGAGTCACCAATCAGTCAGAAGCCAGGGAGTCTGTTTGCTGTGGACCAAGAACGGACCTGACCATCTGACAAATGACACGGACGACGAGCAACTTTTGACCTCAGACTCCTTACTCCAGACTCCAGACTCCAGACTCATTTTATGTTCCTCACGCGCTTCGGCAGCTCACTTTACGACTCCTGTCTGGCACTTCTTTACCCACAATCCTGTGAAGTTTGCAGTGGAAGCGTTGAGGCGCGCGAGTTGGGAGTCGCGTGTGCAGCGTGTTGGCAATCGACGCGCATCATTACGGCTGATGATGTTGTGTGCTGGAAATGTGGCGCACGCTCGATCGGTCACATCCCTGATGACAAACGCGACCAGGTTCGGTGTCATCGTTGTGACGAGGACACGTTTGTTGCGGCTCGCGCTTGCGGCACTTATGAAGGAGCTCTGCGCGCTTCCGTTCTCCGGCTGAAACGTGAGCCTTTCATCCCGCAGAAATTGGTCCTGTTGCTGAAAGAAACTCAGCAGCGTGTTCCGTTATCCAATTCAACTCGCGTGATTCCAGTGCCGTTGCATGACGAGCGTGAGAAGGCAAGAGGTTTCAATCAAGCTGCAGTCATTGCGCGTGCTGTGGCTCGTGCCGTTGGGTTGCCGCTCGATGAAGTGAGTCTTTTTCGCACGACTCATGTTGGGCGCCACCGCGCAGGCATGGACCGTAAGGCTCGGCGCACTTCAGTCGCGCAAGCATTTAAGGTTCGTTATCCGCGATTGATTGAAGGTGAGAGTATTTTACTGGTAGACGATGTCTTCACGACTGGCGCTACGGCTTCATCATGCGCGTCCGCGTTGCTCTCCGCCGGCGCCAAGGAAGTTTTTGTCCTGACAATTGCGCGCGTTGATTAAGCATTGGGCCGTTGCTTGCCGCTGCGGCAGAGCCGATACGCGTGATGATTTAGCAGCGCTCCGTTATTATAGGCGCCATGTCTGAATTAAGAACCCTGTATCCACCGATCGAACCATTCGACACGGGTCGGCTGAAAGTGTCGCCGATTCACGACCTCTATTACGAACAAGTTGGCAATCCGAACGGCCAGCCTGCAGTCTTTCTGCACGGCGGTCCTGGAGGCGGCCTGACAACCGATTACCGCCGCTACTTCGATCCGGAACACTACCGTCTGGTCCTGTTCGACCAGCGTGGCTCCGGCAACAGCACTCCGCACGCCAGCCTCGAAGACAACACCACATGGCATCTGGTGGAAGACATCGAGCGCATCCGCGAGCACCTTGGTATAGATCGTTGGCTAGTGTTCGGCGGGTCGTGGGGCAGCACTCTGGCGCTGACCTATGCTGAAACCCATCCTGCTCGAGTCACCGCTCTGGTGTTGCGCGGAATCTTTTTATGCCGGCCTCGCGAAATTAAGTGGTTCTACCAGGAAGGTGAAGGGGCGAGTGCAATCTTTCCCGACACGTGGGAGCACTACGCGGAAGTGATCCCTGAAGCTGAACGCGGCGACATGCTGGCCGCTTATCACCGCCGGCTGATGAGCGACGATGAATCGGTGCGTCTCGAGGCAGCTAGAGCCTGGTCCATCTGGGAGGGCAGCACTTCAAAACTCTTTCCCGATCCGAATCTCATAGACCAGTATGGGGAGCCACATAAGGCACTGTCGTTAGCGAGGATCGAGTGTCACTACTTCGTCAACAACATTTTCTTCGACACTGATAATTACCTCATCGATAACGTTGGCAAGATCCGGCACATCCCCGGCGTCATTGTCCAGGGACGTTACGACATCGTTTGTCCGATCATGAGTGCCTGGGACTTGCACCGCGCCTGGCCTGAAGCTGATCTTAAGATCATTTCCGATGCAGGGCATTCGATTACCGAGCCCGGCATCATCAGCGCTCTGGTGAAAGCTACCGATCGCTTCCGCGGCACGACATGAATGTTGGTTTAAGTTATCCCGCTTCGCCTCTTGATTAAGTGAGATGTTGCTTGCACTACTCCATTGAGAAATTCTTGTCGCCTGGTTTGGAATGGGCGCTCTTGCGGTTCTAATCGGGCTAGGGCTCAGTGTCTGGTTGTATGTGCATCCACCACATCCCACGCTGCCAACGGTTGTTTACCTGCTGTTGGCGATCATTGGCGGCATTCTGTGGTTGAGCGAAACGAGCGACCTATTCTGGTCTTCCGTTGCGTTTGCGCTCACACTTCCGTGGAGCGCCCTGTTTTTATTTGTGGTCATGTCGTTCGACGTGCAACCGCCGCCGTGGTTAGTTTTGCCTGGCCTTGCCGTCAATGCACTGTTGCTTTATGTTGCGGCGCGTTGGCGTGCACGACAGTGGCTTCTGGCTCGTGTCGCGCGGGATAACAAATCGCTTCAAACAGCTAGCTGAGGCGACCTTGTCCCGCTGCGTGGTCCAAGGGCGGCTTAACTCAAGCGTTGGGCCGCTATCTCGCTTTGTGCTTCCAGCGTGGGTTGGGAGGGTTGCCCGCGTTGGGCGGCGTAAGAAACTCGTTGATGGTGGGAACAAAGGCAACTGGGCGGTGTCGAACGCTCAAAGGTCTAGCATTACTCCTGAAAGGTAACTGATCATGAAAACTATTTTAATGATTGCGTTAACAC
>DATEDU010000223.1:0-4932 GCA_035281525.1 Pyrinomonadaceae bacterium | reverse complement strand
TAGTCGTCTGTAATGATCGGGATCTCGCGATTTGTGAGTGGCAACAAGACGGTTTTGCCGGCGAGGTCGCCATAGCGCTCGTCGTTTTGATTAATCGCGACGGCGGTATCGCCAAGCATCGTTTCGGGACGCGTCGTCGCGACGGTGACGTGACGATCGCTGTCTTTGATCGGATACTGGAGGAAATAAAGTTTGCCGGCTTGCGGGAGTTTCTCGACCTCGAGATCCGACAGTACGGTTTGGTCCTGCGGGCACCAGTTAACGATCCGGTTGCCGCGATAGATCCATCCCTCTTCATAGAGCCGGACGAACACTTCGCGAACGGCGAGCGAAAGGTCTTCGTCCATTGTGAACTTCTCGCGCGACCAGTCGACGGACGCGCCTTCGCGGCGCATTTGCACGCTGATCTGTCCGCCGGATTCTCTCTTCCACTTCCAAACGCGTTCGACGAAGAGTTCGCGTCCGAGATCGTGGCGCGACTTCCCTTCCTTCTTCAGTGCGCGCGACACCATCAACTGTGTCGAGATCCCTGCGTGGTCCATCCCCGGCAACCATAAGCTTCTGTAACCCGACATCCGCTTATGGCGCGTCATCACATCCATCAGCGTATGCTGCAACGCATGGCCCATGTGCAGCGACCCGGTAACATTGGGCGGCGGAATCGCGATCGAAAACACCGGCGCCTGCGGATCCTGATTGATCTCCGGCGCAAAGTACCCATTTCTCTCCCACCGCTCGTAGTGATGCTGCTCCGCCTGCTTCGGATCGTACTGTTTAGGAATCTCCATGCGTCTGTCGTCAGCCAAGTGTGATGTGCAATGTCAGCCTAACTGCATTGCGGGATTGTAAAGCATAGAATCAGGATGTCCATCGCGGTTCATTATGCAATCAAAGTCATCTTCTTGAAAAACTGCCCGGCAACTGTTACGTTACGCAAGTCGTTTCTCTTTGCAGCGTCGTCGGCCGGAGATTCTTACCGTTCCGGTCGAATCTAGAAATCAAACGATTGGGGGTCCTCTGTGCCCAATCTAAAGAAAAAATCGAAGCATCAGATCCTCGCCGGCCGAGAGCCTCTGAAGGTTTCCGACCTCCGAAACCTGGTTCGTCCTAATGATCTGTGTGACCGCGTCTATGAAGAGGCAATTGAGAAATGGGGATCCTATTTTCAGTCGCCCGTCGATAAGGTAACAGCTACCGAAAAAGATTTCTTCAGGTTCAACGAACGGGGAGGGTTCTTATGTACCGATCTCGACGAGAACAACTTAAAGGCGTGTGAGAATTTCAAGAAGACCCTCGAGACGCTTTTTCCTCAACCTGAAGCCCAGGATCCGGCCCTTCAGAACTGGCTGCGCTCGGGAGAACCTCTTTTCGCGGAAAAACTCGAACTGGTACGGCGAAGGCTGTTTGCGGACAGTTCCAAATTAACCAACAAATCCCTGTTTGACCAACCCATTTGCCGGCTGGTCCATCGCAATCAACTGCGTCGCGATCTCGATTATCAGGTCCCTTATCAATTGACTCCTGCTCAAGTCAGATTGATCGATGCGAAAACTCAACTCAACGACGAACCCGACCTCGAATTTCTTCGCCGAAACCAAAGATGGTACTGGGGAGTCTCCGAGACTTTTCAAAGTCTCGTAGCGCTATTCGACTCGGATATCGGGAGCACGGCATCGGCAAAACCGCCCCGGCAAGCGATGACGAAGGAATTCATCAGGTTGCGCAGCGAAGAAGGCAATCGTCAAAACGATTTGGCGCCACACGAACTAAACAAGTCGTCGCCGCTGCGATTCTGGGCGCCACCACCGGCTTTCGCTTGTTCAGTTTTTCATATGCTCTTTTGGCGATCGGTAATCACGGGACGTGATCTGTTCGACCGTCCAGTCATTGACGATGGCGAAGATGACACTCCAAAAAACAGAGCTGAACAATACTACGTCCTGGTCAACTGGTTTAATGCTGCCAAGTTTCGGCTCGCCGACTATGAGCAACTCTTCGAGGCTTTGATGGCGATTGCCCGGATGGTGGGCGACTTGAAACTTAATCGATCAACGCCCCTGCACAAGATCGCCGCGGACATCACTCTTCCTAACGAGCCCAAAGGATGGTTGTATCCGAGCTACTTTGCGGACAGTAACGTCACGTTTCCCCGCTTTCAAAGAATTAACCTCGTGTTCCCATTCAAGAGTGTACGCAACGAGGTTTGGGAACTCGCATGGGAACACCAACCGCAAGGAGACGAACAGAAACCTACGACGATTGGCGACCTCTTGATCTTTCTTCGCGACAAAGCACTCGAAGTAATCATCTGGTCCCGCTATCAAATGGAAGTCCGGTCGGTGGGATTAATTCCGATTCAACATCTTTACCACGTCGAACTTACGCCACGTGGTCTGAGCCGGCTAACGACCCTTGCCGATCAATGGAAGGCGCGGCCTAAACGCGGCACGCCATCAGAAGCCAAAGTGAGAGCCGAAATCAACGGTTATATGGAGAAGGCTATCTTCGAAAAAAAGGTGGACAAGTGGGTGAGGCTTCGAAAGGTATACGGAGGAACATATCGTCAAATTAATGACAGAACCGCGTGGGGTGAGATCAAACGTCTTAGTAGTCGCCGCGTAGACCAGTCAGCGGCAGAAAAGGAAGTCGAGGATGAAATCGAAGAAAGTGCTTCCGGACAGGGGCCTAAAGATTAACCTGGAAAAGATCATGGGCGCGATCTATCCGAATCGGCTTCAATGTCTTGAGCCGATGATCTGGTATTACCAGTGCATCAACCAGAGTATTTTCCATTTGGCAGGCCGTGAAGGCTATGAAGAGGACACGCACTTTGCGCGGATGTCACCCGAGGAAGTAAGGAGTTTCCGGCGGTACATCAATACCGACCTCGACAATCTGAGCCTGGAGTTTTATCTGCAACGTGCCCAATGGGCCATGAAATGCTCAAAACACAAGGGACGACCGACGCATGACGAGGGTGCGTTGACGAACCCCACGCTCCACCCGTGCAGAATGAAAGGTGGGTTTCTTAAAATCGCTGACGATGGCAACGAGTCTGCTTACACGTATGAAGAGTTTCTAGGTGAAACACTTCCGATCTTCGTAGCCATTCATAACCATCTAACGTCCATCAATCGGGCGCTTGGCAATCTCTACTACTACATAACCGAAGTACCCTTCTCTTCATTCACGCCTACTGGAAAAACAGAAATCCTTCACATGACAAAAGAACTCGAAAGACTGATGTTGGGACTCCTGGTCGCCACACACTTGCAGCGAAAGGAACATTGGCAGACTGATCTGGTGAACTGTCTCGTATCATGCCGGTCTGACTGTTATCGCTTTCTCGAAACGATTCCACGTTACTACCAGAACCACAGGATGAGACTCGTCGTCTTCCCAATCGATCCGGTTCCATCTCGCATAGACCCCTACAGCGCAGAGAACCGGGACAGGCACGAGCCGTTGCCTCTCAGTTGCGTACCGTGGGCGGCCGGCGCTTACCTCGACTTTCTCGACACGTACCAAAGCATCGCTCATCACCTTCGGGCAGTTATCGTATGGTCTATTCGCCTTTACTCGTTGTGGTACTTCGTGCCGAGGCGATACCTGCGTCACATCTCCCCGATAGAAAACTGAGATAAAAACGAAGCAGGCGATCCCACCGAGATCACCTGCTTTGATAAACGTAATAGCGATCGTTACTTCGCTTGCTTCTCTTCCAACTGCCGTTTGATCAGCAGTTCCGCGAGGTCGGGGACGACTTCCCAGGCAATTTCGCGGATTACTTTGTCTGACATTAATTCGACGGCCCGGCGGGCGATGGCGTCGATCATCTCCGGTGAAAGTTGATCGGCGCTGATCGAAGTCGAAGTCGCCGGTTGCGATTGCGGCGTGTCGGCGATCGGGAATTCGGTTTGGCCGAATACGGGAACCGGATCAGGTGTTAATTCCGGTGGGACTGCGGGCGCTTCGTACGGTTCGATTTCGGTTACTGCGTACGGGACTTCCTGCGTCTCCGCAAACGATGAATGGACCTCGGGTTGATACGACGATTCAGGTTGATACGTTGATTCGTAAGCCGGCGCCGGCGCTTCCGTTACTTGTGGCTCGACAAACGCACGCATCGGAGCGCCGGATGAGGCGGCTGCGTAGGCTGGTGCTTCGTCGCCGGACGCATCGTCAAGATCCAATACGAATTCATCTGCATCTGCCGACGCTTGTGCGGGTTCGATATCGCCAAGGTCAAGTAAGACATCTTCGCTCTTCGTTTCGGTGATTCCAGGTTCCATTCTGCCCTCGTGTTCTGACGTTCCCTTGCTTGGTGACGATTGAAGCAGCGCTTCGAGACGCGCCGATGGTGTGACGTTCACGGACGATTCACTAGCCGAACTAACCGGCTGTTCGACTCGGGGCAGTGTGTCGATCACCATGTCGTCCGGCAGCGGCATCGTGTCCGCCGTCGTCACTTCGAGCTCCTGCGTGCTGAGCCGCGGCTCCTCAGCCTCCTCTTCCGTCTTGGGAAGTTCGGCCGTCCGAGCCTCTTTCTCGACAGGCGGGCTACTCACGAGCGATCCCACTCTGTCGATCAGTCGTCGAATGGATGAAAATGGTTTGGTCAAGATGTCATCCGCGCCAACTCTGCGCGCCTCCGCTTCGTCGAACGGCTCAAACGAGCCCACGAGTAGCATCACCGGGATGTGTTTCAGCTGCTCGTGTGTTTTGACGTATTTGCAAACTTCGTAGCCGTCGGGAGAGGGCATGAAAACGTCTGCGAGAACTATATCCGGGGCAAAATCCAGGATCTGATCGAGTGCCTCCTGACCGCTGCTGACAGCCAACACTCGCACACCTTCGTCAGCAAACGTAAGGTCGATGACTTTCTGAATGGTGGCCGAATCGTCGGCAAGTAGGAGTTTGCGTCCAGCTAGC
>DATEDU010000222.1:0-2436 GCA_035281525.1 Pyrinomonadaceae bacterium | reverse complement strand
ATGGTGGACCACACGAGCACACCGAACATCAGGCGTACGTCCTCGTCTACTTGAAAAAAGACGAAGAACAAATACTCAAGCTGGCCGGAGATCCAGAGTCAACGAACAAGAAGAACGAGAAGACAAAGCTGTTTCTCGATGGCCTGATCGAGAAGAAACTCGTGGTTCCGCTTGAGTCACAGGTTGCCAGGATCGCCCGTACTCCGCGATTTCCTGATGTGAGAGGAAACCCGAGAAGCGGCGGTGAAGACTCGCCCGAATTCAGCTTTCCTTTCAAGTTCACTTTCACTAACGAAACGCTGTTCCAGGCGGTCCGCAAGTTGGGCAACTTCGATCCTCAGAAAGTGAACGCGTACGGCAAGCAAACCTGGTTCGACGATAAATTCAAACTCATAGTCTTCGTTCCGGTGAACGACTCTGCCCACGCGACCAAGGTCTCACCAAAACTACGCGAGATGTACGATTTCGCCTACTCGATGGATTTTAAGACCGCGCTTCTCTATTTCAGACCTCTACCGTATGAATTCGGCTTCAAGAAGTACGAAGAGGACACGTTGGTCTACATCAATTAAGGCCATACCTGTGGTTAGCCACAGTTAAGGATGAGCCCACACCCCTGCCGACTCCTCCGCCCTCTCTCTAAACTACGCGGCGGCGGTCATTTCAATATGCTACGGACCAGACTGTACTTGTTGCTAGGTGTGACATTAGTCACAGTTGGCGGTGTCGCATTCTTCGTCGCCGTTAACGGTGCGTATCGCGAACGGACCAACAGGGCGACACTTCCGAATGGGCGGCAATCTTCGTCCGAACGAATTACTACTCCCAGCATTCACAACTACAAAGAGGTGCTCGCGCGAGTGGAAGCCGACAGACTCAGGTTAGCTTCGCGTTTTCAGAAAGCGTCGCCGACACAGCAAACAAAACTCCTTGCGGAAGCGCGTACACTTATTACAAAGTCTATTTACGACGATCTGTTTCCCGCGTGGTACGGCACGGGTTGGGATTTCAATGGCACTTCAGAGGTCCCTCAGCAAGGCAAGATCGCGTGCGGGTATTTTGTATCTACTGTTCTTCGCGACGCGGGTTTGAAGGTTGAACGAGTTCGATTGGCCCAGCAGGCATCAGAAAACATCATCCTGAGTTTGACGACGGATCCCTTCGTCAAGAGATTCAGGCGAGTGCCGATTGGCGATTTTGTCAACGCCGTTAAGGAATCGGGGCCCGGCATTTACATTGTCGGTCTCGACGTTCACGTCGGCTTCATCGTCAACACCGGGTCCGACGTTTATTTCGTCCACTCGTCCTATGCCGAGCCCTACGTGGTGATCAAGGAGAAAGCGATCGAATCCGAAATTTTAGCGGGTTCAAAATATCGGGTGCTCGGTAATATCCTGGCTGATGAACGTTTGATAAACGACTGGTTAGCAGGGAAGATGATTCCTACAAAGAGCGCTCAACGTTGAAAGGCGACAATCATGAAAACGAATGCAATCCGAGTGATATTCGCGTTGACGGCCATCGCTGTCGTAACTTCATTCGTTGCTCACGGGCAGAAGTCGGATAGTAGCGTGCTCAGCGGCACGTCGTGGCAGTTAGTCAGGATGAAAGCACCAGACGAGCAGACCTTCACGCCCGGCGACAAATCGAAATACACGATCACGTTCGGCGCGAATGGCCGAGTGACAGCACGCGTCGATTGCAATCGAGCGAGCAGCACGTGGAAAGCGACAGAGAAGGGCGAGCTACAGTTTGGATCATGGTCGAGGACAACAGCGAAGTGTGGTCCAGGATCGCTTCATGACCAGATCGTGACGGAAGGTGCATCGGTGCGAAACTTTGCCATCAAAGACGGACACCTGTTCTTATCGGGGATGGCAGCCGGCGGCTATTACGAACTCGAACCCATGCCTGCCGAAAAACGATAATTGAAAGAAATTTGGTTCGAACACCCGTGTGAAGTAGAATTGCCGCCGAGCAAACTTTTGCTCTAAGAACCCAGACCTCTCAGGAGAAGAAAATGACTCGAATCAACTGTTCCCCCAAGCTTCCGGTTGTGTGTTTACTCATTCTCGTCGCAAGCGCTGTCTGTTACGCACAAGATCCGGCACCCTCACCGACTCCGGCGCCATCTCCCACCGCTGCTGAACCTGCGGTAGCGAGTACAAACACCAAAGCCAGGATCTACTTTTATCGTATTAAGCAGTTTACGGGATCGGCGCTCGAGCCATCGGTGTACTGCGACAACAAAGAACTCGCACGAATGGACAACGGCCGCTTCTTTGCTGTCGATCTCGAACCCGGTGAACACACTTGCAACATGGGCGACAAGCAGACCGGTTTCGCACTTACCGTGAAAGGCGGCGAGGAGTACTACGCCAAAATCACAATCGACATGGGCTTTTGGAAAGGACGCGGGCGGCTAACGCTGATACA
>DATEDU010000221.1:0-8340 GCA_035281525.1 Pyrinomonadaceae bacterium | reverse complement strand
TATAAAGGTCTCGCCGGGGCCTACATTCTCTTCAACGAGAGAGATACTGGTGATGAAACCACGGGTTTTCGCCTGCCGAGCTTCGGCGATGGACAAAACCCGCTTACCAGCTTCGATATCTACATGGTGTTCAACGACAAGCTCTTCGATCCCGTGACCCGTCTGTTGAGGTTCGACCTGTTTAATACCGACGGAATTCTCGGTGATAAGTTCCTGGTCAACGGAAAGATCCAACCTGTGTTGCACGTAAGTCCACGCCGGTATCGCTTCCGTTGGCTGAACACCGGGCCTTCGCGCTTCTACCAGATGTTCCTGCTGGGACCGAACAACAGCACAAAATCATTCTGGCAGATCTCGACGGACGGAAACCTGCTCGAGAGACCAGTCCAGGTCAACAGCTCCCGATTCTCCGTGGCCGAGCGCGTCGACGTCATCGTGGATTTCACGAACGATGCCGGCAA
This sequence comes from Pyrinomonadaceae bacterium, assembly GCA_035281525.1. Taxonomy (GTDB): domain Bacteria; phylum Acidobacteriota; class Blastocatellia; order Pyrinomonadales; family Pyrinomonadaceae; genus PSRF01. The sequence goes on along the minus strand of DATEDU010000221.1, from coordinate 7,879 downwards.
GACTTTCTTCATCGAGAATCGTCTGGAGCAGGACGACGGTCGCGGTCCCACGGGCGACGTCCTTGGCGCTGGTCAGGGAGACAAGATTCTCAAGATCATCGTCGATGGTCCGCAAGTGCCGGATTACAGTGTCAACCCGGCGAATATTCCGCCGGGCGTCTACTTCTATGAGTTCCCAAACACCACAGATCCGATTCGCATCACGCGGACGTTCCGTTTCGAGCGCGGTAACGGTCAGTGGCAAGTCAACGGCCAACTCGTAGGCAGGTGCGACCAGGCTCCGCGCTTTAGAATTAAACGCAACACCATAGAGAAGTGGGTGTTCCAGAACAACTCCGGCGGATGGCAGCATCCGATCCACATGCACTTCGAAGAGTTCCAAACCCTTTCGATCAACGGTGCCGCCCCGGCAGGCACGGGACTGATTACTAGAGGCCGAAAGGATGTTTTCAGGTTGGAGCACAACATGGAGGCGAAGGTTTATCTCCGTGTCCGCGATTTCGTCGGCAGATTCCCGCTGCACTGCCACAACGTGGTCCACGAAGACCACGCGATGATGGTGCTGGGCGAGATCGACGATGTTGGCGACAACAAGACGCAACCCTAGCCGCTCCGTGTGGTGTTCCCGGACCGCAGGGCTTGCGGCGGGAACACCTGGACTCAGTAACCTGAAGAAAGGAATTCTTATGACGGACTTAAAACGCAGAAGCATGGTAGCGGCGCTGGGTGCGGCCCCAATTGCTGTTCCGCTGCTGGCACACGCGCAAACAAGCAAGGTGGAACCAGCCAAGTTCCCACAAATACCCTCGCGGGAGAGAATCCGGGATCGATATTTTCCGAACCTGGTTCTGACCGATCAAAATGGCCGCAAGTTGAAGTTTTACGACGATCTCGTCAAAGACAAGATCGTGATCTTCAACATGTTCTATGCACAATGCGAAGGCATTTGCACTCCCATCACCAGAAACCTGGTGCGACTTCAAAAGCTGCTTGGCGATCGAGTCGGCAAGGACATCTTCATGTACTCGTTTACGCTCAAGCCTAAAGAGGACACGGTCGAAGCGTTGAAACACTACGCCCACATGCACAAAGTGAAACCGGGGTGGCTGTTTCTAACCGGAGCCGTAGACGACATGGAAACAATTCGTCGCAAGCTCGGCTTTGTCGATCCCGATCCCGAGGTGGATAAAGATAAGTCGAACCACATCGGGGTGTTGAAGTATGGCAACGAACCACTCGAAAGATGGGGCGGCTGCCCGGGCATGTCGGAGCCGATATGGATCGCAGAGACTCTGAGCTGGGTCGACTGGCCGAAAAACCGGAAAAACTCACTTAGAGAAAAGGCAACCGCAAAAGGAGGTGCCAAATGAATCTTCTCAGTTGGAGACTGTTCAGCATGGCGTTGTTAATGGCATTTGCGTTAGCGACGCCAACTGTAGTCAAAGCTCAGGCGCAACCGATGACTGAGATAAAGCTCAGCTCGTCGACTACGCTTTCCGGGAGCACAAGCACACAGAGTTTCGACGGCGGGACGACTAGTATCGATGGCGAGACGAGCAGCAGTGGCGAAATTGGCGCTGCCAGCACGAACGGACCGGAAGCCGCTGCTTTTGATGGCACCTACGTCTGGGTCGCCACCCAATTCAACGACTCGATAACCAGAATCAACGCGAAAGACAGCAGCATTGCCGGAAGTTTCGCAGTTGGTAAACGGCCGGTGGCGCTACTCTATGCTGCCTCCTACTTGTGGGTGGCAAATCTGGAAAGCGACAACGTAATGAAGATTGCTCCTTCCACAGGGGCGATCGTAGCAACCTACTCAACAGGTGACGGTCCCGGGGGTCTTGCCTACGACGGCAAAAACATCTGGGTCGCCAATCGAAACAGCAACACCGTCACAAAACTCAGCACGTCGGGCTCCAACCTTGGAACGTTTGGGGTCGGCAAGCGACCGATCGGTATCGCATTCTTTGCTAAGGCTCTCTGGGTGACAAACAACTTCGGCAACTCGGTTACAAAACTGAGCACGACCGGGGCTGTTCTCGGTACCTACGCCACCGGCCGCGGCGCGTTTGGAGTTGCCGGAGCGGGCGATAGCGTTTACGTCGCGAACTTTTTCGGCAAGACCATCACCAGAATTCGGGCGGCTGACGGAGTAAACCTCGGCACATTCAACGTTGGCGATGGCGCCGCCGGAATACTTTACGACGGCACCAATCTGTGGGTAGCACTCCACGGTGACGATGCTGTTGTGAAGGTGAGTCCAAGTAGCGGCTCGATCATCAGCACCTATGCTACCGGAAACGGTCCATTCACTATCGCCTTCGATGGCGTTAGGGTTTGGGTTCCGAACTCCGGCAGCGATTCAATCTCGGTGACTGCTGCGAACTAACACTGTCGCCGAACAAAAATATCGACCATCGAAAGTTGGTCCAATGACACGAAACGGCAAGCGCGCGCTACTGCTTGCCGTTTCGCCTAATCGACTTAGTTTATGAAATTGATTCAACACTCTGTCGTGATCAAATTAAGGCAACTTGTAAAGTAGTCACAATTTTGTGTCTGTCGTTGACAGCCTTTAACGCGCTGTAGTAAAAAGTCGCGCACCTTCGAAGTCGACACCTCCCAATGTTGCTGCCAGGAAGGTTCTTCGCACCTGTTAGGTCGGCGATTAGCGTATAAAAATTTTTTGCCCGACTCAGTTTTGCCTCGAAAGCAAGTCAGCCCAGAAAAACCTGATTTACCTCACCGGAGCTCAAGTTCCCGAGAGCGTGCGTGTGGTGATGAGGTCCGTCTTACCCGATTGAAACTTAACTATTGGCGTCCGTTCATAACGAGATTCAGAACACATCTCCCCGGGTGTTGAACCTTGGATAAAAGAGTCGAAAAAATCATTGAAATGATGCGCGAGGACGTAAGTGGTGAACTATCACTCAGCGAATTCGCGCAATCCGTTAACCTCTCAGTTTGGCGTCTGTGCCACGTCTTTAAAACCGATGTCGGTATGCCGCCAATGCGATATTTAAGACTGCTCCGCATGGAACGGGCCAAAGATCTTCTCGAGTCGAGCTTTCTGAGCGTGAAGGAGATCGGGTTCCGTGTTGGTCTTACCGACGAGAGTCACTTTGTGCGCGATTTCAAAGCCACTTATGGATTGTCGCCGGCGTGCTATCGCACGCAGTTCCGGACCAGCGGCGGTGCGTCACTCAATGGCGATTCGCACAACGGCAATGGCCACTCGCATGAGGGCCACCAGCCGGCACGCTTGGGCCAGCAACTCATGAGCGCCGCCAAACAGTCGATCCTCCCGACTCTCCATTTGTTCGTTTGCTTGATGTCGACGATGTGATCTCACAGCAGTTTTGCGACGCATCACAGCAAGAAATTTTGCACAGAGCAAAATCCGCTAATGAACAACAAGATGCGCCAAGGAAGAAGACTTGTTCGACGAAAACCAAGATCGTAAAGTGACCTCGATTCAGCATAACGCACGCTTGTTGTTTCACCGTCAGTAATTTCGCAACCACTAAACTAGTTAACCTAACTGTTTCAGCAAAGCCCTCGCCATTCAAACTGATCGTCTTTGCCGAAAAAGTTGGACCAGGACTGGGAGCTTAGGGTCTCGGTCATAACTTAAAAAGCAATACGACTTTTAGTTGAGGCCACACCGAACGGCTGAAAGGAGATTCTATGCCTAAAAAGAAGGCAACCAACCGGCAGGGTGTCGGAGAACAAACTGAAGGCACAGTCAATAGAAGAACTGTGCTCAAGACAGGAGCATTAGCCGGGGCCGTCGCGGTGGTGGCCCCAAACATCATAACTAGAGAGGTACAAGCGCAGCAGTCAGTTCCGATACCGCTGGCTCAATGCGTCGCAAGCGCCGGAAGTCCGGCACACACACCTTTTAAGGATGAGCTACCCATCCCTTTTCCAGCGATAGACCATCCATTAAATCCACAACCAACCGAGGCCGCCAACACCAACGCGGGTGAGGCCGATCGAGACGACCATCAACGATGGGCTCAGTTCACACCAGCCCATGTGACCACCGAATTGGAAGCCAGGCCGAGCACGCATCGGTTCCACTCCGATTTTGGCGAGTCATATATCTGGGGGTTCAATGGTGTCTACCCGGGCCCAACGATCATAGGTCGATATGGACAATCTAACATCGTTCGGTTCCGGAACAGTTTGCCGCCGAACGGCGATAACACGTTTGGCGTCCCGGAGATAACGATCCACTTGCATAACGGTCACCATGGTTCAGAGAGTGACGGTTTCGCCGGTGACTTTTTCCCAAGCGGCAAATGGAAAGACAATCTCTACCCGAATGTCTACGCCGGCATCGAGGCTTTTCCGAACCCAAACCCGGGTGGGAACGGGGTCGGTGACGCCAGGGAAAAGATGGGCACTTTCTGGTACCACGATCACCGTGCAGAGAAAACCCTCAACAACAACGTCATGGGTCTGAACGGCATGTACATCGTTTATGACAGGACGGATCCGGGCCATGAGCACCCGAGCGCAGGTTCGCTGCAATTGCCGGGATATTACGGCGTCACTGACATTCCTTTAATCCTTACCGAGAAGAGGTTCTGTCCCCTGGATGCGCAAGGCCGAAATGAAATGGTCAATGCGGCCGGTGGCGACAAGTGGAGCGTCAACGGAGCGATTCAGCCGAGGTTTACTGTCAGGAAGAGAAAGTACCGGTTCCGCATTCTCTCTACCGGACCGACAACCGGCCAGTGGGACCTTAGGCTTCGCCACGGCACGACAGGAGCTGTTGAAACGATGGTGTGCGTCGCCACTGATGCCAATTTCCTCGAGCATCCGGTTCCGGTCGATGATGGCGTGAATGCAGGCAACACCAACGCCATCACAGGAAACGTCATTAATACTCCGGGCGCAATTCGAGTGAACGTCGCCGAACGCTACGACGTGATCATCGACTTCGGGAAGTACAACGCGGGCGATAAGCTGTATCTCACGGACGTTAGGTCCCAGAGTGTCAACCCGGGAAACGTGTTTCCGGGATTACCGTCAACCTTCAACATCGGTAACGTCTTAATGCGGTTCGACGTGGTAAACCGAGAGACCTGGTTCCCGGTCGACACACCAGACATTCCGGAGACCCTCTGTACATATCCGCCGATCTGCGAGCCGGACACCACGTTCGAGTGGCAGTTTAATCGCGATCCTGCCGGGTCGGTTCCACGATTGTTCAGGATCAACAACCGTGTCTTCGACGTCGATGTGCCGCAGCATTGCATCATCAAGGGAACCTGTGAAGAGTGGTTCATCAACAACAACACGGGTAACGCAGACGGACCTACCAACTGGGCGCACCCTGTGCACATTCACTTTGAGGAATTTCGCATTCTGAAGCGATTTGCGCGGATCGGCGGCGTCCTTACGGAAGTTCCTGTGCCTCCGCTATCGGCGGGCAGGAAAGACGTAACCAAGGTGGAGGCGGGAGAGGCCGCACTGATCAGGATGCAATTCCGAGACTATGTCGGAGATTACCTGATCCACTGTCACAACATGGGCCACGAAGATGCGTTCATGATGGTGCATTGGGTCATTGTTCCGGATGCAGCGGCCAAGGCAGAATGCGACGCCAAGATTGCCCAGGCCAACAAAGAGTTCGAAGCCAAACTGCGCGGTGAGGAGGTGTAGCAATGGATAGAAGATCACTGTTAACCAGAGGAGTGTTCACGCCGCATCCTTCATCGCAGGGCGCTGCGAAGTACACAAATGCGGTGCTTCGAACACAAGACAACAAAGAGGTCAGGTTCTATGACGATCTGATTAGAGGCAAGCAAGCTGTGATCAACCTGATGTACGCTGATTGTCACGGCGCTTGTCCTCTGGTGACTACCGTCATGAAGCGAACTTATCGCGACCTGAAAGCTCGCATGGGTAAGGACCTCTTCTTTTACTCAATCTCGGTCAAACCACAGGACGACACGCCGGCCGCATTGAAGCACTATGCCAAGACGCGCAACGCGGATCTGCCTGGCTGGTATTTCCTGACCGGAGATCCCTACGATATCGAGACGATCCGCTACAGACTCTTTAATATGGGCCATGTAGGGGTCGACCTTGACTTCGCCATGCACTCCGGCACATTCCGTATTGTCAACGATGCCACCAATTATTGGGGCCACGCACAGGCGTTTGCCAGTCAGAAGAATATTCTGAAACGCATCTCCTGGGCCGATCCGTTTAAGACACCCGCGGAATGGGACGCGATAATCCGGGCTCGTCAGGCTCGGATCAAGAAGGTCGTCAAGGAACACGGCTACCTTCGCCGAGACGCAATTTAGTTTGCGGCACCCGACCGTCAAGGCTAGGTAAAAACCCACCTTGCTCGGTCTAAATCAGACCAGGAATAGAAGCTGCTGAAAGTGGATTCTATTCCTGGCCCAACTCCCGACAGGTGAAATCTTCATGAAACTTACTGCCATAATCTCGCTCCTGGCTATGATTCTTTTGGGCTCGACCGCTACAGTGATGGCCCAGGAAAAATCCTGCTCATTCGACCTCGTTGGGACCTGGAAAGCGCAGATCTCGCCGACTGAGGCAGTACTCTACCGTTTCGATTCGAACGGTGAAGTGACCGTACTCTCCGCTTCCGGAACCGCGGAACCGCAACAGATCGCTACCGCGAAATACGAGGTGATCAAAGAGCTCGGAAAACCGGACTCGGTTTCGTTTAGTGCATCCGGCAAGAACCGGATATTCGGAGCCGTGAGAAAGACGATGAAACTCGTCAGCTATGACGACACTTCGATCACTTGCGCAATACCAGGGATGGGCACTACTCGTTGGACCAGAGTCGATCCCAACCGGTATTTCATTGTGCTCGCGGCACGGCAGAAAGAGTTCTACGATTCGAGTGGCTCTGCGTTTCCCATGGTTATCAAGCTGGCTGAAGGAACTCCCACAATCGACGCCTTCGGTGTCTATTTAACGAAGGCCGGAAGGGCCTTCGGTGCCGTCCCTCCCGACGTATACAAGAACTATCTTCGAGAGGCACGAAGCGACTCTGAAACCGCACTGCGTCTGGAAATCAACGGCCGGCAGTATGAAAGGGCGTTGAAGGTCATTAAGGAGTGGGAACGACGCGACCGCGAAGGCGCGCTTTTGTACATCACCGCTGCCGAGACTTTAGATGATGCTACCTATCTCAATAACATTCTGGTTGTTAAGGCGGTTGCAGAAAGTCTCAACCAGTGCTCGGTAGATTTCAATCTGTACCCACTCAATTACGTAGAAAAGGACGACCGGATCAGCAACAATGTTCGGTCCGCGTTTGTTCCGTTCTATTACTTCAAGGAACTTCGGCTGCGGAATGAAGCGCGACATATTGATGACAAAAAGTTTCAGGAACTCGTGCAGCTGCCGAACGTGGCTAGTCGCTAATTTCAAGTGGACAGTGTCTCCCCAGTAAGAGGCGCAAACATACGAGTGAAGGTGAAGATATGAATTTGAAAGTTGACAGTCAGAAAACTGAGCTCATGAAACGAGTTCTGTTCATAGTGTTGGTGGTGTTCATCGCGTTCGGTTCCCATCAGGTGCTGCGCGCACAAAATCCGACAGGGCCTGATGAGAAGCGAGCGGCTCAGCCGCGAAAACGAGGTGGAATCTTCACCATGTACGCCATTGATCCCCTGGCACGGACGCTCTGTTTCAGTGACGGGAAAGAAGGGATGGCGTTTACGGATACTCTCTGGAGTAACCGTTGTAGTGATCTTAATTTCGCTGGTAGCAATCTTGTCAGCGGCGTTGAGGTTGACCGGTTGGGGGCGATTGTCGACCTCGGCACCACAGACGAGCTTAGTAGCCGCTATGGCTTTGAGGACGCACAAGGGGGCGG
>DATEDU010000220.1:0-7783 GCA_035281525.1 Pyrinomonadaceae bacterium | reverse complement strand
TCATCCGAGAAGGCGTTAAATTCTTCTGCAGCGATGCGTCTCTCGGCCCAGATCGAATATGGAATGTCTGTGGCTTTGTCGGCGGTCGTTTCGTATAGACCCGTCTTGCCAGCCGGACTCAGCCACCCGAATTTCAGCGGTTTCTGGTTGACGAACCCGCGCACCTCCAGCTTCGCTTTGCTCGGGTTGTTCGTCCCGATGCCGAGGTTGCCGGCCGCGTTTAGGAAGACCTGGGGCTCCTCACCTGACTCTGCATTGCCATTCGCCCACAACGCAATCGCGCCTTTGTTCGCTCCCAGCCTCAGCCACTTGCTGGTCTCCGTCGCAACCAAAGAGAAGTCGTTGTTCTTGCCTGGTCCGAAGACGCCTTTTTGATTTCCGCCAACAAAGACTTTCAACGATGCGTCATCCAGTCGAATGGTCCCGTTTACGTGTAGTTTCTCGCTGGGACTCGGCGCTCCGATGCCGACGTTGCCTGAGATATCAGCGTTGCCGGTCACCGAGAGTTTATTCGCTGGTTTGGTCGTCCCAATACCAACGTTGCCTGAGACATCAGCGTTGCCGGTCACTGAGAGTTTGTTCGCCGGCGTCGCCGTTCCGATGCCGACATTGCCGTCTTTGGTGATCGTCAGCGGGTCGGGCTGTTGAGCGTACGTCACCGTGAGCCCACTTACGATCGCGATCGCGAGCAGCGTACACCTACAAGCGAGCACGCATTTGAAGCGACGAGCGTTGCACGAGTCTTTCTTCCGCGCCGGCGTAAGAATCTGTTTCAAGCTGGTGATGAACGTGTTCATTATCTGGATCCTTTCCGTCATTCATAACAAGCTGCGATAAGAGTCCTCAGTCAATCCTCTTCAGCGACGTGGAGCCGGCCGGCTGGAGGCGGAACGCAACAGCGCTTCGATCGCTGCCAGGCGCTTTTCCTGGTCGGCGAGTTGGTTGCGCAGGGCGGCGTTCTCTTTCTGCAACGCTTTCACTTCTTCGTCCTTTTCTTTTTTGATTTGCTGGGTGGCCGAGACGTTGAGCATTGAGATAGCAGCGTAGTCAACGCTGAGGAAGTCGTCGACTTCACGGCCATACACGAAAATCCTATTTCCTGCCGGCTTGAAGTCGGTGCGGAATCTGTTCTGCGTCACATCGAGCACTTCGAAAACGCCTTCATCGCCCTGCGGCGAGAGCAACTTCACGCGCTCGCCTTTCTTCAGATCGGTGGCCAGGGCCACCCAGCCGTCCTCGATCGACGCCTGCCGGTAAATGTCGGGCACCACGTCCGTGTGCTTGCTGACGGCCTGGGGAAAAACTTTCTCGACCTGCTGGCCAGTGACCTTCTTGTAGGCGCCGTTGCCTCTCCCGATCGAATCCTTGAAGCGGTAGTCGGTGATTTCGATGTTGAGCAATGTGCTCAGGTCCGTCGCGCCGTCAGAACGGCCCGCGATCGTCTTGATTCGTTCGTCGGACGAGCTAACGAAACTGTAGCCTGACCAAATATTGCCTGAAGCGTAAATACTCACAGTTTGACCAATGTATTTTTTGTCAAATGCCTCCTGCGCCGTCCCATATCTGTTGATCTTTCCAGGAGTATCTTGCTCGGAGAAATAGCTAATACCTACATTTGCGGCAACCTTAGCTACACCGCCGCTCACCACCAGCTTCGCCTGGGTCGGGGTAAGGGTCCCGATGCCGACGTAGCCGGTATCACCCTTAACCACCAATTCGTCGCTGTTGTTGCCAATCAAGACATCCGATTTAGAGAGGCGGTTGAGGTACAGCTTCTTGCCGGACGTTTTGGAACCGATGGTCCATCCGTCTGTCCAGCTAAGAAACACCAACTCGCCGCCGTTTCCACTGGAATCGAAACGGAAATGAGCAAAGGCGTCCGCCGCATTCGTGATCCTAAATTTAGAATCCCCCGGATCAGTGGTGCCGATGCCAACGCTGCCGGTGCTCTTAACAATCATTTCCTTGGTAGAAGGACCAATCAGCACATCCGAGTTGGTAGTATCGCGGTTGAGGTAGAGGTTCTTAGCGGAGCCTTTGGCGTTGATATTCCAACCGTTGGTCCAACCAACGAACTCGAATTCGCCCGCGCCCGCAGCATTAAAACGGAAGTGCGCAAAGTCCGTCGCCGAATTCGCTATCCTGAGTTTGGATGTCCCTACACTAGTCGTTCCAATTCCTACTGCTCCGCTGACGTCAGCGTCGCCCGCCACCGAAAGTTTATTGGCCGGCGTCGGCGCCCCGATGCCGACTTTGCCGTCTTTTGTGATTGTCAACGGGTCAGGTTGTTGAGCCTGCAATGCACCGATGCCCCCAAAAATGAGCAGCGACAGCAACGTGTGAGCGAACGCAACCGCTCTGAAGTTGAGGCGCCGAATGCCGTGCGAATCTTTTTGCTGGGGCGACAGGGGAATTTGTTTGGATAAGGAGATCAGCAGTTTCATGTTCTATGCCTTTCGGTCCCGTTGAATGTGTTTTCGAGCGAAATGTTCACGCGCCGCGCTGTCGCAGAGGCGTTCAATCGATGAGAGTCAACTCGCACGTGCGGTTTTTATTTGAGAAACCAACGTACCAGACGAGCAAGTACATACCGCGGACCTCATCTCTTTGCGAGGTTCTCTGGAAATGCGGAGCGTCCGTGAAGTAACAGGTCTCCCATATGTATTTCACGTGCTCTGTTATACGGTTGCCATCCACGCCTACTTGATCCTCACTGGATCGCCAGTGACCATCACTCGTCGAGTAGTAAAACAGGCCAGACCGCGATGCAGTTTCTGTTTGCGTGTCGTCGGACCAACGGGTCATGCCTAATCGGTACTCACACCCATCCCAATCACCGCAAAGATCGTCGATTACATCTTGTGGAATTAGCTTGGTGGTACCGTCGAATGCACCGGCAGTCAGCGACAGGTGATAGCGAGGTGAAAGCGAATAGGTCGTCTCAGCCTCGCTATCGCGCTGGTAGCGGCCCTTAGAGCGGACAAACCTTCCGACCGACATATCACTACTAGTGCTGACGACGCCGGCTTTGTCGACCTTCAAGCCGCCATTTTGTAACGTAACGCCGTCAACGCCTCCTAAGGCACCCAGGCCGGTTTCGGCAAACACGCCGTATTGACCCCAAACAGTGCCAACCCTCAACCCCTTGCCATCGTTCTTTTCGAAGTCCTTGAAATAGTTCCTGCCGCTAGCATCCTGAAGAGCGATTCTGTCCTTTATGTCCAACTTCGCTGCCGGTGCGGTCGTCCCAATGCCGACATTGCCGGAGAAATCAGCGTTGCCCGTTACCGAGAGTTTGTTTGCGGGCGTCGAGGTCCCCACGGCGACATTGCCGCTGAAGTCAGCGTTGCCCATCACCGAGAGTTTGTTCGCCGGCGCTGTCGTCCCAATCCCGACATTGCCATTCTTGTCGACAAACAACGCATCAACCGCGCTTTGGCCGAAGACAATCGTGGCGCCGACAAGCATCACGCCCGCGATCATGAGCGCGAGTCTCTTCGGCGTCGCATGCCAGTGTCGCTTCCGGCCGACTGTTTGGTTGGCATGAGCCGGCGCGCGGGCTTCGAGTGCGGCAAGTCTCCGCCGCATTTCCTCAATCTCGGCGTGCAATTGAGAAGCGGCTGAGCTCGTGTCGGCCAAAATTGTCTTGGTGTTGTCGGGGGAATGGGTTTTCATTTTCTCCTCCGGTTCCTTATTGCGGAACGTTGGTTTTGACTGTCAGCGTCGTTCCCTGCTTCACCTTAAATTCGGCGCCCACGGCGATGTTTTCGGCTGCCGTGAGCTTTGTGTCCTTGTCGACGGTGCCTTCAACGCGAAGGTGAGTCGGGCTGGAGATGTTGGCGCCTTGTGCGTTAGGCAACTGGTACGAAGGTACCAGCGCCGATAACGATCCGATCTTGCTGTCTTGCAGGTAGAGCGTACCGTCCGATCCGAAGAGCAGTTCCACGGCGCTGGGAAGTCCGGCAAGGGTGCGCGCGAACAGTCGGGTGGCGCCCCCGTAACCGTAGAAGGTTCCGTTTTCCCAAAAGAAGACATTGCCCTTTGCATCCATCGCCAGGTTTCCGCCGCTCCACAACTCAGACGTCACTGCGACAGTAATCTGGGGCGCAGTCTGGCCATTCTCTATTGCTCCCGTAAAAGCGTTAACCGATGCCAGGCGACCCTGACCTGTTTGATTTTCTCTCCACACGACATAGAGCTTCTTGGAAAGAAGGTCGCTACCCGTCGTCGCATCCGGAGCAGGCTGACTGAATAATCCCGTCTCGTTTTTCACGTGACTGATAGACGCAATGCGATCCCCGCTCGTCAGAGTCGGCTGGTTCCTCAAAGTTCGCAGCACTCCATTGTTCTGAGAATTAGCGGCGATGTAGATGTATTCGCCGTCGCTGCCGGGATGTTTGATCACTACCGGGTTATGGAAAACTTTGGTCGCGGGATCAAAGGTGTGCAGACTCGGCGCCTGTCCACTTTGGGCATTGATCGCCAGCAAGCCCTTATTACCGTCCGGCAAAAAGACGGTCGCATATAAATATTGACCATCCGGGCCCAGGGTCATGCGCGCGGACGCGGATGTCCCCACACCGGTCCGCCAGAGCATCTGCAAATCGGGGTTCAAGGCGTAGAGATCGGTATCGTCGATCACATAAAGCCCCCCGTCGGCGCCCGGTAACAGCGCGACGGGAGCTTTTACGCCACTTACTGTTTTATCTATCAGATGGGACGACGGTGGCTCACGACGATTGGCCACGTTCAACTGGTAAACGATAAAGCGACTCTGATTCACGATCGTGAGTCTTCCGGCGTCGTTAACGACGATGCGGGCCTTCTCGCTGAGCGCGGAAGGAAGTAGCTTGGTCCATACGATGTTCCCGAATGGGTCCTGCGCGTCGAGGCGCCACTCAGTCGTATTGGTCTGTTGATTCACGTAGGTTCGAACGACGTGATTCAGTCCCCCGTAGGTCGCTGCCTGGTAAGACGAGATTCTCGTGCCGTCGAAAACCTGAATGGGCTTGTAGTTGTCCTGGCGCGGTGTGTTGGGCTCCGGCATGAAAGGCAGCGGACTGCGCATCGCCGCCCATCCGTCCGACTGTGAGTCGGGACTCCGTCGCGGCGCAACTCGCGGCACCGTGTACTTGAGGATTAGTCGCGGCTGGCTGCCGGCCTTGGAGTCCGTGGCGCCGATGGATGGAAAGTATTTGCGGCCACTTCCACTTGCCCGCGGCGACAGAAGCAGAGCGATGTATTGTTTGTTAGCTTCGGGCCGCAGAAGAGTACCGGAGCTGCGGGTCATGCTATCGCTCATAGCCGGAGGGACTTTAGCGGAGCGGATTATGCCCAAACGATAGTCTTTAGTTTCGTCTTCGTAATCGGCAAGATTTTTTGTCCAATCCCCCTTCGGGATGGAAGCGACGTTTATAACGAGAGCAGCGGGATTCGGTTGCGTGGGTGCCTGAACAAGCCGCAAGACCGCCTCAGTAATGGTTGCGTTTGCTGGAATAGACGTAATGCTGAACTCCAGGTAGCAGACCGATTTGTTGTTCCCGCCGAACTTATCAGACACAGCCAGAGTTGATCTGTCTGCGACCGTTTGCCAATTCATACTGTCGTCTTGTGATTTACACTCAGTCGAAGCAGGCAAAAGCGTTGTAATTCTCGTGTCGGTGCCTTGGGCGAACGTTGTCGCGGCAAGTGCCAGACCGAGCAGAAGTGCGCTCAGCAGCCGCAGGCCAATCGATGCTTGCCGGGGAGGTTCTAGCTTGCGAATTCGAATCTGAGACTTCGTCATGATTCTCTTCCTTTCTTACTTTTGCCAACGGGCGAACCAACGAGTTACGACGGAATGAAAATGTTCAGCTTGGGCTTGGTCTGGATGTTCTGGAAGAGCGACCAGAAGAACCAAAATCGATTGAATACGATCGACTGCATCAGGAAAGTGTTGCCGCCGAATTGTTCCCAACCCCAACTCACTGGATTGGCTTCCCAGAGAAGGCGTTCAACGCTCAAGCTATAGACCATCTCAGACAGAACTGCTCCGTCGTAGCTTCTGGCGTCTGCTTTGGTTCCCAACTTGAAGGAGCCGGCGAGATGCAGACCCTTGTCCCAGAAAAGAGTTGCGCCATTGGGCTGTCCACGCAGCGGACCGATCGCAAGAGTTTTTTCTTCCTGCCAGGTAATGCCGTCCGTCGTCGACCATAGATCCATCTTGGCGACGATAGTGTCAGGATCATCGGTGCCGCCGTAGATCCACAACTTTTCCTTTTCAAATCCGAAAAAGCCCGGCATCGCTGGAGTCGCGGCCGCGGCAAACATGCAGCGCGCGGGCCAGTTGGCTTTAGGCGTCTGCTGGATCCACTTCTGGTTTAATTGATCATAGCTCCACACATCGTTGAGTGCCCTGTCGCCGTTTGAACCGCCCAGCACCCAGAGTGTGTTTTTGAAATCGACGACGCAGTGGCCCATGCGCGCAGGAAAGCCGGGTTTGGCTCGGACCCACTCTTCATTTTTGGTTTGCTCGTTCTTGTGGTAGTACCACACCTCGTTCGAAGTTTGTGTCGGATCCACTGAGCTGCCGCCGGCCAGCCAAAGCTTTCCGCCGCTGGCAACTCCGGGGCTGTGGCTCATGTTGCTTAGATAGTATTCCCGCCCATCGCTAACGACCGAGATCTCTTTGAAATCCTTGCCGTTTGATTCCATCCTCCAGGGCGGGAAGCCGGTCGCCGATGAATAAAGCCCAACATGATTAGCCTTTGGATCGACAAAGACTCCGTAGAGCCGCTCAGACTCGTCGGGTCTGAAAGAGGGAGCCCTCATCAGCACGGTGGGATAACCTTGTTGCAGCGGTTGGCGATTCCAACCGGCCTGTGCGACCTGAACCGTCAGCCTGCGCTCGACGAGCTTACCGTCCTTCAATTGTTTTTCGCGATCTTCGGTGCCGGTGACGTCTCCGATCGCCTCGAGGCGGTAGACGGACGTGATGCCTGGCTTATCTGAGAAAAACAGATCACTACTACCACCGTGCGGCGGCCAAATTTTGACGTTGTTCTTGAACAGCGTTACGGTTTTCACCGCGCTGCTCGTATGCCAGGAGACAATCACTTCTTCTTCACTGGCGTGCAGGATGTAGTCCTTCGACGTGGTGAAATAATGAATCTTCACCCCCGTTTCGTCGTCGGGCTTCAACCTGACTTCCACGGGCAATGTTTGCTCGGTAAATGGTTTGGACGCGACGGGTCCCCGATCACGAATCCCGACGATCACCCTGGCGGTGCCGGGAGGGATGTTTCCAGCCAACCCGGTTACCTCGATTTTCATTTTTGCACCTGGGCCAATGACGATTCCCCTGGAAGGTATTTCCCAGGCGAGGTAACTTGCAGGCGGCGCCGGCTGACCAGTGTCTGGCAATAGATCGATTTTCACGGGTCTCTCGGCATTGGCTGGAAGCCGATAATTGACATTCGGGCGTGCCGTTTGGTTATCCAGTAAGAAAGTCCATTCCTCGATCTTTCTTGGCCCACACGGAATGGAAACACGCACGATCACGTCGGTCAGACCGGCCGGGTCGGGAGTAATCTCGATGGAAAAGTGATTGCCCTCATTGCGCCCGACGATAATTTCGCTGTCGATAATTTTGGCGGTGTAATTTGGCATGATGAATTCGATCTCCGCTGACTGGTCTGTAAATTCGGATCAGATCATTGCGAGTTTGTCTTGCTCTTGATAATGATTTCCTTTTCGTCGCGATATCCGGCGTCGTCAGCGGCAGCTAAAATAAACGTCGTGCCTC
>DATEDU010000219.1:0-7208 GCA_035281525.1 Pyrinomonadaceae bacterium | reverse complement strand
TCAGTCCATGATGCAGTTGATCTTATCGAGACTTTCGATTTTGCGCGCCACTGTAGTTGTTGCCGCGCTGTTCTCGTTATGTGTCTCAAGCAATGTTGGGCCACGCTTCCTTCCGCTGCCAACGCTGGAGAACTACGCAGCAGAGAACCTCCATCAAACTACCGGCACGACAGCTTCACGCCCGCATTCTCAGACGGTGGCCAGTTTTCGCGTTCCGATGGCGCAGGCTCAGAAAAGGGCGGACCGAGAACTGCAAGCTCAACCGCTTGCTGTCATAACTGGGATTCACTTCGTACTTCCAAACAACACGCGAGTTTTTGCTGAACTCAGCGATCCTGATACCCTTTTCACTGTTGCTCTAGCATCACTGCCGTCCGGGCGCGCGCCTCCTCGTCTAGTCTAAACAAGCGCAGACAAGCATCTCTTTATCAGCGGACCACGCAAATGAATTATGCAATGGCGTGCGTCCGTCCGCAGCGTTTTAACGCCTGTTCATCAGGTGAACGAGGAGAAATCAATGAGTACCACAGTGATCTATACATTAGTTGCCATCATGGCCGTAGCCGGAATTTTCTGGCTGGTTGTTTATTCGAGCCGACGCGGACAAGAACACCGCGAAAAGACGAGCATCAAACCACCGGAGTCTCGCGGACCAAACCGCCCGAGCTGACTATGTAAACCTTATCTCGCTCTTCGGTCCTGGTGAATAAGGATTGCTTGGGGTGAGATAGAGGCAATCCTGCTCGCCGCGGTCCGGCCACCGCGGCGAGTACAGGGTTGCCTCAGTTACACAAGCACTTAGTTTAGTGGTTGAAAGGTAAGTATGAACTACTTTATCGGAGCTGCGATGGGAGAGGAGACTAGAGTTCTTCTTACCCTCTTTATAATGCTCGCAGCAGCCAAGTTCATGGCCGAGTTATTCGAGAGGCTGCGGCAGCCCGCGGTAGCGGGTGAAATAATCGCCGGCATTCTCATTGGACCAAGCCTACTAAATTTGGCGGCGCCATCGGAGATTACCAGCATACTTGCCGAGATCGGAGTTATCTTCCTTCTTTTTAACGTTGGCTTAGAAACAAAACCCGCGGCCATTTTCAAGGTAGGCAAGAGTGCCGCAATGGTGGCGGTGCTCGGAGTGGTGCTTCCTTTCGCTGCCGGCTGGTTGCTAATGATGGCGTGGGGCAGCACCAGTGTCGAGTCACTTTTCGTTGGTACGGCGCTCGTTGCAACATCGGTGGGCATCACAGCCCGAGTGCTCTCAGCCATGGGACTGCTTGATGCGCCCACAGCTCGCATCATTTTAGGCGCGGCAGTGATCGACGACATTCTCGGCTTACTCGTTTTAGCAGTAGTGTCCAGCATGGCTGCTGGCGCGGTCAATTACCTGGAAATACTCACGACCGCTGCATTAGCGATTGGATTCACGGTTTTCATGGCTGTCGTGGGGGCGCCTGTCGTTACTCGCTTCGCGCCAGGAGCTGATCGACTCCGAAGCGGACATGGAATGTTTATTCTTGGGCTGGTTTTGTGCCTGGGTTTATCAGTAGCGGCAGCCTTTATCGGAGTGGCAGCGATCATCGGTTCTTTTTTGGCCGGGATGGCTATGGCGGAGGCGTCTGAAGATCATCCCAACATGCGCAGGCAAATAAACGGCGTGACGGAATTCCTCGTACCGTTCTTTCTGGTCAACATCGGAATGCAATTACGATTGGATGTCTTTCGCTCCTCTTCGGTCGTCCTTCTTTGCGTGCTTGTAACGTTAGTGGCTGTGGCAACAAAACTTTTCGGATGTGGCTTGGGGGCCATTAACCTCGGCTTCAAGCGGGCGGCGCAGGTGGGTATGGGAATGGTGCCACGCGGCGAAGTCGGGATAATCGTTGCCCAAATTGGTCTGAGCCTTGCTGTCATAGGACCAGAGCTTTACGGCGTCGTACTCTTCATGGCAGTAGCGACCACATTAATTGCGCCGCCGTTTCTGAAGATACTTTATCGCAGCGAACCAGCCGCGCAGGCAGAGATTGGACCAGACGATGCTGGCGGTATCGTAGCCTCAGAAGATCTCTGCAAGATAGGTTGAGGACAAATTAGTCCAAACCTCTCGGAGCTATTTCCGATCGTGCGGCAGCATTCGATTTTTCCCGCCGCAGCTTGGGACTTCGCTATGATCGCCTCATGCTTAATCGGGCAACAAGATTCGCTTCCACGACCTGGTCAATTCCTGTCGCGGATCTGGAACTCTCGCTGGAGGAGATCGTTGGCGGCCTTGAATCGCATGTAGTACGGGCGATCTTCCGCTCCCCGCCGCCGAAGGACCTGCGGCCCAGCAGCTTTGTGGTGAAGGAACTGCGTGGCTTGCAGAGACGCGAAACGACTATTTACCGCGAGCTATGGACTCGTTCAACCGCTCCACCAACCGTACGGCTGCTGGGAATTGAAACGACCGAAGACACTGACTATCTGTATCTTGAGGAGGCAACTCCGCAATCCGAGTGGCCCTGGAATCAAACGTTTACTTCCGCAGCAGTGTGTCAAGCCTTGGCGCGGCTACATGATAGCGAGGAGTGGCAGCCAAAAACCTTGATTGATTGGGATTACGAAAGTGAACTGGCCAAGTCTGCTGACGAGACTCTTGCTGTTGCACTCGATGCACGCGACGAAACGGGTGTTCGTCACTGGCGGCGCATTGGAGATCTGCGCCGAGTTGTTGCTGCCTTGCCGAAGTTACGGTCGGCGCTGCTGCAAGCAACCGCATTCATACATGGAGATGTTCATACAGGAAACGTGATCTTACGAGCCAGCGAGAAAGCAGAAATTGCTTTTATCGACTGGTCGCGAGCTCGGTTCGGTTCGCCGCTCGAGGATTTGGCCTCGTGGCTGCATTCGCTGGGCTGTTGGGAACCCGAAGCGCGTCGTCGGCACGACACTTTATTGCGCGCCTATCTTGAGGCACGCTCATCGAAACAAAGAATCACGACCGAGCTTCGTACTCTGTATTGGTATGCGTCTGCAAGCAACGGGCTATCAGGCGCTATTCGCTATCATCTTTTAGTGCTGATCGATCCAGCCTGTTCGAGCGAAATGAAGGGCGACTCGGCGCGAATCCTTCGTTCATGGGAACGTATCATTCGGCGTGTGACAGAAGCATTTGGAGACTCTTCCCTTGATTAATGCCTCAATGCTTTCTCGCTCTTTCAACGGAGTCCCAGCCGTCGAAAGTCTTTCTTTTGAGATCCCGGAAGGCAGTCTCTTTACGCTACTTGGTCCAAACGGCGCAGGTAAAACTACCACCGTGCGATTGCTACTCGGCTTAATTGCGCCCAACAGTGGAACCGCCAGGGTCGCCGGTTATCAACTTGGACAATCAAACAATGCTCTTCGGGCTGTTTGCGGGCTCTTGACCGAGACACCTGGTTTTTATGACCGCATGTCCGCATGGGAGAATCTGACCTTCTTCGCTCAACTCTATCGAATTCCTGAAACAATCCGCGAACAAAGACTCCGAGAGCAACTTCGTGCGATGAATCTTTGGGAGCGACGCAACGATCTAGTCGGGACTTTCTCGAAGGGGATGAAGCAAAAGCTCGCCATCATTCGGGCTGTGTTTCACGAGCCAAAGGTTATCTTTCTGGACGAGCCGACGGCAGGTTTGGATCCGGAAGCCTCACTCATGGTGCGCGAGATGATTAGCAAGCTCAAAGGCGAAGGTCGCACGATCGTGGTTTGCACGCACAACCTCGACGAGGCGCAGCGACTGGCTGATATCGTAGGCATCATTAACCGTCGATTACTCGTCTGCGATACTCTCACGAACCTTCGGTCCGGTGCTGGTCTTACTACACCAATTGAAATCGAACTCCGCGCACCGCTCGTCGATCATCAGCTAGCGGCAATGAAACTTCCTTTCGTGAAGAGCATCGATGGTAAAGACGGCAAATATGTCTTCGAGGTGGAGAATCCGGCGATCAACACACCCCAGCTCGTGAGAGCTTTGGTCGATACTGACGCGCAGGTTTATGCAGTTCGCCCGCAAACCAGAGATCTCGAAACCATCTACCTTGAATGTGTCAACGAGGGAGGAGTGAGCAAGTGAACGTCAGCTTGCTTTTCTTGCGGAAAGAGTTACGCGAGGTCCGAAAAAACAAATTCGTGCTGCCGGTCTATCTGGTTCTGCCGCCGATTGCCGTGATCCTGCCGGTACTTTTTGCAGCGTTCTCACCACAGATTGTAGCCATAGATCAAAACGATCCCGCTATTCTTGCCATTCTTCGCATTGTAAAAAACACACCTGAGTTCGCCCACATCGAAACTGATGAAGCGATTACAAGGTTCTTCCTGCGCAGCCTGGTGTCGTTTTATTTGCTTATGCCAGTAGGCTTATCTTCAATCTCCGCAGCCTTCTCCGTTGTGGCGGAGAAGCAGCAGCGAACGCTGGAACCAATTTTGGCTACGCCAATCACAGATTTAGAGTTTTTAATCGGAAAGCTGCTCGCCTCACTAGTGCCAAGCATCATTTTGACATGGGCGGCTGCGATTCTTGCTGCGATTATCGTCAATTGGATTACGTGGGGAACCTATGAGACAGCTCTTCTCCCTGAGCGGTTTTGGTTCGTCGGTGTATTTGTGCTTGCTCCTTTAATGGGGATGGCGTCCGTCTTAGCCGCGATACGGCTTTCGGCTAAGATGAGTGATCCGCAAACGGCAAATCAATTCACTGGATTGGTAATTGTTCCGGCGTTCATGATCCTCATCGGAATCTTCGGCAAGGTATTGACAATCAGCACGAGCGCCGTAGCTATCGCGTGCGTGGTCGTTGTGTTGCTGGTGCTGTTTCTACTGAGGCTTAACCTGAAGAATTTCCAGCGTGAAGAGATTTTAACCAGGTGGAAGTAACGTGAGGCGACGGTTTATTCCAGGAGATGAACGACAACATATACGCGGCACTGCTCTTCTCGATTGTTGGAATAATCTATATCGGACTCGGCATACCTTTGCTTCTGGGTCGAATTCCGCCTAACGCGTGGTACGGCTGCCGCACACAGAAAACGCTATCAAGTGACGAAATCTGGTATCCAGTAAATCGCGTCACGGGCCGTTATATGATTGTTTCAGGAGTCGCCATCATACTCAGCGCTCTTGGAGTTTTCATCTTTCGCAGATCGCTTGGACCAAACCATGGTGCAGCGATTCTTCTAGTGGTCTTAGTGCTGTCAGTACTTGGGGTGGTGGTTGAAAGTCTCCGGGCTCAACGAAAACGATAGAGTTGTTAAGACCCACCGTCGTATTCAAGGGAAAGAATATTGAGTGCAACTCAACCAGTGAACATAGTTAGTGCGGAGTTTAAAGCTGATCCGTTTCCATTCCTCGCGCGCTTGCGTGCTTCTGATCCCGTTTACCGCACAACGTTGCCTGATAAAACACCTGTCTGGCTGCTAACCCGTTATGACGATGTAGCTGCACTTCTCCGCGATCAGCGATTCAACAAAAACCGTCGTAGCGCTCTGACAAAAGAGCAACTGCGCAAACTGCCCTGGACGCCGCCAATGTTTCGACCGCTGGAGCGAAACATGCTTGACCTCGATCCGCCTGATCACACTAGACTGCGCTCACTCGTGCATAAGGCATTTACACCGAGTCTGGTCGAAAAAATGCGCTCGCGCACTCAGGCCATTGCGGACGAGTTACTCGATCCTGTTGTGTCGCTTGGTGAGATGGATCTCATCAGAGACTATGCGCTCCCGTTGCCGATGACCATCATTACCGAAATTTTAGGCGTGCCGGCGAGGGACCACGATAAGTTTCATAGATGGTCCAAGGCAGTGGTATCACTGACTTCTCCAAGTCCTACGTTGCGCGTCATCCCAAGCGTTTGGAGATTTCTTCGTTATCTCCGCCATTTTTTCAAGCTGCGGCGGCGTGATCCACAGGACGATTTAGTAAGTGCATTAATTAAAGCAGAAGAAGCAGGAGATAAGTTAAACGAAGATGAATTGCTGGCAATGGTATTCCTGTTGTTGATTGCTGGACATGAGACAACAGTAAACCTAATCGGCAACGGAACCCTTGCCCTCATAGAGAACCAAAATCAGATGACAAAGCTTCAGAGCGAGCCTTCATTAGTGAAGCCGGCCGTTGAGGAACTCCTTCGTTACACTTCACCTGTACTCATGACCACTGAGCGGTACGCACTTGAGGACGCCATCATGCATGGTGTTACGATCCCGCGAGGCGAGATGACTTTGGGGGTGATTGGATCTGCAAACCGCGACGAAACCGTATTTGACAACCCAAACGACCTGCTCATCACACGCGATCCAAACAAACACCTTTCATTCGGACAAGGTATTCACTTTTGTTTGGGAGCACCATTGGCGCGGATGGAAGCGCAGATTGCTTTCACCACTCTCATGCGGCGTTTGCCAGACCTGCGGTTGAAGAATCCCGCTCATTCTCTGCGCTGGAGACCAAGCATATTCTTAAGAGGATTAGCTTCTTTACCCGTGAAGTTTTAAAGACTGTACTTTACTATCACTGGACCAATGTGCACGATCTGTCGACCAGATATGGTGTAAGGAAATCTGGAGCGGGCGATGGGGCTCGAACCCACAACTTCCAGCTTGGGAAGCTGGCACTCTACCATTGAGTTACGCCCGCTAACGTCAAACCTGGAGTGGGCGATGGGATTCGAACTCGCAATCCTCGCATTGGGAAGCTGATGCGCTACCGTTGCGCCACACCCGCTCAGGTTGAGGTGATGAAGATTAATTAAGGTGTTGCGCGGCTGTCAACGAGCGAAGCCTCACTGCCAGGGGAAGGGGCGGGGGTCTACAGGGATTAGACGGCGAATTTCTTTCTTCAATTCCAGATAGTCGGGCATGATGCGGCCGAAGCGACTCTGTACTGACAGCACGCCAGCCAAATTCCGCTCGACATCGATCCAGGGACTGAAACCGAAGTAACCTTGTGAACTTACCTCCTGCAATTGTCCGCTGTTTAAGTCAAACTTCTCTCTCCACATTCCAATCCCATAACGCGCCAGCAGCAAATCCGGATCGAGATCGCCGTGCGTTTCATAAATCGTGTACTCGATGCGCGCAGCACGCGTATGATCCTTGTGCATCTCTGCTACCGACGCTTCCGAGAGAATGCGTTTTCCATCGAATGTGCCACCCTGCAGGAGCATCTGCAAAAAGCGTCCGTATTCATCAGCCGAA
>DATEDU010000218.1:0-12466 GCA_035281525.1 Pyrinomonadaceae bacterium | reverse complement strand
CGCGAGCGTACCTTCGCTAGTCAAATGATCGAAGGAATGGTGAGTGCCGTCGCCGCTATCGACGAGGACAACAGACTGCGTAGCGCGAACGCCGCCTTCCTTAATATCTTTCCCGGTGCCGTCATCGGCGCATCGATCCTCGAACAGTCTGGGCCTGACGATGCGATGAAGATGCTCGCGGCAGCAACCGACTCGCAAGTCAGCAAGTCTACTTACCGTGGCCGCTGGGTCTGCGGAAACGCCAGCGAGCATACCGAAAAGACTTTCGATGTTTACTCGTCTCCGCTCGCCATAAACGGCGATCAAGGACAGATCGTTACGCTTGTCGATGCTACAGAAGCGTCCGAGTTTGAACGAGGCTTGCGTCGATCAGAGTCTCTGGCGGCGGTGGGCCAGGCGACTGCCCAAGTCGCACACGAGATCAGAAATCCTCTGGGCAGCATCAGACTCGGCGTGTCGATGCTGCGCGACAGTGTCAAAGACGAAGAAGCATTAAACACGATCGACCTCGTCGAACGTGGAATTACCCACCTCAACAAACTCGTAGTCGACGTTACTCAGTTCTCTCGCCAAAAGGCGCTGGAGCGTTCGCAGGTTGACCTTCACGAACTTCTCGACCGCAGTCTCGATCTGGTGTCGGAAAGCATCAACCAAAAGCAGACGCCAGTCGAGAAGAAGTTCAGCAGTGAGCGGATAACCGGAAACTGGGACGGCCATCAGTTGCAGCAAGTTTTTGTGAATGTGATTTCAAATGCGGTTGATGCCAGCCGTACGGAGTCTCCCATCACGATCTCGACGAAAGAAGTGACGGTCAATGGCACCGGGAAACAAGAGAGCGCCATTCCTCAAAATTATGCGCGAGTTGTGGTCGCAGATCAGGGCAAAGGAATAGACCCTACGAAAGTAGATCGTATTTTTGAGCCGTTCTTTTCCACCAAGAAGCGAGGGACCGGGTTAGGGTTGGCCATCGTGAAGCAGATAGTCGAGCAACATGGTGGCCGGATCTCTGTGGACAGCCAGGTCGGGAAGGGAACTCGGTTTACGATTGACTTGCCAATGTAAAACCGGGGAACGGGCGAACAGGGAAATAGGGGGAATAGGGAAAACAGGTAAACTGCGAAATCTTTCCCTGTTCCCCTATTCCCTGTTCCCCTATTCCCCTGTTTCTCTGTTCCCCTGTTCCGCCACTCGCTTCATCGCTCGACGTGCAGCCGTGATCGTCCTCTCAATGATCTCATCCGTGTGAGCCGTACTCACAAAAGCGGCTTCAAACTGCGACGGCGCAAGATAGACGCCTTCGTCGAGCATCGCATGGAAGAACCGGCCGTAGAGTTCACGGTTGCTCTTGTTTGCTGAGGTCCAGTCACGGACTGCTCCTGTATTGAAGAAAGTGGTCCACATCGACCCAACTTGGTTCGTCGTGGTTGCAATACCCGCATCGGTTGCGGCCGCAAATAATCCTGCACATAACCTCGCCGTCGTCGTCTCGAGACGTTCATAAATTGATCTGTCTCTGAGCCGTTTCAAGGTAACTAGACCGGCCGTCATCGCAAGAGGATTTCCAGAGAGTGTGCCGGCCTGGTAAATCGAACCAGTTGGCGCGATATTTTTCATCAGCTCTTTGCTCGCGCCGTACGCGCCGACTGGCAACCCGCCTCCAATGATTTTCCCTAATGTCGTGATATCCGGCATCACGCCATAAAGTTCCTGTGCCCCACCGCGTGACACGCGAAATCCAGTCATGACTTCATCAAAAATCAACAGCGCACCGTGTTCGTCGGTAATTTTACGCACCGCCTCGAGATAGCCGGGTTCCGGAGGAACACAGCCCATGTTGCCGACAACAGGCTCAATAATTACTGCCGCTATATCTTTGTGCTGGTCGAATATGAGTGCAAGCGATTCAGCGTCGTTGAATGGCGCTGTCAGAGTGTCTTGTGCAAGGGAAGGATGTACGCCTGGACTGTCAGGCAATCCCAACGTGGCAACGCCCGAGCCTGCCTTAACGAGCAAACTGTCACCGTGCCCGTGATAGCAGCCTTCGAATTTGACAAGTTTATTTCGTCTGGTAACGCCGCGTGCCAGACGAATGGCGGACATCGTGGCTTCGGTGCCGCTGTTGACCATACGCACCATCTCGATCGAAGGGACGGCGTCGATGATCTCTTCTGCTAGTTTGACTTCGAGTTCGTTGGGCGCGCCAAAGCTAGTGCCGCCGGCGGCTGCTTGCTGGATCGCGGCGACGGTCTCGGGATCGGCGTGACCGAGAATCATTGGCCCCCACGATCCGACGTAATCGATGTAGGTACGTCCGTCGACGTCGGTGATGGTGGCGCCACTCGCACTCTTGATGAAGCGCGGTGTTCCGCCTACTGCTCGGAACGCGCGCACCGGCGAATTCACCCCACCCGGCATCACCTCCATAGCGCGTGCAAAAAGTTCTTCGGATTTATCGGGTTTGCTTTCCTGATAGGCGAGGCTCACGTTCAGGCAGCCTCCGCGGGGACAATCTGACTGGGATGGCGCTTCAGGTACTCGAGAACTTCTGCATGCATCTTCTCAATTTCAGAAACATAACTGTTGGCCATAAACACGTATTCTTCAGGTTCAGTTGTCACGCGCATCTGCATGAGGATGCCGTAAAAGAAAGCGATCCGTTCTCGTGTCGCTTGCAACTCTAAATCACTCTTGATCATGTCAATTCTCCAGTAATGATCTCCACGATTCCACGGCGAGTCTTATCTCTTTTTATTTGCCAGTTCTCGACAAATTTGTCTACCGATTCAAAAAGAATGTGCGAAGGCCGAATTGCAAACACACTTGCTCCGAATTCTCGCTGCGCGAAGGCATGATCAAATAGCGGTTTGGCTTTCGCCGGGCACGCTTCCTGGCGAAAATCGTCCCGCATTATCAGAATGATGTCAACGTCATTGGGGTTAGGTTCAGTCGTAATATAGCTGCCAAAGATAATAAACCGGTCGAGCTTACCCGTAGCTTTCGCCAGTTCATATATGCGAGCCAGCCGTGTGGACACGAGCTTTCGCTGCGGCGTCGCGTGACCGAAGCGCGTGAGAACTTCGATGAGCGAAGCGCGATGTACGCCAACCGGTAAATCACCATTTCGATCAAAGTGAGGAAGTGACATCGTGTTTGACCAGACGGGGGTGAGGTTGGTCGCACGGAGTATAGCACTGCACGTGCGCGCAAGTTAGATTCGACTCGCGCGCACGGTTACGTCTTTACAGATTACGCCGGTTAGCAGTCTTTTCGTTAGATCATCGGCGTAATCTGCGGATCTGTTGCAGCGATTGTCGGTAGGCAGAGGGCTAAGATGCTGAAGAGTGCTAACCGGCAACTTTTACGATTGAGACCTGAGATCTACTGAACAAGTACCCTGCGTGACAGAACTTAAAACGACCAGGTTGCCTGGCCGTTTCCATGAAATTTTAAGATTGACCTTGCTCCAAACCGATATTCGGTTTGCTTGGGTTTTCCAGTGACACGCATTGTAATCTGCTGAATACCACGAGCGTCCTTAGTTTCGTCTACGAGGCGGATCTCGATATCGTCACCGTCGAGGATCGTCGTCCTGCCATCCACTCGTTCGCGATAATTGAGATGTCGACACAAGTCGATCAGGCTCTTTTGAGTTGACTCGTCGGCCGCAATTGTAATGGCGATGACATCCTTTAAGAAGGGTTTCGCAGGAACGCCTTTCAGCACGTCAGCGTAGCGCCGAAGTATCTGCTTGCGACTAATCCCATCGTTTTTGTCACCTGAGCGAGGATTCCATTCCATCAAGAACTTCGGATGGTACTCCATTACCCAGAATCGAAGGCCGGAAGACATGGGAAAGTTCTTCGGGACCGCCATGTAAAACCAGGGAACCTGCTGTCCTTCGAACCCTCTGGTTATCGGGTCTTCCAGGAGCGAGAATCTTGAAGCCAGTTCAGTTTTGATTGACGCCAGAGCCCCGGCTTGGTCGACACCCAGAGCGAGACCACTATCGGACAGCCGGCCGACGGCAGTTTGCGATGCGTCAAAAAACTCGAAGTAAGTGTTGTCACCGTAGAAGTAGACGCCGGTATAAGACATATCTGTACGAGTGGTGGTACGTTGCTCGCTTACTGCAAATTCCTTTCTCAAAAACGGGCTTTGTTCAATGGCTTTATAGGTATCAGAGTCCACCACTACATAGAAATGATTTAGAGGTACCGACGACGGAAGTTTACGATCGGGTTGGCTTGGGATCAGACTGCCAGTCAGTAAGGTTATCGCTCCAATCAGAAGCAAGGATGTTTTCGACATCGAGCAAACTCCACAGAGGCAGTCTGGATTAAAAAGCAAGAAGCGGCTCTCAGAATAAACTGAAAGCCGCTCTTCTTACCATCTCTGAGGTCGTGCTTACTTGTCGTCGTCAGGTGGAATCGTGAGCTGCTGTCCCACCTGAATCAAATCGGGATCGCGAATCTTGTCGCGGTTCGCGTAGAAGATCCGCATGTACTCATCTGAATCTCCGTAAAACTGCTTGCTGATCTTCGAGAGATTGTCTCCAGACTTCACCGTGTAAGTCTGACCGGCTTGCGCACTCCCGCCACCGGCAGCCGCCCCCATCGCTCGACTCTTATCCACCGTAATGTCGGCGGTTATATCATCAGCATTGGGATTGACCAGTTTGATTTGATCCCAAAACGCGTTCTTAGCTTCGTCCGAAGGCGCAATGCCGCGGATGAAAAGCTTGTTGTCCTCAACGTGCAGGTTGAGGAACTGAATGTGTTGCTGGTCGGCCGCATTCAGCACGGACTGGTATTTTTGTTTGAGTGCGTTAAACCGTTCCTGGGCCTGTGGTTGTTGTTGGGCGTTTGACGCACCCCGCCCAAACATCTTATCGAATAGTCCCATTGTTCGACTTCCTTTCTTGTGGTTTACATAGTCGAACTATAGCCTCATGGAATCTTCTTTGTGTTGTGTCTTTGCAACGTTTCTTTTGAGTTTGCTATTCGCCCACGTGAATTCGCGGCACGTTTTCTCCGGGCTGCACTGTGACAGTACGGAAACTGGACATTCGCACCAATCCAGCGGCAGCTCCTTTTGGTTTCGCAAGAAATTTACGCTGTGCGTAGTGAACCGACACCTTTGAATCGTCGCCTGCCTGGCTGAACTTCGCTGCGATCTGTGCTGCTTCAAGGATTGTGCGATGGGGAATTTCCTTTCGAGACGTATTGCGGATGATGACATGAGAGCCGGGATAATCTGCCGCGTGCAGCCACATATCATGCGGGCGCGCGACTCGAAAGGTCAGCTGATCGTTGATGCGTGCGGTGCGTCCGACGAGGATTTCGTACCCGTCGCTCGAGCGGTAAACACGCACGCCTGGAATTCTGTCGGACGACTTCTTTTTAGTTTTAGGGCTCTTGCTGGTGTCTCGCGGGCCTTCAAGCTCCCCGAGCGCGGCTTCATCGGACGCAGCGATGATTTTTTCAAGCTCCGCTTTCCGTTCTTCGAGTTGAGAGATGTTCTTCGCAATCTGTTCCTGCCTCTTGCCAATCTCCGATATTGCTCTCTTTGCCTTAGTGTAAAGTGAAAAATACCGAGCCGCTTCATCTTGCAGAGTCAGATTCTCATCAATTTCGATTTCGATCTCGGGTGCGCCATCGGCGTAGTAATCTGTGACCAAAACTTTGTTACCACTGCGACGAGCGGTAGCGATGTTCGCCAGCAATAGGTCTCCTTTTCGCTTGTGCTGTTCAGGATCGCCATGTGTCCTGAGGTCCTTTGCCAGATTGTTTTGTAGTTTTCGATTCTGGGCCAACTCCTTCTTGAGTTTTGCGAGTAAAGCATTTGCTCTCGATGAGAACGATTCGGCGGCTTCGCGCTGCAGATAATAAGCATCCGCGGCTTCAGAGATCGTCGAAAAATCCCCCTGCTTAAAAGGGCTCTCTTGCTGTGACTGCTTTGTCTGAGCCGAAGGTGGTTCATACGTTTCGCCAACTTGTTGGCCGGGACCCTGTGGAGCGCGCAGCGCGTGTGTTATGTAGCCTCTCTGGTCCAAAAGGTAGAGATTTGCTGAGCGTCCGGTGAGTTGAGTCACTAAAGTTTTGATATCCTCGTCATGTGAGAAACTCAGCCGGACCACGCGTTCCGCTGCATCTTTGTTGATAGAAAGTACCGTACCGCCGCCAAGACTACTCCTCAAAACCTGTACAAACGGTGATGGCGCGATCGATTGCTTCTCGAGATCTCGAAAGCGCCGCTTGATTAAATACAGGCGTGGCGCGGCCGGCTCCACACTAACGAAGAGATAGGTTTGCTTTAATCCGAAGTCGAAGGCGAGCGAGTAAGGAGAAAGTTGGAAGATCTTTCCTAAGAAGCGGCCGGTGAACTCGCCGGCGATCTCGGAGACGATCTGCTCGATTGTTTGCTGGTTCACGCCAAGACCTCACACCGCAATAACGGCGGTGCGGGTCAGGCGATCGTGCGCTGTGCGCTTATCGGGATCGACAAGCGCGTACAGCGATGCGAGCCCGAGGGTCAACAGACTTACCAAATACACCAAAGCTCGGCCGGCCGATTGTTTACCGGTAGGAATCAGACCAGTTCGCGCATCAACGATGCGTAATGAAAAGAGGCGGGTGCCTAACGTGCGGCCCGTCAGCGCTGTGGAGATCGTTAAATAAAGAAACGTGACAACCGAAAAGACCGCAATGGCAACGGAAAGTACGCGCACATTCTGCCAGCCTGTGTCTGACAGTTCCACAACCGCAGCAAACGGAGAACAAAGTAAGACGATGACTAACAGGTCCACAATTGCGGCCAGAAAACGGAAACCCGCCGATGCATGTCTGTACTTCGTCACTTCAACGCGATGTGTCGTACGAACTGAGTCGAGGTAGTTGAGCGCAGGGTCGTTAGGGTTGTCTGAGATCATTCGCCTTGGCTTTGGCTGAATTGAGCGGCTCACATTACGGATGGCACTTTCCTCACGAACTGGTGGAGGAACGACAACCAGGTTATGAACTCTTTCAACTGGAGCGGGAGCATCGGCTGGAACCGCTTCCAACTCCTCAGGCTCAGCAGTCATAACGTTCGACTCGACGCTGCTTCGCGGCATCTCGCTGAACTGATTATCACCAATGCAAGCAACAGCGGCGAAGGAAGGGACTTGAACGGGATCGTTTAAAGTTTCGGCAGACTGCTGATGAGCGCGTTCGATACGCTTGAGGGCGGCAGATACCAAAGGATTGACTGGTGGGATTTCCGCTTGCGGCAACAATTCCAGCTGAGGTGACGAGCCGTTCCCATTGTTGCTCGCATCCGCCGTTTCCAGAATTGCCTCGCGAGCGCGCTTCTCCTGAACTTCACGCACGCGTTCGCTTAACTGCTGCCGCCATTGGGGAACTGTCGACCTGTTGACGCCGGGAAACTCAATTAGCTTGGAAGTTTCTGGCTCGTTCGGAGCAGCGCCCGATGACGGCTGTTCGCAATCGGGACATTTTTCTTCACCAGATTCAAGGGGGGCGCTGCACGAGGGACATCGCATACCAAAGTCTCCAAAGGGATCGTCCGAGACAGCTTTCAGCGACGGGTACAAGAGCTAAACCCAAGCGCACTGCGCAGTCGCGCCGCATCCTATCAGGAATTACTTTAAGTGGTCAATTAGAAAATATTCAGAGAGTTGAGGTTGAGCTTCTCGA
The DNA here is from genome assembly GCA_035281525.1 of Pyrinomonadaceae bacterium. GTDB lineage: Bacteria > Acidobacteriota > Blastocatellia > Pyrinomonadales > Pyrinomonadaceae > PSRF01. The sequence goes on along the minus strand of DATEDU010000218.1, from coordinate 4,772 downwards.
AAGAATTTTTCAGTGAGGAACGAGCCCTGTGGAAATCTCATTTACAGACGAGTGCGTCCGGCAAAACCCGCTTCAACATCGTGCCACCACTCCAACTCGTCGCCTTCGCCCATTTGCCAGCAGAGGAGCACGACCCGACCTTCTCGCATGGACGGAAAGTCCACGAGACCTCGATCAAAGTCTTTGAGCTGGACGCCAAGTGCGTCCAATTCGCCGATCTGGCTGGTCAGTTCCGTTAACAGAGTTGCGTAGCGCAGGCCGTTGGGCATGCCGCCGCCGCCCTTCTCAGCCGCTTCGGCAGCTTGCTTTGCGGCAGATTGATACCCACCGAGTCGCTTGTGCGCGCGCTGAATCCGCGAGAGGATGCCGCGCACAGTTGGTAGCAAAGCATTTGCTTCTTCGACAGTGAAGATCTTCATTCGCGCTTCATTCTGAGGCCGGCTCAGTGCTCGTCGGTGATGCGAATGTATTCGGCAACGACGGTGAAATCGTCGACGCCGTCGTTCATTTCGGTATCAAGAGCCATTGCCGGTTGATACGGCGGCGCCGTCTGGTCCGGTTGCATCTCGAGATGTTCAGGAATAAATGTAGCCGGTATGTGGTCATGCAAGTCGCGCTCGTCATAACGAGGTCCATGAACAACCTCTTTGCGAACTTTCTCTGCGATTTCGCCTAAGTCAATGAAATAGTCAGCTACGTCAATCAATTTCGGCGCGGTGTTGGAACGAAAGCCCGCAACTTCCACGCGGCAACCTTTATATGCAACCGCGTTCACAGCGTAGACGAAATCTTCATCTCCGGACACGAGGACTGCTGTATCGTATCGTCCGGCAAGTGAGAGCATGTCGACAGCAATCTCGACATCAAGGTTTGCTTTGCGCGTTCCATCGTAAAACGTCTTGAGTTCTTTCTGAACGACACGAAATCCATTTCGTCGCATCCAAAGTAGGAAGCCTTGCTGTCGCTCTGCCCCAATGTCGACTCCGGTATAAAAAAACGCTCTGAGCAGTCGTCCGTCCCCGAGAAGTACGCGAAGTAATTTGTTGTAATCTATATCTATATTGTGAAAACGCGCCGCATGAAAAAGATTGTTTCCGTCAATGAATACTGCAACTCTGCCGCGATTTCCCAGTTGCCATGAAATATTGTTAGTCGGGTCGAAGTTATGCATTTTGATAAGCGCTCCATAATATGTTTTTGTAATTGTCTAAGGATGCGATGTCAGCGGCCTTTGGTCAAGTGGGCCACTCTATCGCGTTGCGATGATGTCATTTGTAATTGCGTCTATGTACACATACTTGAACGGCGCGTCCGCTACGTTGATCTCCCAAGCGACATAAAGTTCCAGAATATCCGAACGATCTTTTGACGCTCGTACGAACGTTACGACTTCACCAGGCGTTACTTTGTTAGTTTCCGAAAGGCGATATGTGTGCTGATTTCCTTGAGCATCGACATAGGTCACATTCTCACTCAGCAGTCGTTCGACCGCTTCTTCAGGTTTCACTCGTAGTGCGGTTGCCGTGAGTGCAGCCTGCAAGCGCTCCGCATCGGGAATACAGCTACTTGATACATTCACCAGCCTTCGATTCGCAGTGAACTGAATTTCCAGCTTTCCAAAATCACCTCGTAACGGGTACCGAAAAGGACGTTGTTCGTAAGTTGCTATCTTGATTCCGTCGGGCCCATCGGTCCTGTTCGCCAGCGAGAGCTGCAATGGGTTTGCCCCAATCAGATTGCGCCAATCATCGATGAATCTGCGAAGGGCCTCTCGCGTTTCTTCTTCATTCATCTCGGCGGCCGTACCAACCTTCGGCAGTAATAAAGGAGTTGAGAGATTGGCCGGCAAACTTTTGATAGTTGCGGTCACTGGTTGCAGATGAACGTTCGCTTGGTCCTGCTGGAGATTGCCTGGAGCCAACCGGTTTAGCGCCAGTACCGACGCCTCTCTTCTTTGAGGCTGCTCACTAACAACTATCGGGTACGGTTGGCCCACGTCTGGACCACCCGCGTTCGGTGGCCGCATAGCAGCACATGCCGCCGAGAGAACCGCCACGCCGAGGAATATCACGAGGCTGGTTCGTTTGTAAGTCACTAACCGTACCATCTTTGGACCTTCTGCTCTTGCGTGTTACGACGGGTATAATCCCAAGTATTGGAGGAGTCGTTGCCGAAAGATAACGAAAACGTCCCGGTAAAACAGGCCCACCGGGCAGACTTGATCTACGGATTAATGCCGGTGCTTGAAGCGCTTAAGGCCGGCAAGCGCACCATCGACAACATCACGATCGCCGAAGGCTCGCGTCACGAACGACTCCGAGAGTTGCTCGCGATGGCAAAGCACGCACGAGTGCCGGTCCATCGTGTGCCGCGCGCCGCTTTCAATCGGTCATGGAAAGATATCACACACCAGGGAATCGTCGCGCGAGTGGCCGCCGCGCGTTATTCAGATGCTGATGAATTACTCGAGCAGTTCGCTACAGGAAGCAATGAAGATGTAGCCCCACTCTTTTTGGTCCTCGACGGCATCGAAGATCCACGAAATCTCGGAGCCATCTTACGCACCGCAGAATGTGCTGCAGTCGATGGCGTGTTTATACCCGAGCGGCGCTCTGTTGGTCTCACTGACACTGCAGCGAAAGCTGCGGCCGGAGCAGTCGAATATGTCCCTTTGGCTCGCGTGACGAACGTTGTTCGTTTGATAGAGCAGTTGAAAGAACGTAACATCTGGGTCGTTGGCGCAGCCGCAGAAGCACCTTCAGACTACACTGACTGGGATTGGACTCTTCCTTCCGCGATCGTCCTCGGTAGTGAAGGCTCAGGCTTGCACAGGTTGGTGAGGGAACGCTGCGACAAGCTGGTTCATATTCCTGTCCTCGGACATTTGAAGTCACTTAATGTATCAGTCGCCGCCGGTGTACTCTTGTACGAAGCCATCAGGCAGCGGGGCCGAGTTGAGAGCGTGGCGAAGTACGATTGAATGAATCGGAGGTAGGGCAATGTTCTGTCCCAAATGTGCAGCGCAAAACCTTGACGGCGCTAGCTACTGTAGAGTCTGCGGCGCCAACATCAGCCTCGTGCCCCAGGCATTAAGTGGTCAATTATCTGCCCCAAGTGAAGAAGGCTTATCGCGATCGGAACGACGTGCGCGGCGCAGACACAAGGAAGTTGCCATTGAGGCCGCCTTCAGGAACGTCTTTATGGGGCTTGCGTTTCTCTTCGTTGCTCTGGCCCTGTTCTTTACCCGAGCGGGCATTGGCTGGTGGTTTTGGATGTTGATACCCGCCTTTGGTCTGATGGGCAGCGGCTTGGCCCAATATGTCCGCTACCGAGAAGAGCAGAAACATAAGGTAATCACGCCCGGAAGTTATCAACCGCCAATCGTTGCGCCGTCTGCTCCTCCTAACTCATTTCCAACTCGCAACACAGGCGAGCTCGTATCGCAACCACCCAGCGTCAGCGAAGGTACAACTCGCCATCTCGGAACTGAAGCTCCTACTCGCGTGCTTGACGCTTCAGCGCAGCCGCCGAAACAGTAGAACTCGGTATTTGGATGAATGCCCATCATCGAGTTCGAATCTGTATTCCAATCTGTGAAAAAACCATTGACGGTCTGAAGAATGCTGCGGCTCGTGCTAGGAGAGAAGGGAACGCGCTCGAGTTTCGGCTTGATTGTCTATCAGATGCCGAATTGAAACGTATCGATGAAGTTCTTAGCGGCACAGACTTGCCAACAATCCTTACGTTTCGACCTGCCGAACAGGGCGGTTACCGCCAGCTAAGTTACGACGCTCGCTTTGAATTCTGGACACGACAACAGGAGTGGCCGAGTTCGTACTTGATGGACCTCGAGCTCGATCTAGTCGAAAACCTAACCGCGACTGAATTCGATTGGACACGCGTAATCGGTTCTCAACACGACGTCACTGGACCTCCCGCTGATCTTGAACAGATTTACGAGCGTCTGGCGCGCACTCCGGTGGGAATTATAAAGATTGCCGTTCAGGCTCGTGACGTAACAGACTGCATTCCAATATTTGAATTGCTCGACCGCGCGCGTGCAGACGGTCGAGAGGTGATTGCGATTGCGATGGGTCAGGCAGGAATAGCAACCCGCATTTTGGGTCCGGCTCGAGGAAGCTATTTGACGTATGGATCGCTTGATAGTGAAGGAGCGACCGCGCCGGGTCAGATCACAGCCGAACAACTAAAAAGTGTTTATCGTATTGACAAACTTACTCGCGAGCGTCAGGTCATGGGCCTTGTGGGATTGCCGGTAGCGCACTCGATCTCGCCGCACATCCACAACGCTGCTTTTGCTGCTGTGGATTTCGACGGAGTGTACATCCCGTTCGAGGTCCATGATGTTGTTTCATTCATCAAGCGCATGGTCGATCCGGGTACACGCGAGCTTGACTTAAATATTCGTGGGTTGAGTATCACGGCACCACACAAACGAACTGTGATGGATCAACTGAATTGGATCGATCCTGCTGCCCAGGAGATTGGCGCCGTAAACACAATTGTGGTCGACGCCGAGTCTCTTCGTGGTTACAACACAGACGGCGCGGCGTTTTTTAATACCCTGAGTCGAAAGGCAGGCGACTTGCGCGATGCACGATGTGCCGTGATCGGGGCTGGCGGCGCAGCGAGTGCGGCATTGTGGGGACTGAAGCAAACAGGATGTCATGTCACCATATTCGCGCGTGATGTTAAGAAAGCTGGATCGCTCGCTACAAGATTCAATGCAGATGTTAAGCTGCTGGGCTCGA